>NZ_CP046444.1:1813246-2115454 GCF_014083945.1 Granulicella sp. 5B5 | reverse complement strand
GCGATGATGCCTTCGGCGGAGGGTACGATGCACTCGGCGGGGTCAACCAGGGTGCCGAGGAGGGAGTCTTTCGCGATGAGTGCAGTGTGCGCGATGGCGACGGTGGGGCCGGCGGAGTGGTTGACCGGGAGCGGTGTGAGGTCCTGGACGAGGGTGCCGCCGCGCCACGTGTTCATGGACTGGACGCCGTAGCAGATGCCGAGGGCAGGCTTGCCGTGGTGGATGGCGTCGTCGAGCAGGGCGAAGTCGGTGGCCTCGCGGGCGGGGTCGGCTGGGTTCGTGGCCGGGTCGAGTTCGGCGCCGAAGAGGTCGGGATTGACGTCCGCGGGTGAGCCGGTGAGCAGGACGCCGTGGGTGGTGGCGAGCAGGGCGGTGCGCTCGGTGGGGGTGAGGGTGAGCGGGACCTCGACCGGGTCACCGCCGGATTGCTGGATGGCAGCGGCGTACATGGGCCAGGAACGCTGGTTGTAGGCGAGGTCGGTGGTGGTCGGGACCGGGATGGCGATGCGTGGCTTCATGCGTTGTGGGTGGGCCCCCCTCCCGTACTTTTGAGCGAAAGTATTGAAATGGTTGGGGTTAGGGGAGTATTTGTTATAGTGTTGATTCTAAATTGGTTATTGGTGGAGAGCCTGGATTGGTTGATGGCCCGGGTACTTGTTTGGAGAAGAGCTGCGAGAGGATATTGATTTGCCTCTACTTCTATTGTAGCGGGGATGTTTTCGGAGGGAAGAGAAAAGCTTTCCCGCAAAGTACGCGAAGTTTAACGCTAAGTTGCGCAACGGCTGCCTCGGTGAATGCAGGCAGCCGTTGCGGGTTTGCGGCGAGTGATTTTTGTGAAGAGTGGTTGGGTTGAGGTTAGTAGTCGTCGCCGTCGTCGCCGATGGGCATGCCGGGTGGGGCTTCGATGGGCTTGGCGGCTACGAACTTTTCGGGGTCGTGCTTGAAGTCGTCGATGCGGGCGATGAGGGCCCGGCGGTGGATGGCTTCGGCGGTATCGGTGGGCATGGGCTCGGTGGTCCACTGCTTGTAGAGATCGTCGATGTGGGAGAGAGCGATGGCGCGGGCCTGGCTGCTGGCTTCCTTGTTGATGCTGAGGGAGAGCATCCACTCGAGGCCGCGGAACTCGACGGCGCGCTCGACTTCGCTCGTCATGGAGTGGCCGCCTTCGGGTCGCTCGGCTGTGGTTTTGGAGACGGCCTCAAGCACGCTGCGGAGTGAGGGGGACTGGGGGACGCGCATGTGGTACTCGATGAGGCGGGATGCGCGGGCGGGGTCGAAGAGAACTTGCAGGGTGAGGTCGGCGGCGGATTCGGCGGTGGCGATGGGGTCGAAGGTCATCGCGGTGTGCGAGGGGAAGGACTCCAGGTTACGTGGGTAGCCGGGCGGCGGTGGCGGCAGGAGCTTGAGGATGGACTCAGGCAGAGTGAGAGTCTGCGGCGTGAGCGTTTGCAGGACGGCGGTGAGCGCAGCCTTTTGTTTGGCGGGGTCGACGATCTGCGGGAGCAGTTGGCCGTCGCCGCGCATGTTGTAGCGGTAGTCGAGGCCGCCGATCATCTTGATGGTGGCCTCGGTCTGGTAGCGGTGGAAGAGATAGAGCGGGACGAGGACGTCTTCGAGGTGAGCGAGCGGCTCGCCGGGCTTGATGTTGTTCTCGCCGAAGTTCTTCAGTGCGGCGGCGCGGACGGCGAGTACACGGTCGAGTTCGGCGGGAAGGTCGCTGCCGTTGTCCCAGAGGTGGTCGATGGGCGAGGCGGAGCTGAAGGGGCGGGCATCCTGGTCGGTGAGGAAGACCATGCCGGTCTTCTGGGAGTCAGCGAGGATCTTGCTGAGGGCGGCTTCGTCTTCGACGGGGTGGCCGTTCTTGTCGAACTCGCGGTAGCCGTAGTCGATGGAGGTCTTGTCCCAGATGCCGATGCCGACGGGGTAGGCGTGGGCGATGTCGATCTTGCCATTGGCGTCGAGGGTGACCCAGGGGTGCGGGTACTCCATGACGCTGAGGGTGTGTTCGTGGTCGTTGGGGGTGTAGGTGGAGGCGGCGAAGTTGTGCGCGAGGCCAAGGGTGTGGCCGGTCTCATGCGCGGCGAGCTGGCGGATGCGTTGCAGGACGAGTTGCAACATGGGGTCCTTCGCCGGGTCCGGTGAAGCAGATCCCTCCGCTGCGCTGCGGGATGACAAATCCTTGTAAGGGCTGAGGAGTGCTTCGGCGATCATGTAGTCCTGGCGGCCGCGGAGGGAGCCGAGGGTGACATTGCCTTTGAGGATCTCGCCGGTGCGGGGGTCGGAGATGGTGGCGCCGTAGCTCCAGCCGCGGGTGTAGCGGTGGACCCACTGGATGATGTTGTAACGGACGTCCATGGGGTCAGCGCCCTGCGGGAGGATGTCGACTTTAAAGGTGCCGGGGGCCCAGCCGGCGGCCTGGAAGGCCTGGTCCCACCAGCGGGCGCCTTCAAGCAGGGCGGAGCGGATGGGTTCAGGTGCGCCGTTGTCGACGTAGTACTGGATGGGTTTGACGGCGACGCAGGCGGTCTTGCAGTTGGGGTCTTTCTTGATGAGGCGGTGGCGCTCGATGAAGCGCTGGGTCATGTCGTCGCCGAGCGGGACGTTGTAGTCGCGGTAGGCGAAGTCGAAGTAGCCGGCGTTGGGGTTGAAGCGGCGCGGGACGAAGGAGCCGTCGAGCGGCGGAAGCTGCACGAAGCTGGTGCGTTCGCGAATGGTGACGGAGCGGGGGTCAGGGGCGGTGTCGCGGACCCACCGGCCGGGGACACCTTCGGTGGTGAGGGTGAGGACCGACTCGACGACGGAGTTTTCAGGGAAGGCCTTGGTGTTCTGGAGGTCGATGGCGGAGCGGGTGGCATCGACCTTATAGGTGCCCTGCTTCATGCGGGTGATGGCTTCGGTGACACCGAAGTTGTCGTGCAGGAGAAAGTCGGTGGCGTCGACGAGGATGGTGCCGGCGTCGTCATCGGCGGCAACCGTGAAGCCGTAGAGGATGGAGGCGGGGAAGGACTCGTTGACGGGCCGCGAGACGAGGGGGTCGTCGACGCCGGAGCGGAACATCTGGTTGGGCTCGACCATGAGGACCTTGGGGCCGACGCGCTCAAAGTGGACGACGAGTCCGCGAGAGGTCTTGCCGCGGTCGAGGCCGAGATCGTTGGAGCCGGTACCTGCGGCTAGCGAGGTGGTGTAGAGGAGGTCGGGCGATTTGCCGGAGGCGTCGAGGTGGATCTCGAGGAAGATGTGGCCGGTTTTGGCGTCCCAGTGGAGCGGGACGAAGCCGGGGATGTTCTTCATGCTGGCGGTTTTTGCAGTGACGGTGGGGATGGGCCCGGAGGCGGTCTCGCGGGATTGGGCGTGCGTCGGGAGGGCGACGCAGAGGGCGGCGAGCAACAGAAGATTGTAGGGACGCATGTACTTTTGTAGCGCGTGAGGAGACGAAAAGCAAAAGAAGGTACGGAAACGCTCAGGGCGAGTGAGCGAAGTTGCGGAGTCGGGAGCAGGAAAAAGGCAAAGCGTTCACGCAGAGTTCGCAGAGTGAGCAAAGTTTCGCGGTGTAGTGTAAGGCCAAAACGAGTTGGACGCAGAAAAGGGTGGATGCCGATGGCACCCACCCTTTCCCGGTTAGGACGAACGAAGGAGCTTAGCCCTGCTGGGGGGTGTCGTCCTTCTTTTCGAGGAGGTTTTCGATGGCTTCGATACCACCGAAGCCGGCGACGGCGGCTGTGCCTTCGGCGAGTATGCCACCCTCAGGGTTGAGTTTCTTTTCGGCTTCTACGGCGGCGAATGCGCCGGCTGCTTCTTCGAGGATGCCCATGATGGTTCTCCTTGCTATGAGTGTGAGGGATTGCCCGAGCGGGCGTGTGTTGGTAAGCGTAGCAGGGATTGGGCGGTGCGGATGTGAAGATATCGCCGGGCGGGAGGGGGTTAAAACTCCCTCTTTTCTTTTTAATTTGCCTATGAGACCCGACGCTAAAGCGTCGGGGTACCTGTCTGTGCAGGAGTTAGAAGTTGTAGGCGGCGGAGAGCTGTAGGCGGCGGGGGCTGTTGGCACTGGTGGGCTGCATGAAGTCCTGCGAGCCTTCTACGCCGTCGTAGCTGCCGAAGTTGACGCGGTTGAGGGTGTTGAAGCTGGAGAGCGAGAAGGCGATGGTCTGGAAGTCGGGTACCGCGCCGGCCTCGGCGGCCTTGACGTGCTGCAGCGGGGCGAACTTGTAGGTGTAGCCGAGGCGGAGCTGGAGGTCCTGGTAGTCGGCTTCGTTGAGGCTGTTGCGGGGGACGCCGTCGGGGCGGGCGTTGTAGAGGCCGGGGTCGAAGCGGTCGGTGCCGTCGGTGATGGTGTAGGGCAGCGGCGTGTAGTCGTAGAAGCCGACGCCGAGGGTGACGGGCTTGTCGGGGTAGAGGGTGCCGAAGAGCGAGAGGCGCTGGCGCTGGTCGTAGTTGGTGCGCGACCACTCGGCGTTGGGGTCGTACTGGTCTTCGGGCTGGAAGGTGGACCACTGGGTGTTGGAGTCGGCGTGCTGGTAGTCGTACTGCATGAAGCCGGCGAAGTAATCGTGGATGCGGCCGCGGAAGCTGACGGAGAGATCGTCGGACTTCTGGTAGCCACCGGAGTCCTGCTGGTTGATCTGGGAGTAGTTGGGGTTGGGCCGGACGGTGTTGGGATACGGCGGCAACGGTGCGTTGATGTCGATGGTGCGCAGCGCGTGCCAGCCGCGGGAGCCGTTGTAGCCGACGGTGAGGGTGGCGGTCTTGGTGACCTGGTGCTCAAGGCTCAGGCCGAAGTAAGCCTGTACTGGCGACTGCAGGCCGGGCGCGAACTGGAAGAGGCTGGGCGGCTGGGTGGTGAGCGTGGGGCAAGTGGGCGTGGTCGGGTTGGCGTAGCAGGGGTTGGAGATGACGAGGCTGCGCTCAGCGGCGTTCTGGTAGCGGGCGAGGTTCTGCTCGACGTTGGGGCCGACCTGGCGGAAGTAGATGCCGGAACCGGCGCGGGCGACGAAGCCGTGGTTGGGGTCGATGGCATAGGCCGCGGTGAAGCGGGGCTCGAAGCCGTTCTTGGTGTTGGAGAGCGTGTTCTGGAAGCCGTAACGCAGGCCGGGCGTGAGGGTGAGACGCGGGGTGACCTGCACCTGGTCAAGGATGAAGGCTTCGGGTTGCGAGTAGAGGGTCTCAAAGCGCGACTGGCCCTGCTGAATGGTGAAGGTGGAGGGTGTGCCCGCCTGATATGCCGCGACGCTGGCGAAGGTGTAGGTGCCCTGGCGGTTGGTGTTGTCCTCGAGGATGCGGCGGCCGAGGTTGGGTATCTGGACGCCGAACTTGATCTGCTGCGGGAGGTGCGAGGCGACGGTCCAGCTGAAGAGGTCGGAGATGTTGGGGTTGTACTCGGTGTTGAAGACGTCGTTCTGCGCGCTGCCGAAAGTGGCGACGCCCTGCACCTGGACCTGGGCGGCATGGAAGGCGGAGGCGGTGCGGTCGAGGTTGCGCTCGAAGCGCAGATTGAACTGGTTCAGCTTGGTGGCGCCGATGGTGTAGTCGTCGTGGTAGGCGACGTCCATGTCGTAGTTGTAGCTGTTGTAACCGGCGGAGGCGAGGGTCTGGCCGCCGACGTTCTGATTGATGTTGGAGGCGTCGTAGAGACGGTAGAGAAGGAAGCCGGAGTGGTTCTCGTTGAACTGGCGGCGGACCTTCATGGTGAGTGCGGTGGAGCGGGTGGGCGCGGCGACGTTCTGCGCGGCCTGCACGGTGGGCAGGGTGACGGCGTCGACGGTGTTGAAGGTGTCCTGCTCGCGGCGGGTGAGGGAGAAGAGGAACTCGGTGCCGTGGAGGCCGGTGGGGCCGGTGACGTAACCCTCATAGATGCGGCGCTGTGAGGGGGCCTTGGACTGGGCGAAGTAGTTGGTGCCTTCGAGCGCGGCGTCGCGGAAGGTGAAGCTGGCGGAGCCGTGGAACTGCTGGGCGGCGCGCTTGGTGACGATCTCAACCTGGCCGCGGCCGGGATGGCGGTACTGCGCGGAGTAGGGGTCCTGGTTGACGCTGATGCTGGCGATGGCGGAGGGGCTGATGTCGAGCGCGGGGGTCTCGACGCCGTCGACGATGAGGGCGGTGCCGCCTTCCCCGGCGGCGTCGGAGGAGACGAAGGCGGAGAGCGTTGAGACGATGTCGGCGTCGAAGATGGGGAGGTTCTTCATGTCGTCGGCGGTGACGGTGGCGGCGTCCTGGTTGGTGGCGGGGTCGGTGGTGGGGGCGTCGGAGTCAGCCGAGACGCTGACGTTGGTGGCAACGCTGGCGAGGTCCATGGTGAGGGCCAGCGGCGCGGGCGCAGCGGCGCCGATGTGCAGCGACTTGGTGAGGGAAGCGAAGCCGGAGAGGGTGATGGTGAGGGTGTAGGTGCCAGCGGCGGGCTGCGGGAACTGGAAGTGGCCCGTGCTGTCGGTGGTGGTGGTGCCGACGAGGGTGCCGTCGGGGCGCAGGAGCTGGACGGTGGCTCCGGGGACGCTGGCGGCGGTGGGGTCTTGCACGGTGCCGGTGACGGAGGAGCGCGCCATGGCCTGCGATGGTGTCTGGGCGATGCCGGGCTGCGGCGCGGGCGCGGCGGAGTTCTCCGCGAGGACAAGCGTGGGCACGGCGAGCACGGCAAGGCAGACGGCGAAATAGACAGTGCGTCGAAGGGCGCGGGGAGATAGCGTCGAGGGCATATTTATCTCAATTGAACGGTTTCAATACGTGGACGAAGGGTGTACGAGTGGTCAGGTTAAAGGGTATCGCGAGAGGCTGCGATAGAAAACGGTTTTCGCCTGTGACGTTCGCTTATTGGACGGATGGGCGTCGAGATGGTTAATGCGGGATGCGGTAGAGTGGGTGCGAGGAAATTTCCAGGAGATCGCCGTGGGCCAGCTAAAACGTTTGATTCAAGGCAAATGGAGCCGGGCGGCGATGGTGGCGGGGCTGCTGCTGGTGATGGCGGCGCAACTGGTTTGGGTGTCTCGGCGGAGTTCCGCAACCTGGGATGAGCCGCACCATCTGTTTGATGGATATATGGTTTTGACGCGGCACACGTATACGCTTAACCCCGAGGTGCCTCCGCTGGTGAAGCTGGTGGCGGCGCTACCACTGCTGGGGCGCGGGCTCGCGGTGCCTGCCGACCACGGATGGAGCGTGCCGCGCGAGGCGTTTCGCGATGGCCGGGACTTTGTGTTCGGCAACGGCGTGGGGCGGACGCTGGAACTGGGGCGGCTGGCGTGTATGGGGTTCACGCTTGCGCTGGGGCTGCTGATCTACTGCATGGCGGCGGAGATGTTTGGCTATGGCGCGGGGCTGTTTGCGCTGGCGCTCTATGTGGTCGATCCGAACTTTTTGGCGCATGGGGCGCTGGTGACGACGGACGTGGGGAGCGCGTGCCTGTTTGTGGCGGCGCTGTATGTGTTCTATCGGTACAGCGGGCGGCCGACGTGGGGAAGGCTGCTGCTGGCCGGGTTTGCGGCGGGGTTGCTGCTGGCGGCGAAGTTTACCGGGGTGTTTCTTGCGCCGATGCTGGTGTTGCTCGTGTTGGCGGAGTGGGTAGTGGTGCGAAGTTGGAAGCCGCTGCGCGAACGGGCGGTGGCGCTGGTGGTGGTCTTCGCGATGGCGTGGGTAGTGCTGTGGGGGTTCTATGGGTTTCGTTATTCGGCGGGGGTGAATGGTGGAGATATTGATCCTCCGTTGAGTGCGTACCTGGCGCGGATGTACGACAGGGCCGATGCGCCGCGGCTGGCGATGCTGGCGAAGTATCACGTGCTGCCGGAGGCGTATCTGTGGGGGCTCGAGAACACCAAGCAGACGGAGTTTGAGGACACGAGCTACCTGTGGGGCAAGGTGTACCGGCATGGGAACTGGTGGTACTTTCCGGTGGCGCTGGCGGTGAAGTCTACGCTGCCGTTTCTGCTGCTATTGGTGGCAGGGTTGGTTCTTATGGTGGTTCTACCCACATCTCAGAAGCGAGATGTGGGGCACCCGGCTTTGTGGCTGCTCGTGCCGACGGGGTTGTACTTTGCGGTGGCGATGCACTCGGACTTCGATATTGGCGTGCGGCACCTGCTGCCGGTGTATGCGCTGCTGTATGTGTTGGTGGGTGGTGTGGCATCGGTACTGGTGCAGAAGGATGCGCGATGGATGTATGCGCTGGGTGTTCTGCTGTGCTGGCAGGTGGTGACGAGTGAGCGCGTGGCCCCGGCATATATGGCGTATGGGAATGAGGCGTGGGGCGGCCCGTTGCAGGTGCACAGGTATCTGAGCGATGCGAATGTGGACTGGGGGCAGCAGTTAATCGCGGTGAAGCGGTACATCGACGAGCACCATGTGGCGAAGTGCTGGTTTGCGTACTTTCCCGATGGCGCGATTGAGCCGGAGGACTACGGTATGCACTGCGGACGGTTGCCGACGACGAGCACGGTGTGGTGGCTCGATCTGCCGGAGGCTGTGCCGCCGGTGATCGACGGCACGGTATTTGTGAGCGATGGCGACCTGGAGGGGATTGAGTTTGGCGACGGCGCTCTGAATCCGTATGAGGTGTTTCGTGAGCGGAGACCGGATGCGGTGATCGACTATGGTGTGGATGTGTATAACGGAAGCTTTGCGGTGCCGTTGGCGTCGGCGCTGGTGACGGCGCACGATGCGGACAAGCGGCTGAGTGCGGGCGACAAAGACGGTGCGCTGGCGTTGGCGGAGCAGGCGGCGGGGCTCGCACCGGAGTCGGCTCCGGTGGAGATAGAGCTGGGTGATGTGCTGGCGGCGTTGGGACGGCGCGACGAGGCGCTGGCGCGGTATCGCGCGGCGATGGAGAGCGCGGAGCGGGTGCGGCCTGACCTGCAGGCGAGTTTCATTGCGGCGGCGCAGGAGAAAGTTCATGCGCTGGAGGCGAGATAAACGGTGGGCAAGCGCGCGGGGGTTATAGCGTGTGAGGCAATGAGAAGAGAGTGGAAGCGCGCTCGCGAGATGCAGGTGGTGTCCGGCGGGCGGCTTCTGCTGGCGAACTACATGGTGCCGAAGGGAATATCCGCGCCGGCGGTATGCCACACACCTAATATGGCGTCGCAATATTAGGTGTCACGGGCGGGCATTGTTGGGTGCGGAGGGGGACGATGGAACCATCGCGGCTGAATAATATGACGTCGCTCGGACTTGGTGCCATACGGCCCGAAGCGGCATATCTGAAGATATGGAATGCAATGGCGGAAGGAAGTCGCCAGAGCCACGCTGTATCATCCGTATGTGTGCTGACGGCCTTAATGTGAGCAGGAGCGGTCACGCATAGGGATGTTGCAATGCCCTTACGATAATTCCGAATTTCAAGCCACAAGGACGTATCTACCGTGAATCGGTATGAACTACAGTCGCGAATGCGCCGCCTGTTCCGCCGCTGGCCGCGGTCCGTCGATAGGCGAATCATCCTGCGAGTCGCGATCATCGTCGTTCTGGTTGTGTTGGCTTTGAAGGTGCTGTCTATTTTCGACAACGATATTATCCATCCACCTAGAATTACGCCTCCCACTGCAGGTGCTTAGTCTCGGGACTTGATGGATTGGGTTGAGGGTAAATCTATCTGGCTCTTCCATCCCGATAGAGATATTCAACGGGCTCGCGCGATACGGTTTCGAGCTCGTCCAGCGTGTAATGGTGCAGTGATTGGGCTACTTGCCGATGCAGAAGGTGGAGAAGATGCGGGCGAGGATGTCGTCGGTGGTGGTGGTGCCGGTGAGGGAGTCGAGTGCGCGGAGTGCGTTGTGCAGGTCGACGAGGATGAGCTCGTGGGGGAGAGCAGAGCCGTTCGCTTCGGCGGCAGCAGCGAGTGCGGTGAGGGTGTCCGCGATGGACTGCTGCTGACGGAGGTTGTTGATGAGGCCGGATTCTGCGAGCGAGCCTTGCGCGTTGAGCTGTGTGAGGATGGCCGTGCGCAGAGCGTCGAGGCCTTCGCCGGTGAGGGCGCTGGTGCGAAGCGAGGGGATAGAGGATAGAGGATAGAGGACAGAACCCGCCGTAGCCAGGTCGATCTTGTTGCTGACAAGAAGATGTGGACGGCTGGCGATGGACGCGAGGAGTTGCTGCTCGCTGGAGCCGAAGGGCTGCGTGGCGTCGTGGACAAGCAGGATGAGGTCAGCGTCGGCGAGTGTCTCTCTCGTGCGTGCGATGCCATGCTGCTCGGCCTCGTCGGCGGCAGTCGTGCGGAGACCGGCGGTATCGATGAGCCGGACGGGGATGCCGCCGAGAGAGAGTGACTCCTCGAGGGTGTCGCGCGTGGTGCCGGGGATGGCCGTGACGATGGCGCGGTCGCGCTCCAGCAGGCGGTTGAAGAGCGACGACTTGCCGGCATTGGGCCGACCGACGATTGCGATGGCGGCCCCGTTGCGAAGCAGTTGGCCGCGCTGGTAGGTGGCGGCGAGGACCTCGAGCGGCGAACGGACGCGGCCGATGAAGTCGGCGATTTGAGTCGGTGGAACGACATCGACGTCGTCGAGCTCGCCGGAGGCGAAGTCCATGCCGGCTTCAAGGAGGGCGATGATGTGGAGGAGGTCTCCTTTAATAGGAGCAACGCGGCGGCTGAGGGCCCCGCCGAGTTGCTGCGCGGCGACGCGCGCCTGATCGAGCGTGTGGGCGGCGATGAGGTCGTGGACGGCCTCGGCCTGGGTGAGGTCGATGCGGCCGGCGAGGAAGGCGCGCTGCGTGAACTCGCCGGGGTTGGCGAGGCGGACGCTGAGGCCGAGGCGCTGCCCTGTGGCGAGCGCATTGCGCAGCAGCGCATCGAGGATGACAGGCGAGCCGTGGGTGGCGATCTCGACGAGGGGTTCGGCGGTGTAGCTGCGGGGGGCGTGGAACGCGGTGACGAGGCAGTCGTCGAGCGCGCGGGCTGGGGCGGCGGGGTCGAGCACGCGGGCGAAGTAGGCGCGGGCGTGGGCTTCGGGCACGGCCAGCGAGTGGGCGAGCTGGAGGAGGTGTGGGGCAAGCGAGAGGGCATCCGGCCCGGAGAGGCGGACGATGCCGATACCGCCACGGCCGGGAGGCGTGGAGATGGCGACGATGGTGTCGCTATCGATTGAACCGGCGAAAGGTGTCTGGGAGGAGGTTACGTTCATAGAAGACTGTCGCAGTCATTGCCGAAAGGGCTGCTTCCGAGGATAGCCGGTCTGGCTCCTGCTCTATGAGGAATGACGGATTCCGATAGAAACCTACAAATATGAGGATGCGAGACCAGTAGAAATACCTAAAGCCCTATACATCGCATAAAGACAATACGTTTTTCGGAAGAAATTGCTGGCTCTGGTGACAGCATCGGGCGAAAAAGAGGAAAAAATGGAATAAACGCGTCAAATTCTCGAAAGAGTAACTTTGGCAGTGAAACTGCCTTTTAGTTTTCCAATGCTTTCCGAAGGGCAACCCTCTGCTTTCAGCAATATCACTGCATCATGCGTTGGAACGCAGATTTTGTTTAGGGTTACAGCCTTTCTTAGAGAAGAACTGGAGAGACAAAACAGAGATATGAAAAAGGTATTGGCAGTTCTTACACTTCTTGCTGTAGCCACCCTTAGCTATGGACAATCGGTCACAGCGGGTGACGTCGAAGGCACGGTCACAGACGCGACGGGCGCGGTGATTCCGGGCGCCACCGTCACCATCAAGAACCTGGCCACAGGTGCCTCCAAGGCGGCCACCAGCAATTCCAGCGGCAACTACCACGTTTCGCTGCTCACGCCGGGAACGTATCAGGTTACAGGAGCCGCGGCCGGCTTTGCTACGGTTGTGAGCAACGTGACGGTGGCAGCCGGTGTTGTTACCCAGGATGCCATCAAGCTCTCCGTGGGCCAGCAGGGCACCACGATTGAAGTGACCAGCAACCCTGAGATCGTCAACACCACCAACGCCGACATCGTCACGACGTTCACAGCGGAGCAGATCCAGGCGATGCCGAACCCCGGCAACGACCTGACCTTCGTGGCGCAGACGGCCCCTGGTACGGTGATGAACACCGGCACCGCGGCCGGCGGCTACGGCAACTTCTCGAGCTTCGGCATCTCCGGCTTGTCCAATATGTTCACCCTGGACGGCGGTTATGAGAACGACCCGTTCCTGAACCTGAACAACACCGGTGCTTCGAACCTTACGCTCGGCAACAATGAAGTCGACACGGTGACGATCGTAGCTCCGGCTTATAGCGCCCAATTCGGTGGACTCGGGGGCGCGCAGGTGAACGAGATCACCGCGGCCGGCACGAACCGGTTTCATGGCAACGCCAGCTACTATTGGGACGGACGCGCGCTGAACTCGAACGACTGGTTCAATAAGCAGAACGAGGCCTTCTATGGTGAGCAGAATATCCCGGTGTTCGTGAATGCGAACCAGTGGGGCGCCTCCATCGGCGGGCCGATCTGGAAGGACAAGCTGTTCTTCTTCGTGAACACCGAAGGTATCCGTGCGACGACACCGGCGACCGGCCAGGTGTTCGTGCCGAATGCGCTCTACCAGGCCTGCTCATTGGGTGATGCGGGCTCCTGCGCCACGCTGAATGCGAACGCGAGCGCGAACTGCGAAAACAACCCGAACACCACCGGCGTCGGCAACGACCCCAACTGCGCCGCCTCCGACGGCATTTCTTTCGCGCCAGCGCCTGTTTCCGAGCAACCCTTGTTGAAGACGATTTACGGCGTCTATAACAATAGCCCATTCCGCCCTGCCGCCAGCGCCATAAGTCAAGACGCGAATGACGTTGCGGAAGATACCTACTACGCAAAGAATGCGTCGCTGCTGACTGAGTGGCTGCTTACCGCGCGCGTCGACTGGAAGATCAGCGACAAGGACTCCTTCTACATCCACTACAAGCAGGACCACGGTCTGCAGCCGACCTACACCGACCTGATCGATCCGCGCTTCTCGACACAGAGCGCGCAGCCTGCATGGGAAGGCCAGATCAACGAGGTTCATACCTTCACCCCGAACCTCACCAACCAACTGGTGCTTACCGGCAACTACTATAGCGCGCCGTTCCAGAACAGCAACAACTTTTCGGGAATCGCTCCCAGCACACTGCTCTTCGAGAGCGGTGACGCGGCCAACTACGGCACGAACTACGGTGGTGAGAACTATGCCTTCCCGCAGGGCCGTCGCGTCTCCGGCTACCAGGTGATTGACGACGTCAACTACACGAGGGGCCGCAACACTCTCCGCTTCGGTTACAACATCCGTCGCGACAACATCACCGACCTTCAGGGCGAAGAGACAATCTCTCCGGCCGACGAGCTCACGGAAGAAGGCTTGTCTTCGGGCGTGATCGACGTCGAACACATCGAGCGCTTCCCTCTACGTGCAGAACAGCCCGTTTCGGTGTATGACATGGGCGCATACATCGAAGATAGCTACAAGCTGACTCCGAAGTTGACCGTGACCGCTGGTCTTCGTGTAGAGCGCAACTCCAATCCAACCTGCCATGCAAACTGTTTCCAGGTGCTTGCGTTGTCCACCTCGGCTCTGCCGACCGGAGCAACCAGCGCAGGAGTTCCGTACAACGCAGCGTATCCCAATGGTCTCATCTCCGCCGATCGCTATCGCGCGCTCAAAAGCTTCCAGAAAGCCGGTATCATGCCGCGCTTCAGCGCGAACTGGCAGGCTGACAGCAAGACCGTCGTCCGTGCGGGCTTCGGTATGTTCACCGACAGCTTCCCCGGTGTGGTTGCGGACGACCTGCTCAGCAATCCTCCCACCAACTTCCACGCCGCTGTCCTGGGCACGGTTGAAGGAGCAGCTACCAGCGGCTATATCACACCCTCAACGACCGGCAGTGCGCACCAGACGGCTGTGAACTCGGATACCGCGTTTGAGTCGCAGTTCTCGACCGGCGGCACGTATACAACCACCGCTGCAGCTGTCGCCAATGCAGGCGGCCATTACTCGGCTCCGAACTTCACGACAATCGCGGGCAGCATCAGCTACCCGACCTATGAGGAGTGGAGTCTGGCTGTGGAGCATCGCATCGATAATAAGAGCTCGGTGACGATCAGCTACGTCGGCAACCACGGCTATCACGAGCCGGTGAACGACGGGACAAGGAACCTGAGCAACACAGCTGCGAGTGCTTCGTTCTTCCCGACGGTTCCCACGGCGAAGCCGGTCACCCCGTTCGCGACGATCAGCAATGTGTACAGCGGTGCCGATAGCAACTTCAACGGCGTTGTTGTCACGGGCACCCGCCGTTCGCACGGACTCACGGTCAACATCAACTATGAGTTCTCGAAGGCACTGGACGAAATCTCTAACGGCGGTTTCGAGGCATTCGCTCCGGATGCCGGCGACTCCGCAGCCGTACAGAACTCGGCTGCACTCCGTCAACAGTACGGTCCGGCAGACTACAACGTGAAACACAACACCACGGCCAGCTTCGTCTACGAGGTGCCTTCGTTCTCGGAGCGCTTCCGCGATCTGACCGGCGGTTTTGAGTTCAGCGGCGCGATCTTCCACCAATCTGGTCTGCCATACACGGTCACGCAGAACACGAGCAGCTTCCCGAAGTCGGTCAACGGTGTAGCCGCTGGCGCTTTTGCGAACGGAACGGCCCTGCTCTTCGCGAATGAAATCTCCAACAGCTTCGATCACCACTGCGGTGGTGGCTCGCATGCCCTCCTGCCGGACGGCAGCGTGCCTAGCCCGTGTGACTTCAAGAGTGCCTTTACTTCGCCGACGGACTACGGCCAGCAGGGACGCAACAGTCTCGTTGGACCTTCGTACACGAACGTGGACTTTGGTGCCTTCAAGACGTTCCACGTTCCCCACGCGGATTTCATGAAGCTGAAGCTTGGCGCGCAGTTCTTCAACCTGTTCAACCACCCGAACTTCCAGAACCCGACACATGTTCTCACGTCGAGCAATGCTCTTGGTTCCATCCAGAGCACGGTCGGCGCTCCGACGAGCATCCTGGGTTCGGTGGGTGGCGCGGATGCTTCACCTCGACTGATTCAGCTCCACGCTGGATTCACGTTCTAACCCACTACGATCCAAAAACCAGGCGGGGCGGTCAGCAATGGCCGCCCCGCTTTTTGCTATATGCTCTCGGCGCAGGGTACGTTCGCCGCGCGGGCCGGCGACTTGACACGCCAACTACAATAGAAGGCAGGGTAAGACTGGCCTCATGCCGAATCTTGACCGTCGGACATGCACTACCAAAGTGCACTCAAGGGGTTACGAGCCTAAGTCCAATCCGCTCCGGATCTTACCTTGAAAATAGGGGGAGGGCTTCGGTGGCAGATGGTGGGCTAGTGGCCGGTGTGATACGGATGTCCCGCCCGAATGGTGAGGGATCGGTAGAGCTGCTCGGCAGCGATGACTGCGGCCAGCTCATGGGGCAGAGTGATGCGGCCAAAGGCGATGGTTTTATCTGCGCGTTTGCGGGCCGCAGGTGACCAGCCGTCCGCCGGCCCGATGGCGAAGACCAGGGTCTGGATACCTGTATCGAAGAGTTGAGAGACGACAGCCGCCAGTTCGGTCGAGGAGAGCTGCTGCCCTGTGCTGTCAGTAAGCAACAGGTAGGGACGGGTGCGGGCGGTCGCGCCGTCAAGAAATTCCAAAAGAGCACTCTCACTCGTAAAGGTGCGGTACGCAGTGGGCGTGTAACGGGTACAGCGGTCGATGTAGAGAGTAAGGGAGGCCTGTGCGGGACCTGTTATCGCAGAGCGTTTTGGGAGGACGGAGGCAAGTAGAATCTGCATATAAATATCTGAAGCCAGCTAGTATTTATACTGAATTATATATTTAATTCTATGCTATTCCGTATTATTCGCCGGGTTTTGATGTATCGCATCCCGCTTTAATGTTCTAACATTCACATAACATTCATTTTAAGTACATTGGCATCTTGCTTGCAAGAACACCAGCAAGGTGTCATGCTTTGACAGAGTTGTAGCTCTTTCCAGGTATTGCGCCATCCGAATAGCCTGAAGTAGGAGCTTTTACTCTTGACGAAGAAGATTCTGCACCTCTTGTTCCTTTTGTCGCTCGTCCTCACAGTGGGTACAACCTTTGCCGTGGGACAGAATGTTTCTGGCATGACGGGAGCGGTGACCGATACAACTGGGGCCGCCCTGCCTGGAGCCACAGTTACTCTAACGAACAAGACCACGGGTGTGAAGTTTACCCAGACGACGAATGCCAGCGGTTCGTACCGGTTCACGGATATCCCGCCCGGTCAAGGATATGAGGCCGTTTTTACCGCATCCGGCTTCTCTCCTCTGGACGTCAAGAACATTTACCTGACGGTCGCGACGACCCGTACCCAGGACGCAAAGTTACTTGCCGGCACGAACACTGAAGTCGAAGTAACGGCCTCCAACTCCGAGGTCACAATCGACACGACGGATGCTGCGATTGGTAACACCTTCGATGTGAAGCTTCTCAACTCGCTCCCCGTGCAGCAGCGCGATGACCCCACGGCGCTCTTCACGTTGCAGCCAGGCGTAACGGACCAGGGTTCGACAACAGGTGCTCGTGTCGACCAGAACTACATTACACTCGACGGCCTGGACGTGAATGACTTCGCGACTGGTAACGCATCGCAGACCAACTCGGGTGTAAGTTCCGGATTTGGCGGCTCGATCGTAGGGCATGCCCCGATTGACTCCATCGACGAATTCCACGGCACCGTGGGTGGTTTCCCGCCATCCAGCGGCCTGGGCAGTGGCGGCCAGTTCGCCCTCGTTACCAAGAGCGGCACCAACCAATTCCACGGCAATATCAATGAGTACCATCGCGATCCGTCCCTGGTAGCCA
The DNA here is from genome assembly GCF_014083945.1 of Granulicella sp. 5B5. Classification (GTDB taxonomy): domain Bacteria; phylum Acidobacteriota; class Terriglobia; order Terriglobales; family Acidobacteriaceae; genus Granulicella. The sequence continues at coordinate 2,098,681 of NZ_CP046444.1, read as the reverse complement.
ATAGCTGGTTCAGCAATAACGCATCGCCGATTGTCCCTCGCAATCACCTGATCCAGAACCAGTTCGGCGGTAACATCGGTGGGCCGATTCTGAAGGACAAGCTGTTCTTCTTCTTCGATTACAATAACTCGCGCATCATCAGCTCCGAGCTTACCCAGCGAACTGTGCCGCTTGCCCCCTTGCGCAGCGGGCTCGTCAGCTACATCAACTCGACCGGCAACATCTCCACTCTGACAGCAGCGCAGGAGGCGGCCCTCGACCCGCAGGGAGTGGGCGCCGATGCAGCCTGGATCGCAGCCTACGCCGCTCGTTTTCCTGTATCCAACGCGGCCGGCGGTGATGGGGTCAACTCTGGTGGCTATAACTTCAACGCTCCGGATAATGACTTCGCGACGAACTACATTGGTAGAGTTGATTACAACCTGACCGACACCCAGAAGATTTACGCGCGGTTCACGGTTTCTCACGAAAACGCGACTGAGAACCCGAATGAGTTTGCTGGAGATCCCCAGTCTAATCCGTTCATCGATCGCACGTATGCTTTTGTGCTTGGCCACAACTGGGTAATTGGATCGAACAAGACGAACCAGTTGTTCCTGGGTGAGACTGTAGAAAACTATTCTTTCCCCAACGCGTTCAATCCTGACGGCTCGACATTCTTCACGTTCGGCGATGGTACGCAGGCCGCTCTTGCGTCGTCACTGTACCTCAACCCCTCTGCCTCGAGCCGTCGCATTCCGGTGATGCAGATTGGCGACAACTTCGCCTGGACCAAGGGGAGCCATACTCTTCAAATCGGCGGAACATTTGAAGATATCAGGCCCGTCAACTCAACGAAAGCTGACTACAACACGGTCGAGATTGGTCTTGGTGGTCAGACCCTGGGTCTGAACGCCAGTCTGCGTCCTGCCGATATCTATCAGGCACCGGCGAATGCCTCGGCTGCGCAAACGACCCTGGCGAACACGGCCATCCAGACTTACGATCAGGCGTTTGCCTTCGTGCTGGGTCGCGTCGCCAACGTTCAGAGCGACTACAACTACGATGCGACCGGTAATGCGCTTCCGCAGCTTACCGGCGATGTGCGTATCTATCAGAACTACGAGACGATGCTGTACTTCGACGATACGTGGAAGGTGAATCCAGAACTTACCCTTTCTTACGGTGTGAACTATCAATTGTTCTCTGTGCCTTATGAGACGCGTGGACTGGAAAGCACCGAGACGACGACGTTCAACGACTACGTCAAGGACCGCGTTGCGCAGAGTGCGGCGGGACAGACTGGACCTGCGGCTGTACCTATCATCAACTACGTGCTGGGTGGCAAGGCCAACAATGGTCCACCAATCTACCAACCACAGCATAAGAACTTCGCGCCACGTGTGGCCTTTGCCTACAACCCCAGCTTCGACCGGAAGACGGTATTCAACGGTGGCGCCGGCATCGTTTACGATCGCACGATCATCAACGCAGTCCAGCAGATTCAGGATGCCGATTCGTATCTCTTTCAGCAGACTTCGTCTACCCCGTACGGAACTCCGGGCAATCCGAATGCCTCGCTCTTGAACGACCCGCGTCTAACGAACGGCAACTCGCTTCCCTCCACGGTTTCACTGACGCCACCCGCAACGCCGAAGCCGCCGTATGCACCGTTCGCGACAGCGTCCATCTGCACTGCACTTGGTTACTCAACGTATCCCTGCGGTCTGCAGAATGGTCTTGCCTTCAATGCCACGATCGATCCGGCGCTGAAGACTCCCTACTCCATCACCTACAACTTCGGCATGCAGCATTCTTTTGCCGGCGACATGGTGATGAAGCTGAGCTATGTGGGCCGGCTTGGCCGTCGCCTGCTGGCGCAGGCGGACGCAAACCAGATCATTGACTTCCCCGATGCTACCTCGGGTCAACTTCTTTCCAATGCTTTTGCGGCGCTTACCACCCAGATCAGAGCCGGCGTGAATCCGCTGAACGTGACCACGCAGCCATGGTTTGAAAACGTTTTGCCGGCCGGATACGGAGCTGCGCACCCGGTTACGGACTCCAATGGCAATATCATTCAGAGTTTCACCAGCAACACGCAATACCTCGCCTACAGCTACACTGGCTTGGCGCACAATGGCGACTTTGGAGACTTCGTCCAAGCGCTTTCCGTCAACGGTGCTCCCCTTAACGTAGGCTCGGCGGCTCAGTTCTCTGAGAACAGCTTCTACACCAGCAAGGGTTTCTCGAGCTACAACGCGCTCCTGGCGTCGTTGCAGAAGAACCTCTCGCATGGCCTGCAGTTCGATGTGAACTACACCTTTGCGCACTCCATCGATAACGTCTCATTCTTCGCGAACAGCTCGGGCGATACGGGCATCGGTGGCATTGGCCTAATCTGCGACGACCTCCGTCCTCGCGAGTGCCGTGCCAACTCCGATTTCGACATCAACAACTACGTCACGGCAGACGTTACATACCAGCTGCCGTTCGGCCGGCACCGTGCCTTCCTGAACCAGGGACCTCTGTGGATTGAAGAAGCTATCGGTGGATGGGATATCAGCGGTGTCACCGATTGGCACTCAGGTCTTGCCTGGGGAACCAACTCCAATGCCTTCGATGCCAGCTACTCCAACGATGCGCCCGGTATCCTTGTCGGGAACCGGTCGACGGTATTCACTCATCTCCAGAAGTTGCAAGGTGGCGGCGTGAACATCTTCGCCAATCAGGCAGCAGCCCAAGCCGCGTACGTCGGTCCCATCGGGTTCCAGATTGGTGCTCGTAACGGACTGCGTGGTCCCCACTACTTCAACCAGGACCTGGGTCTGGCGAAGAACTTCCCGATCTATGGGGAGAGGCTCAACCTCAAGTTCCGCGCTGATGCTTTCAACGCCCTTAACCATCCGAACTTCGGCCTGCCACAGTCGAATGCCTTCAACGGCTACGATCAGCAGGACGTTACCAGTAGCACCTTCGGCAACATCACCAACACGGTATCGCCTGCGGGCAATCTGAACAACGGTGCTCGCGTGTTGCAACTTGCGCTACGGCTGGAGTTCTAAATCGAACCTGTAAACAAAGCGAAGGGCGGAGAGATCTTATCTCTCCGCCCTTCGCTTTGCGTAGAAAGCTCTACAAAAGTGACAGCCGTTCGTGAAGAACTATTTCGACTTCTTCGTAGTGGCTTTTGTAGCTTTTTTCGCTGGCTTCTTCGTGCTGGCTGCTTTTTTCGCAACGACCTTTTTTGCCGGCACCTTCTTCGCGGCAGCTTTCTTTGCGGAGGGGATCGCCTGCTTCTTCGCGCGCGTGCTGGCGATGGCGGACTTGATCTCGTCATTGAGCTCTGCAATGGTGAGCGAGGTAGCCGACTTGCGGAGGCGTTCGAGGCCGTAGAAGGCGCGCTTTTCTGCAGAGAAGACGTGGACGATGAAGTCCACGTAGTCCATCAGGACCCACTCGCCCTGACGCCGGCCTTCGACGGAGTTGGGATAGGTAGCGAACTCGCGCTTGAGGCGCAGTTCGATCTCGTCCGTGATGGCGACGTTCTGGCGGTCGCTGGAGCCGCTGCAGATGAGGAAGTAGTCGGTAAGGCCGCTCTCAGAGGGGTCGAGCGCGAGGATGCGGATGTCATCGCCCTTTTTGTCTTCGCAGGCAGCAGCTGCGGCTGCGAGCATCTGTTGGGTGATGGTGCGCTTGTCGGCTACGGATTTGCTGGCCATGAAACTCCTTGGAAAACAGCTTCCATCCTAGCGTATTGAGATGCAAAAACCGAATGACCGTTCCATCAGCCAGGTGTGAGGTAGAGGTGATGGTCGCGAATGTAGCTGAATACCTCGGAGGCGAGCAGGCCGTCACATGGCCTACCCAGTGCGAGGTCCCTGCGGACCGCCGTTGCGGAGGCAGGATGGTCGATGGCGGTGAGCTGATGTACGTGCGCTCGTTGAAGGGCGGTGAGCGGCGGCAGGCGAGGCGTAGAGGCCGACTTCAGGGGATAGTGGCCGTCGTTGAGCAAGTGTGGCCGTGTGACGACGATCCAGTCGGCGATGGAGAGTAATTGGTCCGGCGCACGCCAGCGAGGCAGCTCATGGAACGCGTCGACGCCTACGATGACGAAGAGTTGCGCGTCAGGTTGCATCGCGTGGAGGCGGGTCAGGGTGTCGATGGTGTAGTTTGGCGCCGGCGGTGTGACGGGTGCTTCGAGATTGGAGGCTTCAAGGCGGGGATCGTAGCGACAGAGGAGCGAAACCATCGCCAGACGGTCGCGGTAGCTGGCAACGGCGCCGTCCGGCTTTAGCGGCTGGCTGGCTGTGGGCACAAGTAAAACGTGGTCCAGGGCGAAGCTGTCGGCGGCTGCGCGGGCGACGGCAAGATGCCCCAGGTGCGGTGGGTCGAACGAGCCGCCAAAGTAGCCGAGACGCATGCCTGATTGTAGCCAGAGAGGCGGCCGTATGACCGACGATCGATGGGGACATCGAGAGTCCCTTCGCGGTAAGGCTAACCAGAAACAAACCGAGAGCCTGTCCTACTTCCCATAGGGAAAGAGAACAGGCTCTCGTGGATTTGCCGACTAAGCGCGCTAAAAGTTAGCGGCCATGCCCGCCACCGCCGTGTCCGCCACCATCGTGTCCTCCGCCGAAATGCCCTCCGCCGTAGAAGCCGCGGCCGTAGAAACCCCCGCCGTAGAAGCCACCGTAGCCGAGGCCGAATCCCCACGGATATCCATAGAAGCCACCATCCCAGTAAGGGCTCCACGCGTAGTACGGGTAACCCCACGGGCCGCCGTAGAAGCCGTAGTAAGGTGGATAGCCGTACCCGTAACCCGGGCCATCATTCAACTGGGCTTCATTGTAGGGCTGCGGAATGAGGTCCGAACCTATCTGGAAGGGATAGAAGTCGTGCGCCCGCAGCTTTGCTACGGCGGAACCCGCCGGCGGGAACGTGACTGCCTTGTCTTCCTTCACCTTAATAGGCTTTGTAGCGGGTGGTGCGCTGGCGGCAAAGGCATTGGCCTCGCCTTTCAGCACGCGGGCTGTGTCTGTGGCCGCGTTGAAGGTGTAGAGCCCGTTCTTCAGCATCTGCACCTGGCCGCCCGGGAGATCGACGAGCAGCAGCTTGCCTTCCTCGGGGTGATGGACGCTGATGTTGACGACGCCGCGCTCTACCCGAAACTCGGCATGCTGCTCGTCCGCAGCGACCTCGCGGAGAGCGCCGCCCATCGCGACGCGGACGTAGACGCCGGGGACAGGCTGGGCATTAGCGGTGCCGTCGGCAGCGTGGAGGACCTGTCCGGCGGACAGAGTGGCGCTGTAGTTTCCCCGATATGGCCTGTAGGCATGACGTGGTGCTTGCGCCGGATATTCGGGCTCTGGAGCGGTCCGCACTATGGGCGCGGGCGGGGTCTGGGGAGAAGTCGTCTGACCGGCTGGATCCGCCTGCGCCTGCAGCGCTGCGACGGAAAGAGTGGCCAGGGCAAGAGGGAGAAGTTTGGTGAGCCTTGGCATCGTAATACCTCTGCTTCATTAGATGCGCCACCAGCGCGAAAGTTTACGTTGACGCGCTTTCTGGCTATCCAGCATGGAAGACGGGGCGCGACAGGCGACCCACCGGATCGCGACCGATGTGCGGCACGGATGACCCTGGAAAGGACATGGTTCAACAAGAATCATTGCCTACGAAAGTTCGAAGCACGATCAGAGCTTGACAAAAGGTGTCAAACAGGTTCAGAGTTCTCCCCGAAATTGTTGCAATACAAAATCGGCACTGAACGCGGGCACCATCAGATGCGTCGATTGCGCAATTGAAATCGAACTATTCGAGGTCGAGTGATGAGTGTGAAGTCTTCTGTTTCCAGGACCCTTGCAGCGAGCAGGGGATTGCTGGTGGCGTTTCTTGGAGTTTGGGTACTGTGCGCTTGCGCCATGTATGGACAGGTTGCCGGAACCGGCAATATTCAGGGCACGATTTCGGACCCCACAGGTGCGGTGATCCCCGGAGCCCAGGTAACACTCACCGACAACGCCACACAGATTAAGCGCAACATCGTCAGCGACAGCGGTGGTGTCTATGCGTTCCCGAATATTCCAATCGGCACCTATACGTTGTCAGTGATGATGCAGGGGTTCAAGACCTTCCAGCGGAACAACGTCGTGTTGGAGGTCGGCAGCAGCATCGCGGTCAACGCCAGCATGCAGATTGGCGCTACAGACCAGAAGATTGAAGTCACCACAACATCCCTTGCCCTGCAGACAGAAGACCCAACGTTCAAACAGACGATCGACAGGCAGACTGTGACGGAGATGCCGCTCAACGGCCGGCATATGACGGACCTCATCACGCTGGCTGGCGGTGCGGCGCCAGCACCGGCCGGCGACTTTACCGGCAGCAAGTACTCCTACGCAACGATCTCGGTCTCGATCGCCGGTGGTGCGGGCAACACGACCATGTGGCGGCTGGACGGCGGCGACAACAATGACTATATGTCCAACGGCAATCTGCCCTTCCCCTTTCCCGACGCGGTTGCCGAGTTTAGCGTCGAATCCACTGTGCTCGGCGCGCAGAGCGGCATGCACTCCGGTGGCCTCGTGAATGTGGTCACAAACCAGGGCACCAATAAATACCACGGGAGCGCCTTCGAGTTCCTGCGCAACGATTACATCAACGCCATCCCGTTTTATGTGACCAACGGCCAAAAGGATGGCTTGCACCAGAACCAATACGGCGGTACCTTTGGTGGCCCGATTCTGAAGGACAAGCTCTTCGCTTTTGCGGGCTACCAGCATCAGCGCACTACGGTAAGCAGCAACGCTACTGGCTTCGTGCCCACAGCGGCGAACCTCTTGGGCGACTACTCTGTCACCGACCCAGTTACGGCGGGAGATGCCTGCACCACAAAGACTGTACAGCTGTATGATCCGGTGTCGGGTGCGCTCATACCCGGCAACAAGTATGCAACTACGCCGACATACAATCCGCAAGCACTGGCACTGTACAAGTATCTACCCGTGCCCAATGCGGCAACCGATCCCAACAACTGCGGCGCTGTGAGCTACTACATCCCAACCGTCACCACGGACAACGAGTTCGACACGCGCGTCGACTACACGATCAACGGCCGCAATCATTTCTACGCACGCTATTTCATCGACGGTTATCAGGTGCCCGCGCCTTACCAGGCAAGCAACATTCTTGTCACCACGCAGTCTGGCAACATCCAGCGGACGCAGAGCTACACGATGGGCGAAGACTTCACCATCAGTTCGCGCACGGTGAACTCGGCACACACCACGCTTACCCGACGCGTCAATGTGCGCGGCTACTCGCCCAGCGATATCAACGCGGCGACGCTCGGCGTGAATGTCTTCCAGGGCGAATCCTACGGTCTGTATCTGGTGGCGGCAAGTAAGTTCACCATCGGCGGCGGCACCAACTCGGTCTCACACTTCAACGACAACTCGCTCTCGTTCTCCGATGATGTCAACCTTGTGCGCGGCAATCATCAAATCGTCCTCGGTGGCGAGTTCGTACGCAATCAGTTGAATATCGGCAACCAGTATGAGTCGAACGGCGTCTTCGAGTTTGGGGGCACCGCCAGCAGCAGCGCGGCTCCGGGGACTACGTCCACGGTCGGCGATGCCGATCTGGACTTCCTGATGGGCCAGATGACGGCCAGTGGACAGACCCCGCCCTTCCAGCAGAGCAAGCAGCAGCAGAACGCTCTCCGTGCGCCCATTCCAAGCCTGTATGCGCAGGATACGTGGCATGCCACAAAGAGGCTCACGGCGGTAGCCGGCATCCGCTGGGCTCCGGAGTACTTCCCCGTGGATTACTTCGGCCGCGGCTCGGAGTTCAACATGAATGCCTTCGTCGCCAACCAGTTCAGCACTGTATATCCCACAGCGCCAGCGGGCTCCTTCTACTATGGCGACACTGGCGTGGCGAAGTCGCTGGCGCATAACACGCCGTGGCAGTTCTCGCCGAATGTGGGTTTCAGCTATGACCTGAAGGGCGACGGGAGGACCGTCGTTCGCGGCGGTGCCGAGCTGATCTATGACGAAGTCAACTTCTTCACCGGTCAGCGCACGCAGCAAAACCCGCCGTTCGCCACTGCCATCACACAGACACAGACTGCGACTTCAGGCCCGATTCCCTTCTCAGCCCCGTGGTCTGTCGGTGCAGTCACAAGCAATCCGTTCCCACTGCCGTTCCTGCCAACGGGCAGCCAGGCAATCTTCTTCTCGCAGTCGCAGTTCGTTGTAATCTCGCCGCAGTTCAAGGCGCCGTATACCATGCAGTGGACCGCGAGCGTACAGCACCAGTTCCCGCATGGTTGGGAGATGCAACTGGATTACATTGGCAACAAGACGACACACGCACCTGAAGGCCTACCTCTCAGTCCCGCGATCTACACCCCGGGTGTATGGGGCGCAGGCGGCACAGGTTGCGGCCCGGTCGTTCTTACAGGCCCAGCGGGTGCGGCGGGTGCAGGCAAGCCCGGTACCGCTTGCTCCACTACCGGGAACCAGCGCCAGCGCTTCTACCTCACGGAGCAGAACCCGGCGCAGGGAGACGGCTACCAAGGCGGCGGCGGCGGTTCCAACGCCGTCACCTCTACGGCAATGTCGAACTACAACGGAATGGTCGCCACTGTGCAGCACCGCCTATCTTCAGACTTCAGCCTACTGGCCAACTGGACGTGGTCCAAGTGCCTGAACATTGTGGATGCGTCGGGTGATTATGCGGGCACGTCGGTGGAAAACCCCTATAACCCGGGCATGGACTACGGCCCGTGCGGTTCGGACTACCGGCACATCGAGAACATCGTGTTGGTTACCGAAAGCCACTTCCACATCAGCAACGATGTGGTGCGCTACCTGGCCAATGGATGGGAGTTCTCGCCGTTGACCCACATCACGAGCGGCGCGCCGGTCAATGTGACGGCCGGTGTCGACAACTCTCTTACGGATATCGGCAACGACCGTCCGAACCGGGTTCCGGGAGTGCCGGTCTACATCCGCCACCAACTGTACAAGTCCTCGGGCGTCGCGAACCGGCAGTATCTGAACCCGGCGGCCTTCGCGCAGGTCTGCCCCACAGGAGCAACGCCGCTGACCTGCGCAGCCTATGGCACATACGGCAATATCAGCCGCAACGCCTTCCGCGGACTGCCGCAGTATCAGTTCGACGCCAACCTGACGCGTAACTTCCCAATTACGAAGCACAACATCATCCTGAAGTTACGCTTGGATGCATTCAACGTATTGAACCATCCAAACTTCACCACCCCGACCGCCTCGCTGAGCTCATCGACCTTCGGCCAGATCAGCGGGACAAGTGCCACGCCTGTGGGCAACTCGCGTATCTTCCAGGGGGCGGTGAAACTCAGCTTCTAAACAGGGCTTCGCTGCTAATGCAATGAGCCTCACAGCCAAAGGGGGCGCGATGAAGATCGCGTCCCCTTTGCTGTTTCTGCGCTGTGTTACCCCCACCCCTCCCCTCCCGTACTTTTTGATCTAAAGTCCTGAGCTGGTGGGGTTTAGGGGTGGACTTGTGAAGGTCTGATCAAATGCACTTGTTTTGGTGCAGGTGGTTTGGGGGTGGACTGCGGGACTAGAGCTTCGGGAGGACCTGGGTGGCCAGTCCCCGTTCGGCGGCTTCGTTCTGGGCCTTGGAGAAGCCGACGCCATCGACGGTGAGGAGCATGACGTGGTGGGCCTTGAGGAAGTAGAGGGCTGCGGAGGAGCCGGTGGCGGAGATGTAGAAGGCGTCCTCGGCGAGGCCGGTGACGGGGACGAGGCGTCCGGTGGCCTGCATGGAGTTGCGGAAGTCGTGGTAGTCGGGCGTGGCGTCCTTGACCTGGAGGTAGATGCGGGTCTCGCCGTGGGCGTCGGCCCAGGTGCAGTCGGCTGAGCCGGGGCTGGCGCCGCTGGTGCCCGGCTTGCCGTTGAGGACGGGTGTCCCTAGGACGACCTTGATCTGGTCGGGGGTCAGCAGCGCGCAGGGGGAGATCGCGTGGGGCTGCGCCGGTCTGGGAGCCGCGGACAGCGCAGGAGTGGTGAGCAGGGCTGCGGCGGCAAGGGTGGCGAGAGACGTGCGTAGGGTCATAGTGGGCGCTCTGTGAGTTTAGATGCAGATCCCGAAAGGATACGCCCAATCTTCAGAAGCTGAAGATTCTGCTTGCTGAAGTCTCGTGCGGAGACTAAGCTGCCTTGAATCTCAATTCCATTCCCTGAACGTGCTGAGAGGTATCCGTGAAAGCTGTTGCTGTGTTGCTTGCTCCCGCCCTGGTTCTTACTCCCTACGCATTCTCCCAGCAGACAGCTGCTGCCCCGTCGCAGAGTAGCACTGCTCCTGCACCAGCAGTGGCGCCGGTAACGGCTGCGGCGCCGGTTCCCGCTGCGGCTCCCTCGAATGGGCCGGATGCTAGCGGACGATATATGTTGCGCGAGGGGGAGGATGTGAACCTGCAGTTTGCCGACGACCTGAGCTCGAAGACGGCGTCAGAGGGTGACCCGGTGGCGCTGATCCTGACGGACGACCTGAAGGTGGGCGGTGTAGTTGTGGTGAAGGCGGGTGCTCATGCGTTTGGCGAGGTGACCAAGGCGGAGAAGTCGGGAATGATGGGCAAGGCGGGCGAGTTGAACCTGCGGCTGAACTACCTGAAGGTGGGCGAGACGAAGGTGCAGCTACGCGGCACCAAGGGCAAAGAGGGCGAGAGCGGCACGACCGGCGCGGTGGTGCTGACGGTGCTGTTTGGGCCGATCGGGCTGATTAAACACGGCAAGAATGTGGAGATCAAAAAGGGCCAGTTGCTGCATGCGTACGTGGCAGACGATATCGCGCTGCCGCCAGTCGGCTAATGAAGATTTGTGGCTGAGAGAGGAAGGCAATTCAGTCGTTGCGCTGCGCTTCACTCCAGCCTGCGGCAGCAAGGAACCCCACTCACGCCGCAAACGGCACGTCATGAATGGGGCACCCGATGAGGATGGGCGAGCTACCCGCCAAGAATAGCGTCCCAAAGGTATATGCCGTCGCCTTAGTCCTGAAAAATTAATTTTAGATCGTTAGTTTTATTCATCGACGCTCATTCAAATTCCCCCAAGGAGCAATTCTGAATCGACACGACTAACATCTAGAAACTCTGGGAATAAGGCCAGTGCTCTAAGAAGATTTCGAAAATGTTCAAGTGCAATATAAACTGTCGGAAAGGTACCTCCATCTTCCCTATCGATGCTAGACCTTTTTGTTACTGTAGCCACGTCGCCATGGATCACAGCTGAACGAAACCGATACACCAATTTAACTTCTTTGAAGATAGTTCGGGCCGACAGATCACTGACCTCGGACTTGCTAACTACAGCTGCCAAACGTAGCGCAAGCTTATGAGTGATTTCTTCACTACTGTCTGACAGTAGTGCTTCCATACCAATAGTGATGTCCAATATGGAATCGTGCTCGTCTTCGCGTAAGAATGCTTGATTGAGTCTACGGATGGCGAGGCCCAATCTCGGGTTGCTCTGCATCAGCCCCCGAAGACGTCTAAAAACCTCATTAGCTACCGTTAGTTGGTCTGCATCGAGCAAAGGAACATCAGCTAACGACCAAACGCCAGTGTCAAACCAAGTTGGGTATCTTTTTCTGTGGGTGGTCCTTATTGGCATCTCTGTGTGTCTTCCGATGTCCGTCCAGCCTCTTGGGACGATGATGAGCTGTGAGTATCCAGTATGAGCGTGCGAGCAAATCCTAAGGCACGCGAAAAGGAGATCGATCTCAGCAATTAGTGGCTGGTGTTCCTTAGAGTCTAGGTTCGTATTTCCAAAGTAGTGATCATTTGCGAATTGCAGATTCTCAAAGACGAACGCGTGGGTTGCGCCCGACTCAACAAGGGAGCTATCGTTAGAACCATCCCACGACCAGCCCCTCGCTAGCTGAAGTGCGTCATCAATCCGTTCGATACTTGTTCCGTTTCCTAATGAAAGTTGATCTACACTGAGCTTCTGCCAGAGGATGGGTATCCAAACTGAACCTGGTAGCAGGGGTTCGATGAGCCAAGTCTCCAAAGGCCTGTAGATATCAAGGAAGCTATTTTCCTCGAAATCAGTTCCATTTAGCGCGATATACCTTCCCAAGGCGCAGTGCATCACTATTCTTGCGCTTGAATCGATTAGGTTTACGGGAAAGAAAGAGGAGAGTCGTTGATGTTTCGTGAAAAAATGTATAAGTTTCTCAAATTTAGGTGGCGAAGCTTGTTCATCGTTGAGAAGGTCAGACCAACTAGGTTGGAAAATGCTCGCGTAGTCTTTAGGGCAGTTATAGGGACGATTCCAAGTTCGTGGCATACCATTTTCGTGCCACGTCAATTCCACGCAGTTTGAAAAATTGCCGACATAGCGATTTGCCTGTAAGTAATCTCGGGCGTAGAGTAGCCCCGATTCAAATTCCTGTCTGAAAACATCTAAAAGCTCGTAGCTTTTGACTGAACCGGGGCGCATCAGCGGCCATCCTCCGAAGTTGTTACCAGCATAGGCTTAAACACAACGGCGCGACTTCAGTCCGCGCAGTTGGGATTTCTTGTGTGGTTTGTGTTGGCCCATGAGACCCCACGCTAAAGCGTGGGGCTACCAACCGTGCCTTTCGGGAGTGTGCGCTCCATTGAGGAATTGAGGTGGTCCCGGTGAAGCAGATCCCTACGGGATGACAAGCAAAAAAGAACAGGCAAGGCTCTAAGCCTTGCCTGTTCTCTTTGCGCACCGTTATTGCAGGAGCGTGCCGCCGTCGCTGCCGTTGGTTTTGGCGTCGTCTGGTGGGATGACGGTGGCGCTGGCTACCTTGTCGTCGGTGTCGAGGTCGAGGAGCTTGACGCCTGAGGTGGAGCGGCCGGCGGAGCGGACGGATTTGGTGTCGATGCGGATGATTTTGCCGAATTGGCTGATGACCATCATCTCGGTGGTGTCGTCGACGAGGTTGATCGCGGTGACCTTGCCGATCTTGGAGGTGGTCTTCATGTTGATGACGCCCTTGCCGCCGCGGGTCTGGAGGCGGTAGGCGTCGACGTCGGTGCGCTTGCCGTAGCCGTTCTCGGAGACCGAGAGGATGAGGCAGGGGGTGAGGCCGAGCTTTTCGTCGAGCTTGGCGAGCTTTGCGGCGACCTCGTCGGAGACGACGGGGGCTGCGGGTGTGTCGTCCGCCTCGGCGAGGGCGAGCGGCTGGGCTGCGGCGGAGTCGTTGGCTTCGTCGAGCACCTTTTCAACCTGCGAGGTGAGGCCGGCGGCTTTGGCGCGTTCGAGGCGGGCCTTGTTGCGGGCCTCGTTCGATGGCGTGACGGCGGCGCCGATGACGTAGTCTCCCTTTTTGAGCGTGATGCCCTTGTTGCCGAAGGCGGGGCGGCCCATGGAGCGGAGGTCCTTCTCGTCGAAGCGGATGGCCATGCCTTCGTGGGTGGCAAGGAAGATGATCTGCTCGCCGTCGGTCATGCGGGCGGTGACGAGCTCGTCGTCCTTGTCGATGCCGATGGCGATGATGCCGCGGGCCATGACGTTGGAGAAGTCCTTGAGCGCGGTTTTTTTGACGGTGCCGTTGCGGGTGGCGAAGAGGACGTACTTGTTCTCTTCGACGAGGTCGCGGACGGGGAGGATGGTGACGACCTTTTCGCCGGGCTGGAGGTCGACGAGCGAGGCCATGGCTTTGCCCTTGCCGGCGGCGCCGACGTCGGGGATCTCGTAGACCTTGAGCCAGTAGACGCGGCCGGTGTTCGTGAAGCAGAGCAGGTAGGCGTGCGTGCTGTCGATGATGAGCTGCGAGATGAAGTCCTCTTCGCGGGTCTTCATGCCAATGCGGCCGGTGCCGCCGCGCTTCTGCTGGCGGTAAGTGGTGATGGGCGTGCGCTTGAGGTAGCCGGTGTTGCTAACGGTGACGGCGACCTGCTCATCTTGAATGAGGTCTTCGAGGGTGAGCTCTGTTGACTCGTCGAGGATCGTGGTGCGGCGTGCGTCGCCGTACTTGTCGCGGACGTCTTCGAGCTCCTTGCGGATGACGGTGCGGAGCTTGCGCTCGGAGGCGAGGATGGACTCGTACTCGGCGATGTTGTCGCGGACCTGGCGGAGCTCGTTGAGGAGCTCGTCGATGGAGAGCTGTGTGAGGCGGTAGAGCTGCAGTTCCAGGATGGCGTCGATCTGCTTGTAGCTGAGGATCAGCGTGCCGGCAGAGGCGTTGGCGAGCTGCGCGGAGACGCTGCCGCCGAGGAGGTCGATGTTGTACTTGGCGGGGTCGAGCGTGATGCCCGCGAGCTCGGCGCCGTTGAGCGTGATGCGCTTGTTGCTGAAGTAGCTGAAGAGGTTTTCGCGGGCGTTGGCACGGCTGCTCGACTGGCGGATGATCTTGATGACGTTGTCGAGATGGTCGAGCGCGATCTGGTAGCCGAGCAGGACGTGCTCGCGGTCACGGGCCTTGTTGAGCAGGAAGGCGGTGCGGCGGCGGACGACGTCGATGCGGTGGTCGATGAAGGCGTGGATGGCCTTGTCGAGTGGGAGCTCCTTGGGTTGGCCGTTGTGGACGGCCAGGAAGATCATGCTGAAGCTCTCCTGCATGGAGGTGTGCTTGTAGAGCTGGTTGAGCACGATCTCCATCTGGGCGCCGCGCTTGAGCTCGATGACGATGCGCATGCCGTCGCGGTCGGACTCGTCGCGGACGTCGGAGATGTCGTCGATGATCTTTTCGGTGACGAGCTCGGCGATGCGCTTGATGAGGACAGACTTGTTGACCTGGTAGGGGATCTCGGTGACGATGATGGCTTCGCGTCCGCCGGAGATGTTCTCCTTGCCGCATTTGGCGCGCATCATAAAACGACCGCGGCCGGTGCGGTAGGCGTTGGGGATGCCGGTCTTGCCGTAGATGAAGCCGCCGGTGGGGAAGTCTGGGCCTTTTACGTGCTCGAGTACAAGCTCAAGGTCGGTGCGGGTCTCGGCTTTATCGCGCGTGAGCAGAGCGATGGTCGCGTTGAGGACCTCGGTGAGGTTGTGTGGCGGGATGTTGGTTGCCATGCCGACGGCGATGCCGGTGCCGCCGTTGACGATGAGGTTGGGGAAGCGCGCGGGGAGGACGGTCGGCTCGGTGGTGGACTCGTCGTAGTTCGGGGTGAAGTCGACGGTGTCGGAGTCGATGTCGGCGAGCATCTCGGAGGAGAGGCGCGTCATGCGGGACTCGGTGTAACGCATGGCGGCGGGGGGGTCGCCGTCGACGGAGCCGAAGTTGCCCTGGCCATCAATGAGCGGGTAGCGCAGCGAAAAGGGCTGCGCGAGGCGGACCATGGTGTCGTAGATGGCCGAGTCGCCGTGGGGGTGGTAGTTACCCATGACGTGGCCGGTGACCTTGGCCGACTTGGTGTACTTTTTGTTGAACTGGAGACCCATCTCCTGCATGCCGTAGAGGATGCGGCGATGAACGGGCTTGAGGCCGTCGCGGACGTCGGGCAGGGCGCGGCCGATGATGACCGACATGGAATAGTCGAGGTAGGAGCGACGCATCTCCTCCTCGATGTTGATGGACAACATGACGAGGGCGCCGGGGCCGGTGGGCGCGGTGGGGCCGTCGCCGCCAGCTCCGCCGGGGGCGGGTTGTTGGAGTTTGCGTCCTGCGGAGAGGGGTTTATGTTGTCGTCGGCGCCAAGCGGGAGGTTGTTCTGATCGTCTGCCATTCAACCTCCATTGTAATAGTTCAGACTCCCTAGTTCTCTTACCAACTGAAATCTGGAGAAATTCCTTGACATCGGGTGGGGGGGGTAGAAAGGCGGAACTGTAGTCTTTTTCTGTTCCTGTTGAGTTTGACCCAGAAACTGCACTCTGACCGGCTTCTATACTTCACCGCCCTTCCAACTGAAATCTTCATCACGGAGTTGTCATTTTGTGGCCAACAATCGTCTTCTTAGTTAGTTTGCAACTTTCACTGCCCTTAGCGTGCGCCAGCGGTCAGAGTGTCAAACCAGATGCGGCTGACAGCGCTTCGCAGTCGGAGATCGTGTTCACACTTAGAAACGACATGACTAATGCCCCGATCCAAGTAGTAGGTATCTCGATCGAAGGCAAGAAAGTCTCATTTGGAACACCCGTGCGCCTTACAGGAAACTGGCTGGGCAAAATTAGAGTCGATGTGAAGAACATCTCGCCCAAGGAACTCGTTTACGGGACGCTCACTGTATGGTTCCCTGAAACTGGCGATGGTACCTCGCAGCATCCGTACATGACTTCTGCGATCAGCCTCGGCCGGCGACCACTGGTTGCATTTAGAAGAAAAGACGGCACATTAGCCCCGATTCCTAGCGCGATAGAAAAGCAAGTGGAAGTAAGCTTTTTGCCTGGCTCAACTATGAGCTTTCAAGTCGAACCCGAAAGAGCCTCCTACGAACAACAGCAGGTTTATTCCGCTGCCGACGAAATTACGAAAGCGGAACTTCGATTCAGTAGCTTTTACTTCGCCGATGGTACCCAATGGACTGGCGGCACATACTTTGCTCCAGTTCCTCCACCGCAGGTCTGGAAGGAAATAACGCCTGCCGAGTTCAACGCGCATTCAACCGCCAATTGAAGGACAGCCCCCATGAGCTTTGGTATGCGAAACCTTCTGATTTTACCGCTGGCGATGGCCTATGCCCACGGTCTATTGGCTCAAGGAGCTGCGCCGGCCGGTCCGTGCGTGAGCGCTTCTGGAATCACTGAAAGTGTCACCTGTGACCCAGGCTGTACGGGAAGCCCACAGGAAATATGGAATGGCGACGCTGTATAAACTTGGGTCTATGTACGAACAGGGGACCTGTGTCACCAAAGATTTAGAACTCGCAGAGCATTATTATTTGCGGGCAGCGGCTATCGACTTTGCTCCCGCCGAAAATGCGCTGGCCGCCATGTATGACCTGGGCATTGGATTTAGCGTCGACAAGTCTCGTGCTTACTATTGGGCCATGCTTGCAGCGGCGCAGGGAGACAAGTCCGCGTCTGCGCGCGCAAATCTTCTGGCCGCTGGTCTAAGTCCTGCCGAACTTGCTGAGGCACAGCAGCGTATCAAAACTTTAAGACGGTAGGGCTGTCCGCCCCTAAATAGTTTGTCCGGCATTGGATACGGGGGGTATCTGGCGAGGAACTGGCGAAAATTAAGCTTCTATTCTTCTGGCGGTCACAGGCTGTTCGCGTTCATTGACGACACTCATAAGCAGGAAGGCAGACCTGCGGAGGGCGCAATGCAGACCGGGACCAAGAAGACGCTGAAGACACAGATCACGATGAACTGGCAGGACCCGACGGCGGTCGAGCCGTACGTGACCGGCGTCAGCCTGCACAGCCATACAAGCATTTCTGAGGAGACGCTGGGGTTCATTCACGCTATGTTCGTGGTGTTCCCGGCGATGAAGTCCGTCTTCGACCACTATCAGAAGCGGTCGGACAAGCATGGGATCAAGCTGGACTTCGAGCGCGCAAACTGGCGTCCGCCGCTGCAGCCGCGCATGGCGTATGACCTGGAGTCGCGCCAGATCCAGCGGCTGAACCTGAACTCGCTGGTCTCGATTACGGACCACGACACGGTTGAGGCGGCGATGCTGCTGCGCACGGTGCCGAGCTCGCGGCACATTCCGGTGAGCGTGGAGTGGTCTGCTCCGTATGGCGGGACGACGTTCCACCTGGGCATCCACAACCTGAAGAGCGCCGACGGCATGGCGTGGATGAAGCGGTTCGAGGAGTTCACGGCGCAGGCTCGGCCGAAGCTGGCGATCGGCGAGGGGCACAAGCCCTGCTCGGCTGAGAGCGATGCGAAGCTGCTGCAGATGTTGCGCGAGCTGCATGACGAGCCGCAGGTGCTGATCGTGTTCAACCACCCGCTGTGGGATCTGCATAAGGCGGGCGCGGCGCATGTGGCCGAGGTGAAGCGGTTCATGCGGGAGGCGGGCGAGACGATCCATGCTGTCGAGCTGAACGGCCTGCGGCATGCTCGTGAGAACCGCGAAGTGGTGCGGTTGGCGAGAGAGGCCGGGCATCTGGCGATCTCCGGTGGCGACCGCCACGGGCTGGAGCCGAACGCGAACATCAACCTGACCAAGGCGGCGAGCTTTACGGAGTTTGTGTACGAGGTCCGCGTGGAGAAGCGCAGCCACGTGCACTTTATGGACCAGTACCAGGAGCGCTGGGAGCAGCGCATCCTGGCTTCGACGCTGAATGCGATCACGGACTTTCCGGACTTTATGCCGGGATGGCAGCGTTGGGATGAGCGTGCGTTCCATCCGGACCGTGATGGCCAGATGAAGTCGTTCGCGGAGCTGTGGCCGGATGGCCGGGCGCCGAAGCTGCTGACCGGTTGCATCAACCTGATCCGTACGTTCGGTGTACGCGGCCTGGGCGCGCCGCTGCGGTTGGCGTTCCCGAAGGTAAATGACTATGCGAGTGAGCTGGATGAGGCCGAGGCGGAGCTGGTCTAGGCGGTTGTGAGTGGGGGAGTAGTGAGTAGAAAAAGCGCGGCATGCATCGCAACGGTGCAGGCCGCGGTGTTTGAAGGTGTCGCGTGGGACTGCATAGGCTGCTGGTTGGTGACACGCCGACGCTGCCATCGCTCGAAGTGCAGATCAGGAGCGCAATCACTGCAAAGGGGCATGCCGGAGCGGCAGATTTTCTTGACGGGCTGGGATGCATCTTGCAGAATACAGAGCAAGTCATCATGCGACAATAGAGACTTCGTAGACTGCACTGCCGGATGTCTTATCCAATGAGTGTGAGCACACCGATTTTTTGCAGAGAATGATAGAGAACGTTGCTAAAATCGGCTGACGGCCACCAATCAGCATCCCTGTTGAACTTTTCCTCTAATCTTATGAAGTTCATGTCTATATGACACTGGAGTCACCCTTGCACGTTTTGAACCGCATGCTGCTTGGTTTTCTGCCTTGCAGAACGATCCGGAGAAACCTCGCAACCTGCTTTTTGACCTGCCTTCTCACGTGGGGCGGCGCTGCTGCGCACGGCCAGGCGCTGGTGACGGCGTCGAACGCGAGCGATATTCAGGTCGGCGGCGGCTTCTCGTTCGCGGCCTCAGACTACTCGAACTACAAGACCGCAAACACCAAGATCAAGGGTGGCGCGTTCTACGCGGACTTCGACTTTATGAAACACGTCGGGTTGGAACTGGACTTCCATCAGCTGAACGATGCGCAGAGCGATCTCTACGAGCGCACCTATGAGGTGGGCGGGCGCTACCTGCTGAAGCCGCGCGGAGCGCTGAAGCCTTACATCAAGGGCCTGTATGGCCGCGGCGTTCTGAACTTTCCGAACGGCTACTTCAACATCGCATACAACATGATTGTGGGCGGTGGCGGCGTGGACTACAGTGTGAAGCCGTGGCTGAACGTGCGCGGCGACTTCGAGTACCAGAACTGGTTCTCCGGGCGGCAGCTTCAGAGCGGCCTGACGCCGCTGGTGGTGACCGTTGGTGTGGCGTATCGGTTCGGTATCGGTAGCCACAAGCTCAAGGGGCGGCAGTGGATTCTGCCGGCTTCGCGACCCGAAAGAGCGCCCAAGAACCAGCAGCCTCCACCGCCCGCGACCAACTAATCCCCTGCTCCAACGGTAGAGATGAAAAGAGCCGGTGGTTGTGTGCTCAATTCAGCAACCAAATAAAGCTGCCTACTTCTTAGCAAGTAGGGATAAGAGAGATAGGAAGTGGAAAGGGCGCCTGATGGCGCCCTTTAGTGTTGCGGGTGTGTGGTTTACGCTTCGGGCTGGATCTCTTCGCGGATGTCGATGTGCGTGTTCGTGAAGGGTCGCTTGAAGAAGGTCGTCCAGAGGTAGTTGATAGAGTAACGGGCGGCCATGGTCAACATGCCTTCGTTCTTCAGGCGGCGTGCGGAGGAGAACATCTTAAGGTCGAAGGTGAAGCGGACCTCGCCGACGTCGTGGAGACGGCGTGCGATGTCGGTGTCCTCGCCGTAGAAGGTGATGGCGGTGTTGAAGCCACCGATCTCGGCGAGCGCCTCGCGGCTGGTGATGAAGTTGCCGCCCTGCACCATGGAGCCGACGCGCAGGATGTAGCGATTGATGGCATAGGTGCCCCAGCCGATCATGTAGAAGACATGCACGTAGAGGCGTTGGCGGGGCGTGAGGTCGTAGTAGACGACGGGGCCGGAGAGCGCGACGAGTGGCCGCTTGCTGGTTGACTGTTCGAGCTTTGCTTCGTGCTCGTCGAAGGTGGTGAGCACCTGCTTGACCCAGCCGGGGGTGAGGCGGGAGTCGGAGTCGACGTGGGCGACCAGCGAGCCGGAGCTTGCGGCAAAGCCGGCCTGGCGGGCGTAGGGCAGGCCCTTGCGGTTCTCGTCGACGAGGATGACGCCGGGATAGCTGAGCGCGACCTCGCGGGTGCGGTCGGTGGAGGCGTTGTTGACGACGATAATCTCGGTGGTGCCGGGGGGTAGATCGCGGGTTTGTTCGAGGATCGAGTCGAGGCAGGCCGGGAGGTAGGCTTCTTCGTTGTACGCAGGGACTACGAAGCTAAGTCTCATAAGGACTGATGCTACTGGCGGAGTGTTTCAATCGGGCGAATTTCGCCGGGAATTGACAACGGGTAACCCGCTTGGTTCCGGGTGAACCGGTGATGCGGGATGGGCAGGACTTGTGGTGAGGAAGGTGTCTCGCAGGCACGATAAGTGTTTACGATAGAGCGATATGAAGCTCTCTGATTACGTGTTCCAGTTTGTGGCCGATCTCGGCGTGAAGCATGTGTTCTTGGTGACGGGCGGGGGCGCGATGCATTTGAACGCGTCGCTGGCGCAGGAGAAGAGGATTACGCCGGTGTGTAACTCGCACGAGCAGGCGTCGGCGATGGGCGCTGAGAGCTATGCGAAGACGGTGAACGGGCTGGGTGTGGCGCTGGTGACGACCGGGCCGGGCAGCACGAATGCGGTGACTGGTGTTGCGGGCGCGTGGCTGGATTCGACGCCGACGATGTTCCTCTCTGGCCAGGTGAAGCGGCCGGACCGCATGTTCGATGCGGTGACGGGCGAGCCGCTGGGCATGCGGCAGCTGGGTGTGCAAGAGATCGACATTGTGTCGATCGTGAGGCCGATTACGAAGTATGCGGTGACGGTGCTGGATCCGCTTTCGATTCGCTATGAGCTGGAGAAGGCGTATTGGCTGGCGATGAACGGCAGGCCAGGGCCGGTGTGGATCGACATTCCTCTGGATGTGCAGGCGACACCGATTCCTGAGCCGGAGACGCTGCTCGGCTTCGATGCGAGCGAGTATGCAGCGCAGGGTGCGAATGAGAATTTGAAGGACGAGGTCGCGCGCGTGGTCGAGAAGCTGCGACAGGCGGAGCGGCCGCTGCTGTTTGTCGGCAATGGCACGCGGTTGGCGCGCGCGGAGCAGCAGTTTACGGAGCTGCGGCTGCTGTTGGATATTCCAACAGTCGCGACGTGGTGTGCGGCAGACCTGGTGCCGAGCGATGTGCCTACATTTGTCGGCAGGCCGGGCAATGTGGCTGCGCGTGGTGCAAACTTCGCGCTGCAGAACTGCGATCTGCTGCTAGTGCTGGGAGCGCGGCTGGATATGGCGATCACGGGGTACGCTCCGCAGAACGTGGCGCGCGAGGCGCATAAGGTGGCTGTCGATATCGACCCAGCAGAGTTGAAGAAGCTGGCGCCGCATCTGCAGCAGCCGGTGGTGGCGGACTGCGGTGCATTTCTGGATGAGTTGCTGGCGCAGTTGAAGCTGGTGACGCTCGACCATGCGCGATGGGCTGCGTGGAACAAACGTGCGGCGGTTTGGAAGACGCGCTATGACGTGGTGACCGATGAGCACCGGCAGCCGAGCGGGCTGGTGTCGATTTACAACCTGGCCGAGGTGATTGGTACGGAGAGCAAGCAAACGGACAAGCTGGTTTCGGGCAGCTCAGGGTCGGGGATTGAGATTTTTCTGCTGGCGTGCCCGACGCGCGTGGGGCAGCGCATCTTTCATACGGCGGGGCTCGGGTCGATGGGTTATGGGTTGCCGATGTCGATTGCGGTTTCGATTGGCGCTGGCCAGATGCCGAAAGGCAGCCCGCAGGCGGGCGCGGAGCAGACCATTCTCGTCGATGGCGATGGCGGGTTTCAGTTCAACATTCAGGAACTGGAGACGGTGCGGCGGCTGGGGCTACCGATCAAGATGTTTGTGCTGAACAACGATGGCTATGCATCGATCCGCGCATCGCAGAAGGCGTACTTCGGCTCGGCGCTGATTGGCGCGGACGCGGCGACGGGGATCACGGTGCCGGACCTGTCGAAGGTGGCTGAGTCGTATGGCATTGCGGCGTATGTGATCCACGACCAGACGCGGCTGCGTGAGCAGGTACGCGAGGTGCTGGCAATGCCCGGGCCTGTGGTGGTGGATGTGCGCGTGATTCCGGATGAGGTGCGCGCGCCGCGGCTGCAGAGCTATCAGCGCGCGGATGGGTCGTTTGTTTCCAAGCCGCTGGAGGATCTGTTTCCGTTCCTATCGCGTGAGGAGTTTATGGAGAACATGATCGTGAAGCCGATGGCTGAGAGCCTGGAGTAGGGATTTTCGCTGGGTTCGACGCGCCCCGTTCTACACTATAGGTATGCACATGCAGGCGAAGCCGAGCGGTGGGATGCAGCGGATTTTGAAGTTTTCGCTGGCGTTGACGGCGCTGTATATCGCGGCGACGTTGTTCTTCGGGTTGCGGGCGCACTCGCTAGCGCTGCTCTCCGAGGCTGGGCATAACGTGTCAGACTTTGCGGCGTTGGGGCTGAGCTTCGTTGCGGTGTGGTTGCAGACCCGGCCGGCGACCGATCAGCGAACCTTTGGGTATCAGCGAGCCGGGGTGCTGGCAGGGTTTGTGAATGCGCTGAGCCTGATGGTGCTGGCGGTGTGGATTCTGGTGACAGCGGCGCAGCGGTTCTTTCATCCGGTGATGGTGGAACCGCACCTGATGATGATGGTGGCTGCCGCTGGTGTTTTGATGAATGGTGTGATCGCTGGACTGCTCTGGAAGTTTTCCGGGGATGTGAATATTCGCAGTGTGTTTCTGCACATGCTCGGCGATACGCTTTCGACCGCGGCGGTGATTGTTGGCGGTGTGCTGATTGCGCTGACGCATATGCAGTGGATCGATCCGCTGCTGTCGGTGATTATTGCGGTGATGATCCTGCTGAGTTCGTGGAGCATTGTGAAGGAAACGCTGCACATCCTGCTGGAGGGCACGCCGCGGGGCATCGACCTGGCGGAGATTCGCGCGGCCATGCAGAGTGTGGATGGTGTGGTAAATGTGCATGACCTGCATGTGTGGAGCTTGACGTCGCAGAGCCATGCGCTGGCCTGCCATGTGCAGGTGATCGAGATGCAGCTGGCCGAGTGCGAAGAGCTGCTGCAACGGATGAACCACGAACTGCGCGACCACTACGGGATTCAACACTCGACGATCCAGGTGGAGATCACCGACTGCCCGACGGTGGATGGTTGCAGCTCGCCGCCGAAGCCGGATGTGATCGATGGGCACTCGCACCATCATCATGGGCATAGCCACAGCCATAGCCACGCACACTAAGGCGGGAGATAGAGTGTGGAGGATAGAGAAAGACGGAAGCCCGCCACCTCGGTGGGCTTGGCTGTCTCTGCTACTTGCTGGGACCGAAGTTGTACGTGAGGCTGAGGGTGGGCTCGCTGGTGACAGTGTAGTTGCGCGGAAGGGCGTTGCCGTAGTCGGCGTACTTGTAGAGCTGGCCACGGTACTCGGCGCGCATGCCGAGGTGCCGGTTCAGACGGTAGTCGAAGCCGACGCCTGCCACGCCTGCGGGGCGGTAGTTGGTGAAGGGGACATAGGCGCGGCTCGGGACGAAGTTGATCGCGTCGGCTCCACGATGCACGGGCAGGAAGACGATCATGCCTCCGCCCACATCTGCGAAGGCGGTAAGCCGTGGCGTGATGTGTTTTTCTGTAACGTAGCTTGCGCTGAACTCGTATACGTTCGCTGGAATGGATACGTTGCTGGCAGTGCCGGCGGAACCGGTGCCGGCGTTGTCGGTGTAGTGTTCGGAGGCACGCGTGTAGCCCATGTTGACCGCGTAGCCGAGCCAGGGTTTGAAGCTCTGGCGGAAGGTGCCGAGCACGCCCGCGGAGGGCGTAAGGCTTTCGGTGGAGACACCGTTTGAGGGCGCGGTGATGCGTGTGGCGGTGAGTTGAGGGAACACGCCGAGCGACAAGGAGGTCTCTACGTGCGGCCCTGCGATGAGCGCAGATGCCGGAGGCAGAGACGGGGCTGGGGCTTCAGAGCTGGGCAACGATGAGTTGGATGAGCTGAAGGCCGCGAGGAAGGGGGACGTCTGCGACCAGCCCTGTGCTGAAAAGCAGATGAGGACAAGCGCGGCGAGGATTGAACGACCAACAAGGACGATGGGTGCAGGGCGATTCACGGGATGCTCCAGGGTTGTGTTTGCGAGAGAAGGGTGCAGCAGCGGAAGCTCTGCGCAGGATGCCTCGGTCGTACGGAGGTGAGAGCTAATCGGAGTGTGATTTCCCGAGGTGATAGGTGATGCCGATGCTGGGTTGGCTGCTGAGGACGACGCTTGTGGTGATGGGCACAGGAAAGCTCGGATCGTGAAAGTCGGGGGTCTCGAAGACAAGGGCGCGGTATTGAGCGCGCAGACCCAGGTGCTGGGTGATTGCAAGCTCCGCGCCGACACCGGCAATGGCAACCGGCCGCGCGACGGAGTTGATGGATGTGCCCGGCTCCGCTGGATGAAAGATGAGCAGGCCGCCACCAGCCTCGGCAGATGTATGCAAGCGGTGCGTATGCGGGCCCAGCACGGTGTAGGTTCCTGAAAACTCCAGGATCTGCGTGGTGATGGTGCTGGAGCCGGGTTGCGCGGCGGTCGAGGCTGCTGCCTGATAGCTATAGCTGAGCGTAGGCCGCGAGTAGGCGCCGGTAATTCTGTAGCCGAAGAGGGGTGAAAACTGCTGATGGAAGGATGCCAGTGCGCCGACAGCCGGTGTAGCGCCTTGCGCGTGGAAGTCATTGCCCGTAGTCACGGTGCTTGCAGTGTTCCAAGAGCGGCCGGCGATGAGGTTGCCGAAGATGCCTAGTGTCAGATCTTCGCGATGGTTGTGGTGCTTGACGTTCTGCGCTGTACTGAGAGTTGTTGATGCTGCAGGTGAAACAGGGAAAGTGTTCGACGTGGTGCTTGATGGCACTGGCGGGCTCACTGCGATAGGTAGCGATTCCGCTGGCGGTAACGAGGCGGCGGTCATTGGGGATTGCGGGCCAATCCAGCTGCCGCCAAGTAAGGGTTCAAGCTGCGCGTGCAGAACAGGCAGCGGTGCTGTAGGTCGTTCGTTCGTCAGCGATGGAAGGATGTGAGCGACCGTGTGCCCTGAGTCTGGGAACGCAGGCCGTGTGCGAGGTGCGATGATAAGCGCCGGCCTGGGTGGAGCTTCGGCCATCGTGTCCTGTTGCTGGTGCTTCCAATGCAACGACGCCAGCACAATTCCAACTGAAGTGAACGCCGTGACGCCGGTGGCGAGGAGGAGCGGTCTGATCCAGCCTGCGTGCAGTTGTGGCAAAGTTGTCGCCGGAGGTGCGACCTGTACAGCGAGGTGCGGTCGCAGCGCTGCCCAATAGCGGTCGAGCCCGGCCGTGTCGAGCGCGGGCGTTGGCTCGTCGCGCGGAAAGGCCTCGAGTGTTGCGAGAATCGCAGCGGATTCGGCAGCGAGCGCGGTGTTGGAGGCAAGAGCGCGGCGGAGCCTGCGCGCACGGCGCGGGGAGAGATCGTGCAGGTGATACGCGATGAGGTCGTCCTGGGTGAAATGGTCGGAGGTGAACCAGTCGAGAGGGCTCATCGGGACTCCTTGACGAAGACGGGTGGGCGGATATCTGCAGAGGTCGTGGAGGAGTGGGGCGTGAGTTCGCGACGCAGCTTGGCGACGGCCCGAAAGATGGCCTGCTTGGCGGAGTTGACGGGTACACCCAGAGCTTCAGCGATGTCGCGTACAGGCTGCTCTTCCAGATGGCGAAGGACAAAGGCGGTGCGTTCCATGGGGGTAAGCGTAAGCATGGCGCGCTCGCGCCGCTGGAGCGCTTCGCCAGCGAGGAGCTCGGCTTCGGGAGAGGCGCCACGCGAGACGGCGAGGTTGTCAGCAGTGGGACCCGGATCGAGCGGCACGGCGTTCCAGCCGAGATCACGGGTACGGCGCTTGACGAGATCGAACGAACAGTTCATAGCGATGCGATAGACCCACGTTCCGAAGGCTGCCTGTTCACGAAAGCCGGGCAGTTTCTGATAAGCCAGCAGGAAAGCCTCCTGCGCAGCTTCCTCGGCATCGACCGAATTACCGGTGATGCGGTATGTCATGCGGAGAACCGCTGGCAGATGGCGGTCCATCAGAACGCGAAACGCATCCCGATCACCGGCGAGAATTCGCCGTATCGCCTCTTGCTCTGTATTCTCCATTCGCCGGGTTAGACAGCGGGGTTCGAGTAACGGTTAGGTAGCAGGCACAAAAAAACCCGCCGGGAAGGCGGGTTTTCAATCTGAAGATGAGGTGCGCTTATGCGAGCGTTGCGTCCAGGGTGATGGTGGCGGCGGCGAGCAGGCGCGAGATGGGGCAACCGGCCTTGGCCTTCGCTGCGAGCTCTTCAAACTTGGCTTGGTCGATATTGGGGACGGAGGACTTGTTGATGAGGTGGATCTTGGTGACGGTGGGGCCGCCGGGTGTGCTGGGGTCGAGTGTGACGACTGCGGTGGTGTCGACCGAGGTGGCGACGAAGCCTTCGGTGGCGAGCATGTTGGCGAAGGCCATGGAGTAGCAGCCGGCATGAGCGGCGGCGATCAACTCTTCGGGGTTGGTGCCGGTGCCTTCTTCAAAGCGGCTCTTGAAGCTGTACTGCGTGTCCTTGAGCGTGTTGCTTTGGGTGGTGATAGCGCCGTGGCCGGACTTGAGGTCGCCGTTCCAGAGGGCTGATGCTTTGCGGTCCATGTGAATCTCCTTGATGGTTCAGATGCGAAATGGGTAGTGCAGGGTGCGTGCAAAAGGCGCTCACGCAGAGTGCGCAAAGTTGGCGCTGAGTTGCGCCACGATACCAGTGGCGACACAAGGATTCTAGCTCTAACTGGCGTGCAGGTAGATGAAGCGGGAGAGAAAGATCAGAGCGAGGAGGTAGAGCATCCAGTGCTGGCGGCGGCCGCGACCGGTGGCGAGCTCGAGCACTGCGAAGCTGATGAGGCCGAAGCTGAGGCCGGTCGCGATCGAGTATGTTAGCGGAATGGTGATGAGCGTGAGGAAGCTGGGTATGGCGATGCAGGGATCGTCCCAGTCGATGCGCGCAGCGCCGGCGACCATGAGCGCGCCGACAAGGATGAGTGCGGGAGCGGTGGCGAAGTCGGGGATGGCTCCGACGACGGGCGCGATGAAGATGGCGAGCAGAAACAGGATGCCAGTGGTGATGGCGGTGACGCCGGTGCGGCCACCGGCTGCGACGCCAGCTGAGGACTCGATGTAGCTGGTAACGGTGCTGGTGCCGGCGAGTGAGCCTACGACGGTTGCTGTGGCGTCGGCGAAGAAGATCTTGTCGAGGCGCGGGATGGTGTGGTCTTCGCTGATGAGGCCGGCGCGTTCGGTGACGGCGACGAGCGTGCCGATGTTGTCGAAGAGGTCGACGAAGAGGAAGACGAAGATGATCTCGAGCGCGTTCATCTTCAGCGCGCCGCGGATGTCGAGGTGCATGAAGGTGGCGCGGATGGCGAGCGGGTTGAAAGTGCTGGGCTGGTATTTGACCTGATGGAAGAGGATGCCCACGGCGAGTGTACCGAGGACGCCGATGAGCATCGACGCCTTGACCTTATAGGCCTGCAGGATGGCGATGAGCAGGATGCCGAAGACGGCGAGCTGTGGGGCGTGCTGGTGCAGATCGCCGAGTGTGACCGTGGTGGCGGCGCTGCGCACGATGATGCCGCTGTTGACGAGGCCGATGAAGGCGATGAAGAGGCCGATGCCTCCGGCGACGGCCGCGTGCAGTTGGTGCGGAATGGCAGCGACGAGGCGCTGGCGGATGCCTCCGAAGGTAAGCAGCAGAAAGATGATGCCGGAGAGAAAGACGGCGCCGAGCGCGGTCTGCCAGCTGACGCCCATGCCCTTGACGACCGTGTAGGTGAAGTAGGCGTTGAGGCCCATGCCCGGCGCGAGCGCGAGTGGGTAGTTGGCGAGTGCGCCCATGAGGATGCTGCCGAAGGCCGCGCAGAGGCAGGTACTGGTGGTCACGGCGGCGAGCGGCATCCCGGTCTGCGAGAGGATCGCAGGGTTCACGAAGATGATGTAGGCCATCGTGATAAAGGTGGTGAGGCCGGCGAGCATCTCCATGCGCCAAGTGGCCTGGTGTTCGGTGAACTTGAAGTAGCGTTCGAGGCTAGCTCTCATGCGCGGCGGAAGGGCCCTTCGAGGTGCGGGGATTTTGGGTGGCGAGAACAGGATACCTGAGTGGAAACTCTGCAACTCAACTTGTCCTATCATCAGTTGCATAGAGACGACGACCGAAGGCGCATGGCTCTTCGCCCCGCGAAAACTCAGTCATGGCGGAGCACGGACGGAGCAACGTATCTACTGGAGCCGGAAGAGCGTTCCGGAACGGCTTGCCGCCGCGACGGAACTGACCAGACGCATGTACCGGATGCGGGGACTCGACATCGATGAACGAAAAGCAGATTTCACTCCTAGCCGCGTTCGCCGACGCCAAAGTTGAATACGCAGTGGTCGGCGGGGTGGCGGTGAACGCCCACGGCTATGTGCGCGCTACCGAATGAGCACCGGCCCGGTCGATGCCAAGGCGTTAGGATGAAGGCATGACAGCAGACGAGGTGAAGAAGCTACTGAGTTTGCAGCCTCATCCACGCGAAGGAGGCTGGTACGTGCGCACGTGGAAGGCGCCGGAGTGGGTGGCGGTGGATGAGCGTTACGACGGGCCGCGGCGCACGTCGACAGCGATCTACTACCTGCTGGAGCCGGCGACCTTCAGCGAGATGCACACGCTGCAGAGCGACGAGATATTCCACCACTATCTGGGCGATGCGGTGGAGATGCTGCAGCTGTTTGCGAATGGCTCAACGCAGGTGACGGTGATCGGCAAGGACATTGCAGCAGGGCAGAAGCTGCAGCACGTGGTGCAGCGCGGAGTATGGCAGGGGTCGCGATTACTGAAACCCGCAGGATGGGCGCTGCTGGGCTGCACGGTGAGCCCCGGCTTTGAGTTTGTGGACTATCAGGACGCCAGCGCCGAGGAGTTGATCGCGAAGTGGCCGGGTGAGGCCGAGCGGGTTCGTGCCTTGACGAATCGCTGATCCGCAAAGCTATTGCAGGCGAGCTTCCTTCTCCCAGTCGTCGAAGAAAGCTTCGACCTCCGGTTCAGAGACCAGCTCTCTCCGCTCGGCCTGAGCCAGGCTGTGTTGCAGACGCTGGGATTGCACGGCTGTGAGTTGTGGTTCGGTAAATCGGAAGGAGAGATAGGCGTCCATCGCTTCGGCAAGAATGTCCTGAATGGCACGATCGTCGCGCAGGGCGAGCTCCTGAAGTTCTGCGGCGTACTTTTCGGGCACTTCAAGCTGGGCCATAATGAACACCTCACTGTGAGTAGGTTGCGACGGGCGTATTGGAATGTCAATGCCGTTAGCCGACGCCGATGTCCTCGTTCCAGAGCGCGGGGTGTTCGGCGATGAACGTGCGCATCATCTCGATGCACGCGGGGTCGGCGAGGTCGATGATCTCGATGCCCTGCTCGCGCAGCCAGTATTCGCCACCGGAAAAATTCACGCTCTCGCCGATGACGACAGTCTGAAAGCCGAACTGCTTCACCAGTCCAGAGCAGTACCAGCAGGGCGCGAGCGTGGTGACCATGATGAGGTCGCGATAACTGGTTTGACGGCCGGCGTTGCGGAAGGCGTCGGTTTCGCCGTGGATGCTGGGGTCGCCGAGCTGCACGCGCCGGTTGTGGCCGCGGCTGACGAGCGTGCCGTCGCGATGGAAGATAGCGGCACCGATGGGGAGACCGCCTTCAGTAAGGCCGGTCTGGGCTTCTTCGTAGGCGGTACGGAGCATGGCAGCGTAGTCGGGTGTGGTCACATAGATGAGGATATCGTGGGGGCGGGAGTGGAAGAGTGAACGGCAGCGAGCCAAGAAAACGCTTTCTCGGGTACAATTTCCGCGTGCCGTCACCAATCCTTTTTGCGAGATGAACTCCATGATGCCCCGACTTACTGCGATGGTCCGAGTTGCCGCCTGCGCGTGCGCAGCTGCCGCGTTTGTTCTCCCCTGTGTCGCGCAGACCGCGCCGGCGACGCTGACGATCGACACCCAGGGTTCAGGCAAGCCCGTCAGCCCAATGCTCTACGGCCTGATGACAGAGGAGATCAACCACTCGTACGATGGCGGCCTCTACGCGCAGCTGCTGAGCAACCACACCTTCCGCAACAACTGGGACGGCGTGGAGAGCTGGGACCTTATCCGTAACGGCGACGCTGCCGCATCGGTGAAGCTGGATAAGGAGACTGGTCCGAGTGCGGCGCTGCCCACCAGTTTGAAGCTCACGGTCGAGGCGGCATCGAAGGGCAGCGAGGCTGGCGTGAGCAACGCGGGCTACTGGGGCATCCCAGTGCGGCGGCGCACAACGTATCGCGGCAGCTTTTATGCAAAGAGTGACGGCGTAGGCCCGGTGACGGCGAAGCTTATCAGCGACGACACCGGCGCGGTGCTGGCGGAGACCACGGTGCCCGTCGAAGGCAATGCGTGGAAGGAGTACAAGTATGCACTGAAGGTGGGCGCGGCGACGGAGTCGGCGAAGAACCACCTTCAGCTGACCGTTGCGAAGCCCGGCTCGCTGTGGCTGCAGCTGGCGACGCTCTTTCCGCCGACGTACAACAATCGACCGAACGGTCTGCGCATCGACCTGATGGAGAAGATGACGGCGATGCACCCGCACTTTGTACGCCTGCCTGGCGGCAACTATCTTGAAGGCGACACCATGAAGGATTGGTACAACTTCAAGGAGACGATCGGCCCGCTAGTGGACCGTCCCGGGCATCAGGCACCTTGGACTTACTGGTCGACCGACGGACTTGGCCTGCTGGAGTTTCTGGAGTGGACCGAAGACCTACACGTGGAACCGGTGCTCGCGGTGTATGCGGGCTATGCATTGCGGCACCAGATTGCGAAGCCCGGCAAGGACCTTGAGCCGTATGTGCAGGCCGCGCTCGATGAAGTGGAGTATACGACCGGCGATGTGAGCACGAAGTGGGGCGCCCAGCGTGCAAAGGACGGCCACCCAGCGCCGTTTCCGCTGCACTACATCGAGATCGGCAACGAGGACTGGTTCGACACAACCGGTAGCTACGATGCACGATTTGCGCAGTTTGCACTGGCGTTGCGCAAGAAGTATCCGCAGTACAAGCTAATTGCGACGGCGCCAGTAAAGGAAAATGAAGGCGCCGAGCCGGATGTGATCGACGACCACTACTACAAGAGTCCGTCGGACATGTTCAACCTGGTGGGCCACTATGACAACGCTCCGCGCACTGGCCCCAAGGTGTTTGTGGGTGAATGGGCCACGCGGTCCGGCTCGCCGACGCCGAACTTTGGTGATGCGTTGGGCGACGCCGCGTGGATGACCAGCATGGAGCACAACAGCGACCTGATCGTGATGGCGAGCTACGCGCCGCTGCTGGTGAATGTGAACCCCGGCGCAATGCAGTGGCCGACGGACCTGATCGGCTACGACGCGCTGAAGAGCTATGGCTCGCCGAGCTACTACGCGCAGGTGATGTTCGGTTCGCACATCGGCACGAGCCAGCCACCCAGCAAGATTGAGGGAGCGCATGAGCGTTTCTACTACTCAGTGACGAAGGACGACAAGAACCTCTACGTGAAACTGGTGAACGCTTCGAGCGCTCCTGAAGCGCTGGCGCTCGATTTGAAGGGACTCGGTACGGGAGCGCACGTTGCGAAGACCACGACGATGCACGCGGCGAGCTTCGAGGCGACCAACTCCATTACTGATCCGGAGCGCATTCATCCGATGAACGGAGAGGCGCGGTTTACCGGCGCGAAGCTGGAGCGCACGCTGGCACCCTACACGATTGAGGTGATGGAGATTCCGCTCCAGTAATCAGTAATGGAGCGAAGTTCCGCTACTGTGCCGGGCAGGCGCAGGCCGTAAAGGTCTTGGCGTGGTCATGCACCAGCGAGCAGGTGTAGATGGGCCACACGACGCTCATCGCCGCGGCCTTCAGGTTCAGGCCCGCACTTGGCCCACCGACGAAGTAGTGACTCTCATAGGCCTGGCTCGCGGCGGTCTTGCTCTGCGGGTCGGTGAGAAAGCCGTTCGTCAGCGCGGTGAGCGAGGCGGCGGAGTAGTCCGGCTCGTTGTAGGTGGTCGAGTACGTGTACTCAAGCGACCAGGTCGTGCCGACGCCGGTCTGGTTGCTCGCTGCGTAGACGCTATAGTCCATCAGCATCGACTTCGCAGGATCGACCACGCCAACGGTGAACGACGGATTGTTGCCGTCCACGGGCGAGATGGACGGCACAAGCTTGCCGGGAATGCCTCCGTCGCTGGTCTTGCCTGCGAACAACCGCATCTCGTCCATGTGCGTGTGGCCCAGCAGCACCAGCGAGATCGCGTCCGCGTTGTCGCGCAGTGTGTCCGCAAACAGGTTGGAGCCGAGGAACTCAGTCGGCTTCGAGTACTTGCAACTGGTGTTGTCGCCCTTGTTGGCCTTGGTGAACGTGGAGTAGGCATCGATACCTGGCGGAATGTGTGCCATCACCCACACGCGGTCGCCCTTGCTACGGGCGTCGGCGAGCTCCTTGTTCAGCCAGTCGATCTGCTCCTTCGCTTCTTTGTCGGAGTCCTTGCCGCCACAGGTCTCATACTTCTTCGATTCGAAGAGGTCTTGCATCACCAGCAGGCGTGTGTGTTTGAAGGGCTTGGGCAGGTCCACCCGGTAGTCGCCCAATGCGGAGAAGTCCTTCAACACCTCCTTCGCATTGCTCTTGTCGAGCACGACTTGGCTGAAGCTCTTGCCGTCGGCTTTCAGGTAGTCGCTTTCCTCGGTCTCGCGGTAGTCTTTGCAGCCGGAGTCGTTGTTGCCGAGCGCGAAGTACAGCGGCGCCTTCGGGAAGGTACCGTGTAGTTGCTGCGTGACGAACGTGACGGTGTTCGCAGCAAATGCGCTGTAGTCGTCCTTGCTGCCGTTCGGCACCAAAGTTTTATACCGGCAGTCGAACTGGTGGGCCATCAGGTCGCCGGAGATGGTAACGAAGAGCGGCTTGGCGAGCTGTGCGTGCTGGGCGGTGAGCGCCGAGGTTAGCAGCGTGTAGTCCGTGTCGATGCCCTTGGCTCCGCATGTCTTCTGCAGGTTGTCGAAGGCCTGCTGCGCCGCGGGTGTCATCGGTGTCGCAAGGATCTTCGGCCAGTCCTTCACCTTTGCCTTCACCAGCTGCGGCACCAGCGTCGGATCGTGAAACGGATCGAAGTGAATGTCCGAGAGCATCAGGATGTTCTCGGTCTGCGAAGAAGATTTATGGGCAGCAGGCGACTGCGCGGCAGACAGGGCTGCTGTGACGGCGAGCAGGCAGATAAGAAGACGGCGCATCGGAGACCTCGAGTGTTGAACTAGCAGCGGAACACTAGTGTAGCTGGCGTGTGTGAATCCGCGTGCGGTCTAATAGTGGGCATGAGACGGATTGCGTTTGACGAGCTGCGGGGACGGATCGAAACGGTACTGCTGGGGTTGGGTCTGCCGCCGGAGCGGGCTGCGCTGGGTGCGCGGCTGACAGCAGAGACGGACCGTGATGGCGTGAAGACGCACGGCATTGCGCGGCTGCCGCGGTTCGCGGCGCAGGTGCGCGCGGGGTTTATCGCGCCCGCCGCGGTGCCGGAGTGCGTGGCGAGCTTCGGCGCGATCGAGCGCTGGGCCGGCCATCGTGGGCCCGGAAACCTCGCAGCCCATGCGGCGATGCAGCGCGCGATGCAGCTGGCGCAGGACCACGGCATCGGCTGCGTGGCCCTTGGCGACACGTCGCACTGGATGCGCGCCGGCAGTTACGGCTGGATGGCCGCGGAGGCGGGCTACGCCGCGATGTGCTGGTCGAACACGCTGCCAAACCTGCCGCCGTGGGGCGCAAGCACGCCCGCGCTGGGCAACAATCCGCTGGTGGTTGCGGTGCCGCGCTTCGGCACGGACGCACATGAGCCCATCATGCTCGACATCGCGATGAGCCAGTTTTCGTATGGCTCGCTGAGTAGCTATGCAGCGCATGGCGTGGCACTCCCGGTGCCTGGTGGCTTTGACGAACACGGTGTGCTGACGACCGATGCTGCGGCGATTGAACGCACGCAGCGCGCGCTGCCGATTGGCTTCTGGAAGGGCTCCGGCCTGAGCTTTGTGCTGGATGTGCTGGGCGCGATGCTGAGCGGCGGCAAGGCAACGTATCAGTTTTCGCCTAATGCGTTGGAGGAGGTTGGGCAGTCGCAGGTCTTTCTCGCGATAGCACCCGCAGCGGTGAGCGCGGTGGAGCAGATGCGAACGGTCGTCGACGGCGCTATCGCCGCAGTACACGCAGCGACTCCGGTAGAAGCAGGCAAGCCCGCACGCTATCCCGGTGAGGGGGCGCTGCGCATCCGCGAGGAGAGCCTGAAGCTCGGTGTCGCGGTAGAAGAAGCTGCGTGGGAAGGTCTGTTGACGCTCGAAGAGGAGATGCTGAAGTGACCTTCACCAAGCGGCTTCGGGACGGCGTACGCAGTGGAGAGATCACCTGCAGTGTGCGCATCTGGATGAGCCCCCGCGTCACAGTCGGCAAGCGTTATCAGATGGAGGAAGGCGAGATCGAGGTAGACTCGATTGAGCCGATTGGGCTGCCGGACATTACGCCGGAGTTGGCGCGCGCCTCCGGGTTCCTGGGAGTGCTGGACCTGTTGAAGGTCGCAAAGCACGGCAAGGGTGACAGGATTTATCTGGTCCGGTTCCACTACATCCCGCCTTCCGCGCGCCTGCGTACCCAACGTGCGGAAGGCTGAATAGATTACATATTGGTGTGGCCGCCGCGCATCTCTTCGTTGAAGCTCGGCTTGATGAAGAGCAGCGCATCCGCAACGTGCGCGCGGTAGGTGTCTTCCTGTGTGCGCAGCGTGTCGGTCGCGGTGGCCCACTCGCCGCTCTCGTCAAGCAGCAGCAAGCCTTCCTTCACTAGCGTTGCCGCGTTCTGCTTCAGCTCCTCGGCGGTGGTATTCAGGTACTGCGCATCGCGCGGGTCCGCGATCCACACCGGCTCGCCGCCACCCAGAATGTGCGAGAGCCAGAAGACCTTCGCTGCCAGGTAGTCGTGGCGCTGCTTCTCCGTAGTGTCGTTGAAGCTGAAGCGCTTCTTCCATACGGAGAAGTAGCGCGTGGTCACGGGAACAGGCTGACGGTTGCCGCTCTTTACCAGCTCCAACTGGCCCTGGTCGAGCGTCTTGCGCACGGCGTTGTAGATAAAGCCTTCGGCAAACGGCTGCTCGCGCGAGACCAGCGTCTCCGCAAACGTCTGCGTCAGCGAGGCGGAGATCTTGGCATGCAGCGGCTGCGTGCGCGAGACCTCGGTGCCGTCTTCGAGATTGATGTTGCCGTGCACGATATACGTGTCCGCGCCGGACGTGGAGCCGTGGAACGGCCACGCGTACCCACCAAAACTCAGCGGCAGGCCGGAGAGAGTGAGGTATTGGTCGGGGTGCGGATTGCGCAGACGATGCGCTGCCTCATCGAAGAAGGTCTTGAAGTGCGAGACGAACTCAGGGTCCGCTGCGTTGAAGGCGGCACTCAGCTCAAGCACCTGCGACTTCGCAGGATTGGAGACCAGGGCGATGACGGCGCGGGTGGTGGGCGTTCCGGTAAAGTCGGTGCCGGGCTCGACGGCGGTGAGGGTCAGGCCGGCGGACTTGGCGGCGGCTTCGAGCGCGGGTGCGGGTGCGGCGATGGTGCTCATGGGGCGTTCCTCGGGTTCAGGTTTCGAGTTCTATTTTACCGGCTCGACCGTAAATTTACCGGTTCGGCTGTAATGTGCGCTCAAAGAACGCCGCCGTGGCCGTATACGCGGCGAGCCAGTCCTTGTGCAGCAGAAATTCGTGGACCTCGTCCGGGAAGATGAGTTCTTCCACATCGACCTGCTGGCCTTTAGGCAGGGTGGCGTTGCGTGCGCGCAGAGCATCGGCCAGTCGCGGCGTCTGCGCGTAGGCGACGGAGGGATCGTTGTCGCCGTGAATCAGTAGGATCGGCGAATGCCAGTGGCTGATGTCGCCCAGCGGGCTGCTGGCGAGCGCCTCTTTGGCGATGGCGTCCTGCTCCGCGTTGTCACCGCGCTTCCAGTCGCCAGCATTGTCTTCGAGGTTCCAGTCATGCACGCCGTGGAAGTCGACACCCGCTGCGAAGATATCGGAGTTGCGCGCAAGCCCCAGCGCCGTCAGATACCCGCCATAGCTGCCACCCCACAGCCCGATGCGCTTCGGATCGACATCAGGCCGCGACTGCAGATACTTTGCCGCCGCGAGGATGTCGTTGTACTCCGCCGCGCCGGTTGCACCTTCATGGCCGCACTGCCGGAAGTCCAGCCCGTACCCGATGCCGCAGCGATAGTTCACACTCAGCACAATGAATCCGCGCGAGGCGAGATACTGGTTCATCGCATAGGCGTTCGAGTAGTACTCCATCGCTGGATAGCCAAGCAGCATCTGCCGTCGCGGACCACCGTGCATGAAGATGAGAGTTGCATGTTTCTTAGTGGGGTCGAGGTGCGCAGGCAGGAAGAGTTGGCCGTGGATCTGGAGGTTATCGGTGGAAGGAAAGAGAACTTGCTGCGGAGCGACAAGTGATGCTGCCGGGTAGCTGCTTGGGAGTCGATTCAGGCTGGTTCGCTCCGCGCCGCTATTGGTCACCAATATCTCGACGTGGGCCGGTGTGTGTGTGTCGGAGGCCAGTACTGCAAGCGTGTTTCCGTCTGCACTCAAAATGGGATGCGTATCAGAGCTATGGGTCTCGTGCTCCTTTGGCGCCTCCCCAGTGTGGGCGAGATTCAATTGCCAGATATGCCGCCGGTCAGCGTCCGTAGCCTCCGGAAGCGGATCGTTTGAGCTCCAGACCAGGACATTGTCGTGTGCATTCAGGGCCGCGCCTTCGACCTCAACGTTCCCGGGTGTCAATAAAGTGGCTAAGCCAGAAGACGGATCGAGAAGGTAGAGATGGTCCCACCCATCGGCCTCGCTATAGAACACAATCTCGTCCTTCGCATCCCAAAGCAGATACGGCACCTCATCATCCGGAATCGGCAACACGCTCCCCGGCTTGTTTGGCTCCGGTGAGTACGCAGTGCGCGTCGTGCCCGCCGCAATATCCAGCAGCTGAATCGACCACGGGTTGGCGCTCACGCGGTTGAGCGCGAACTCGGCGGTATCAGCAGCGGTAAAGGGTACACGCAGCCATGCCAGGTACTTGCCATCGGGCGAGAACGCTGGCGCGGAGTCGTCGCCGGTGCTCGGTGCAGGGAAGCTGAGCGTATGCGTCGTCAGTGAGTACAGAGCGAGAAGTGTGTGCGAAGGCTCGTTGGCTTCATGGCGACGGCTGATGAAAGCGAGCGTCTTGCCATCGGGTGAGAGCGTGAGTGAGCCGACGCTGCCGCGGTCGTAGACAAGCTGATGCGGGGTCTCCGCACCCGCGCCAAGACCGGCGATCCAGATCTGGCCGTCGCGCACGTAGAACAGTCTGCGGCCATCGCGTGAAAAAAGCGGGAGGCGGCCTTCGCCGATCACTATAGGCTTCGCAGTTGCGTCCGTCGGCTGCACGATCACGGTCAGCGGCGTAGTCCGTTGCAGATGCGCCGGGTTCGCTGGCTTGCCGTCGGCGCCGCTCTCTGCACCGTAGGTGTACGCGATGAACTTGGTATCCGGCGACCACGTGAGCTGACGTATGTCCTGCCCATCGTCCTCAGTGTTGTGCGTCAGCGAGCGTGCCGGGATGTCCTTGCTGCCGACGTAGAGATTGTGTCGTCCTTCGGTATCCTCCACCCACGCAAACAGCGGCCCCGTAGGCGCGGCGGTGAGCTGGTTAGCATACGGTGCGCTCATTACTTGCTGCAGCGTAAAGGGCTTTGCATCCTGTGCGACAAGCGGAGCTGCGGCAACCACGGCGAAGAGGACAGAGCAAAGAGGTCTCATCCCGAGAGGATAACTGAGAGGCAGGAAATAGGGAGTAGGGAGTAGAAAAAGCAAAGGGTCTCGACATGCGAGGCCCGCTACTTACTACCCACTACTTCAAGCCGCTTCTCTCTGCGCCTTCAGTCGCTCGGCGGTATCGTGTGCGATCAGCGCGTCGATCGTGGGCTGCAGCAGGCCTTCCATCACCATCGCAAGCTGGTGGTTGGTCAGCCCGATGCGATGGTCCGTCAGCCGGTTCTGCGGGAAGTTGTACGTGCGGATCTTCTCGCTGCGATCGCCGGTGCCGATCTGCGCCTTGCGGTCGGCAGCCTGCAGCTGATGCACGCGCTCGGCCTCTACCTCGTACAGCCGCGAACGCAGCACGCGCATCGCCTTCTCGCGGTTCTTGATCTGCGACTTCTCGTCCTGGCAGCTGACCACGGTGTTCGTCGGCAGGTGCGTAATCCGGATCGCCGAGTAGGTCGTGTTCACGCTCTGTCCGCCGGGGCCCGATGAGCAGAAGGTATCGATGCGCAGGTCTTTCTGCTCGATCTTGATGTCGACCTCTTCGGCTTCGGGCAGCACGGCTACAGTGATGGCCGAGGTATGCACGCGGCCTTGCGTCTCGGTCGCCGGCACGCGCTGCACGCGGTGCACGCCGCTCTCATACTTCATCTGCGAGTAGACCTTGTCGCCTTCGAAGATCGCCGTGATGTCCTTCAGGCCGCCTACATCGGAGTCGGTCTGTGAGAGCACCTCGACCTTCCAGCGATGCTGTTCGGCAAAGCGCAGGTACATGCGGAAGACCTCGGCGACAAACAGCGAGGCCTCATCGCCGCCGGTGCCCGCGCGCAACTCGATGACGATGTTCTTGTCGTCATTCGGGTCCTTGGGCAGCAGCAACACCTTCAGCTCTTCTTCCACCACGGGCAGCTTAGGTTCCAGCTCGGCGAGCTCCATCTCTGCCATCTCGCGCATGTCCGCATCGCCCAGCATGGACTTCGCATCGGCGATCGCGTCGCGCAGCTTGCGGTACTCGCGAAACTTCTCCACCGTCGGCTCCAGGTCGCGGTGCTGCTTGGAGACCTTGCGGTAGTTCTCCTGGTCTTTCACGATGTTGGGATCGCCCAGCTGGGCGCCCAGCTCTTCATAGCGGGCTTCGAGTTGATCGAGACGGTCGAACATTGCTGGCTCCTCCTGCGGAGTCGCAGGGAAATAAGGAATAGGGAATAGAAAGGCGCGACGGATTAGGCGCAGCTAGGCAAAGTCGTGACGGAGAGTCACGCGGGGAGCACACACCGAATTTGCGCTGGCACAAATCATCGTCTTTTTAGATGATACAGCCATCGCTAAGGTTTCGCGGGGGCCGTCGGAGCTGTCTTGCCCGTGGCGTAGGCGGGCACATGGGTGGTGAACCGCGGCCAGATGAACTCGCGAATGAGCCCCTGGATGGCCTTGCCGCCGATGCCGACACCCACATTCAGCCCAGCCAGCTTGCCCGGCCCGTCCGACGCCGGGTGGTACAAGCTGGAGAGCGCGCCACCCGACGCGGCGCCCAGCAGGTAGGAGTAGTTGAACTCGTTCTTCCCGTTGTCGCCTCGCGTAATAATCCCCGACTCGATTGCGTGCAGCACGCGCTTGCGCGTCGAGCTCGTCGGCCCAAGGTAGAAGTAGCGCGGGTCCTGGTGGAAGATCGAAGGGTAGATCGCGTAACTGAAGCCGCGTGTCAGCAACTCGTCGCCGTACCCTGCGGCGTAGCGCTTGCCGTAGCTGGCTGCATCGCTGTTGCCCCAGCTCGGGAAGGTGTCCTCATACTGCTCCGCGCCTGCGGTAATCGCCACGGAGAGGAACGCGGTCGGGTCGATCAGGCTGCGCATGGTCAGCTTGAACTTCTGCCGAGTGTCCAGCGGCGCGGCGTCATACACAAAGCTGGTGAAGAAGTTCGGGATGATGCCGATCACGCGTTGCTTGGTCTCCAGGTCCAGCTCCTGCTCGGCCACCTGCTCGGAATTCGCCGAGACATTCACGCTGGTCGAAGCGGCCACTGCCAGAGCAATCGGCGGCAGGTCGTTGTGCTGGCCCGGCAGCTCCACAATCGGCTGCGAAAGATAGGTCTTTAAATTGTGTGCGGAGACCAGCACGGTATACGTGCCACCCGTGACGCCCGCGAACAGAAAATGTCCGGCCGAGTCGCTCGTCTCCGCACGCAGATGGGTGTGACCCTTCTGCTCCAGCGTCACGATCGCGCCGGGAACCAGGTCTCCCTGGGCGTCTGTAACCGTGCCTTCAATCAGGCCGGAGCTGTCCTGTGGGGACGCGGCCATCTGCTGCAGCGCGTAGCCAGGATCGTCAGGCAGAGCAGAGCTGGAGACGAGCGTCTGCGCCGATGCGCACGCTGCGAACGCAAGCAGCAACGAGAGCTGAATCGCAGAAGAGTTCGAAAAAGAGCGGAGGCGATGCTGATCAACAGTTGTGCGCGTGCATTGCATGTCTACTATCACCCTAGCGAATATATGAGGCGCGCAACCGGAGCCTGCTCCATGGATTCTCCTTCAACCTGCGGCGATTTGCATGACATCGCCGTCATCTTGCGTGTGTTGTCAGCGTTACGACTCTCATTGGATACCGATGGTGAGCCAAGACCCTGTAAGTGCCATCACTTTGGCACCTCAGGCATACTGGTGACCGGCCCAATAATCACCGTCGCTGTAAACAGCTTGCAGCCTGTATAACGGGACTCAAAGCGGTCGAGAAACCGCCCGTTGGGCCGCTCCGAGACCAGATGGCTCGACAGCGGATACGTCACGCCATTCAGCGTCACCGGCACCATGTCCACTTCGGCGTGCGGAATCAGGTGATAGACAGCCGCGCCATAGGCGGAGACATTGCGCTCGATGTGCTTCAGGTTGCCGTCGTCATCCAGCAGCGCAAAGCCCGTTGTGCCCGCGCTGCGGCAGTGGCTGTCCGCGGCAGCGTTCGGCGCAGCGGTAAAGTCCACGCGGTTGCCCGCCAGCGTGTAGACGTAGCATCTCTGCTGATCGGGCAGAAAGTAGCTCACCGCCTGCAGAAACCCGCCCTGCGCGTAGGCGGGCATCGTAAATCCATTGGCGTCGAAAGGCTTGCCGTTTACGGTCAGGAACTCCGCGGACTCAGCCAGCTTGCCATCGGCAAGCCGCCGTACGCGCAGGTTCGCGGTGAACTCCACATGCCGCAGCACCTTCGCGGGTTGGTCGTGCCTGCCCTCGCGCAGCTCATCGCTGTTGGCCTTCTGCAGGCAGGTAAAACTCGGCAGGGAGCGGTCAAGCGCCGTCGCCTGCGCGCCCAGATGCACGAGCACGTCCGCCAGCCTATCGCCAGACGCGGGCTGCTGCGCGTGCAGCCATGCGGCAAGCACAGCGACAGCCAGCGAGATGAGCGTTCGGCGAGGCAGGGTGGCAGGGTCTCCAGTTCAGCTTCGATTGTAGGAGCATCCCCTACTTTGAGCGGATGAAGCTGCATAGGCGATGCTAGTGGCATGGCACTGTTCGCACAGCTCGCGACCCTGGCGGAGACGCTCGCGGCCGAACCCGGCCGCCTGAAGAAGCGCGCGGCCATCGCCGAAGCTGTGCGCGCGACGCAGGCCGCCAGCGGCAGCGACGACGCTGGCCTGCTCTGCCTCTACCTCGCCGGGCAGCCTTTTGCGGAGGCCGATCCACGCAAGCTCAGTGCTGGCGGAGCTCTGTTATCGCGCGCGGTCAAGGCTGTCTCCAGCGCAACAGACACAGAACTCACCGCCGCCTATCGCCGCCACGGCGACATGGGCGCTGCCGCCTCTGATGTCTGGCCCGACGGCATCGCCGAAACGCTTACCTTGGCCGAAGTCGAAGAGGCCTTCGCGGCTATGGCCATCGCGCGCACGACTGCCTCGCGCGCCGCTCTCGTCGAAGGCCTGCTCCGCCGCGCCACCGCGCTGGAGGCCAAGTACCTGCTCAAGCTCATGCTCGGCGACATGCGCATCGGTGTAAAGCAGAGCCTCATTGAAGAGGCCATCGCTGTCGCCGCGGAGGCGGAGCTCACCGCCATCCGCCACGCCGTGATGCTTGAGGCTGACCTCGCCCGCGTCGTCCGTATGGCCTTCGCCAGCACGCTCGCGCAGGCCCACATGCGCCTCTTCCACCCGCTCGGCTTCATGCTCGCCTCACCGGTGGAAATACCCGAGGAGGCCGTCGAGCGCTTCACCGGCAAGCCGCTACCAGACGCTGAAGCCAGCGATGCGCCGCGCATCCATGCTTTCCTCGAAGACAAGTTCGACGGCATGCGTGCGCAGCTGCACTGCGGCGACCCCACGCAGCCGGGCCGCGTCGCGCTCTACTCCCGCACTCGCGAGGAGATCACAGAAAGCTTCCCGGAGCTGGTCGAAGCCCTGCAGCAAGCTCTGCGCGGGCGAAAACAGCCACTGATACTCGACGGCGAGATCCTCGCATGGGACTTCGCCGC
This sequence comes from Granulicella sp. 5B5, assembly GCF_014083945.1. Lineage (GTDB taxonomy): Bacteria > Acidobacteriota > Terriglobia > Terriglobales > Acidobacteriaceae > Granulicella. The sequence goes on along the minus strand of NZ_CP046444.1, from coordinate 2,056,006 downwards.
CGAGAAGGCGTTGCCCTTTGCGCGGCTCGGCCAGCGCATCGGCCGCAAGCGCATAGACAGCGCTATGCGCCGCCAGGTCCCCGTCGTCTTCATGGCCTTCGACATACTCTTTCAAGGCGAAGATCTGCTGCTCGCCCTCCCGCTGCACGAGCGGCGCGCGCGCCTCGAACAGGTCATCGCGCAGCTAGGTCCCAAGGCCGTCGCACCGCTCGACGCCGACCACGACACCGCACAGGGCAGCCTCTTTGTATCTGCAAACCCCGCCGCGCCGCTGCAGCGCCTGCGCCTCTCGCCCACGCAGCGCGTCGAGAGTGCCGAGCAGATCGACCGCGCCTACGCCGAAGCCCGCGCCCGCGCCAACGAAGGCGTCATGCTCAAGGCCGCCAAGTCCGCCTACCAGCCCGGCCGCCGCGGCCTCGCCTGGGTCAAGCTCAAGCGCGAGCTCGCCACGCTCGACGTCGTCATCACCGGCGCCGAGTACGGCCACGGCCGCCGCGCCGGCCTGCTCTCGGACTACACCTTCGCCGTGCGCGGCATCTCTGCCACTGGCGAGCCTGAGCTGCTTAACGTCGGCAAGGCCTACTCCGGCGTCACCGACGCCGAGATCGCCGAGCTTACCGCCTGGCTCAAGGCGCACACGCTGGTCGACCGCGGCCACTTCCGCACCGTCGAACCCCTCCGCGTGCTCGAGGTAGCCTTCAACAACATCATGCGGTCTGACCGCCACTCCAGCGGCTTTGCCCTGCGTTTTCCGCGCATCCTCCGCATCCGGGACGACAAGCCGGTCGAAGAGATTGACACCCTCGAACGGGTCGAAGCCATCTACGAGTCGCAGCCTGACAAAGATAGTACAGAGCTTGAGTCCGCCTCCCGTTCTGAAGAACCTTCCATAAACCCCGACGATCCATCCCCTAAACTACGAAAATCAAAGGCTTAAGCCCGCAGTTACCATCCAGGCACCGCAAACGGACTCCGATGATTGGGCGAAGGCGCTTTTCAGGGTAGAATCGTGAAACGAAATGACGAATGGCGTTTTCGATATGTCCCCCGCCATTTGCACGACCCACGCAGCGAACGTCTCACCTGCCCTAATTGTCTTCTGTGTCGCACCTTTTCTTCTTGGAGAACCTCCGTTGATCCATCTTCGTTCTGCTCGCACCCTTTCTTTGTCCAGGTTCCTCTCGCGCAGGACGGCAACGGTCGCACTTAGTGCCGTCGTTCTCTGCTGCCTCTCCGCAACAGCCTCTGCCCGCCACCCACGGGTGCACGCGCACAGCAGCCACGCCATGGCCAGCATCCTTATGCTGCCGCTGCTGCCTCCCGGCGTTCTGCCTGATGCTGACACCGAGCTGCCGACCGACGGCAAGGAATACTCCCTGCGCCTGGCCGCCATGCACACCGGCGAGTCCATCGACATCGTCTACCGCATCGGCGACACCTACATCCCCGAGGCGCTCGACAAGCTCAACACCTTCCTCCGCGACCACCGCACCAACGAGGTCACGCAGTACGACCCCAAGGAGTTCGACCTCCTGCACAACCTGATGGCTCGGCTCGGCAAGCCCAACGGTATCGTCGATATTGTCTGCGGCTACCGCACCGCCGAGACCAACGAGCTGCTCCGCGAGCAGGCTGCGTACACAGGCGTCGCTGAGCACTCGCAGCACATTCTGGGCCATGCCATCGACATCCGCGTGCCTGGCGTGCCCACCGCGCGCCTCCGCAACGCAGCGCTCAGTCTCGACGCCGGTGGTGTCGGCTACTACCCCAAGAGCCAGTTCGTGCATGTGGACGTAGGCCCCGTCCGCCAGTGGACCTTTGCCGGTGGACGCAACCACATGGGTCGGCGCCGCCATCGTGTCTCGCGCCGCCACACCACTTAGCGGCAAGGAGTATGAATAATGGGTAGAGGGCGGCCACTTTGGCCGCCTTTTTGCTTTTCTCTACTCCTTACTCATTACTCTCTATTCCTTGCCGCATTGATAATGGACGACAGTGAAAAGCTGGATTGAGATCTCGAGTACAAAGCTGGTAGAGAACCTGCGCGCGGTGCAGTCTGTAGCCGGTACCTCCGTGGAGACGCTGGCCGTCGTCAAAGCCAACGGCTATGGACACGATGCAACCGTCATCGCCCCGGTGCTGGAGTCCGGCGGCGCCCGCTGGCTCGGCGTCACGGATGTCGAGGAAGGCGCGCGCGTTCGCCAGATCCTTGGCCACGGGGGCACACGCATCCTCGTCATGTGCGGCATGGACTTGAGCGACGCACCGCAGATCGTCGCGCACGGCCTCACCCCTATCGTCTGGACACCCGAGCACATCGGCGCCATGGAGCGTGCCGCGCGGGGCGTCGGCCATCGCGCCTCTGTGCATCTCGAGATCGACACCGGCATGTCGCGCCAGGGCATCGCCATCGGCACGGAGCTGGACAAGGTGCTCGAGCGCCTCGCGGCCTCGCGCTGGGTCTCCTGCGAAGGCGTCATGACGCACCTCGCCTGCGCCGAGTCCGCTCCTGGTACACCCGGCTCCGCTGTCACCGCCGCGCAACGCAAACGCTTTGCCGCTGCGCTCGAACAGGTCACGGCCGCCGGCATCAAGCCCGAGCTCATCCACATGGGCAACACCTCCGCGGTCGATGAGGGCTCCACGATGAAGTGGATTCGCGACGCTGCAAAGAAGCTCGGCGCCCGCGCCATGGTGCGCACCGGCCTCGGTCTTTACGGAGACACGCTGTCCCTCGAAGGTGAGGCCACCGCAGCGCTGCATCCACGGCTCTCGCCCGTGCTCACCTGGAAGACCCGCATCATCGGCCTCCGCGACATCCCTGCAGGTGCTACGGTCGGCTACGGCGCCACCTTCACCGCGCAGAAGCCCATGCGCCTCGCGCTGCTGCCCGTCGGCTACGCGGATGGCTTTCGCCGCGAGGCTTCTTCGGGCGTCGGCAACGGCTGGGTCATGCTTGCGGGCAGGCAGGCGAAGGTCATCGGCCGCGTCTCCATGAACCTCACCGTCGTGGACATCACCGGCCGCAAAAACATCGCCATGGGCGACGAGGTCGTCCTGCTCGGCGAAGGCGTCACCGCGGACGACCACGCCCGCTGGTGCCACACCATCCCCTACGAGATACTCTGCGGCCTCCGCGGACATGTTCATCTGGCATAAACGTGCCCGTCTTGCCGCCCCGCTACACTGCCAAAATAGTAGACCGGAGCGGTAAACTAGTCAGATGGTTTCAAAGCTGTACGCAAAGTGGATGTACGCGTGGGAGTACGCCCTCACCACCCGCGACTCGAACCGCATCGAGCGCCCGCTGGAGTGGGGGTTCGACCACCTCGCCGACCTCGGCGGGCTCGAATGGCAAGCCCGCGTCGACCGCGGCGAGCTCTCCGCCCTCGACGCCATGACCGGGCTGAACCAGCAGATGCTGGCCGACACGCACGCCACCTTCGCCTACACCACGCCCACCAACTTCCGCATCGAGCAGCGCCACCCCGAGCTCTACCCCACCAATGTCCGCCCCGAAACCCTCGAGCAGGACCGCGAGTGGAAGCGCCGCGCCGAGGTCGGCGAGCTGCGCCGCGAACCGTTCCTGCGCTTCACCTCCGCCGTCCGCACGCCGTACCCGGAGAACGACGAGGTCAACGCACGCTGGTACCCCGCAGAGCACAAAGACAAATCGAAGCCGCGTCAGGCCATGGTCATCATGCCGCAGTGGAACGCCGATGCCTTCAGCCACAATGCGCTCTGCGAGATATTCAACCGCTTCGGCATCTCCTGCCTGCGCCTCTCCAAGCCCTATCACGACGTCCGCCGCCCCAAAGAGCTTGAGCGCTCCGACTACGCCGTCAGCTCCAACATCGGCCGCACCCTCGCCGCCTGCCGTCAGGCCGTCGCGGACGTCCGCAGCTGCATCGACTGGCTCGAATCACAAGGCTATGAGCAGTTCGGCGTGCTCGGCACCTCGCTCGGTAGCTGCTACGCATTTCTCGCCGCGGCGATGGACCCACGCATCCGCGTCTGTGCCTTCAATCACGCCTCCACCCAGTTCGGCGACGTCGTCTGGACCGGCCAGAGCACGCGCCACGTCAAGTCCGCTTTCGAGCACGCCGGCCTCTCGCAGCAGCAGGTGCGCGGCCTCTTTGACTGCATCAGCCCCATCAACTACATGCAGCCGTTCGCCGCCGCGCAGCGCCGCACGCTCGTCATCCACGCCACCTACGACCTCACCTTCATCCGCGAGTTCTCGCTTGAAGTCCTCAGGAACTTCGACACCCACCACATCAACTACGTCAGCAAAGTGCTCCCCTGCGGCCACTACACCACCGGCGAGTTTCCCTACAAATACATGGACGGCTGGTGGATGGGCTCCTTCATCTACAACTCATTCAAGCGGCTGGCGGCGGAGTCGTCCGCGTCTGCGCACGGTTCTGCGCAGGGAATCGAAAGCCATTAGCTCGGGAACAGAAAGCCAGATAGGTGTTGCGTAGGAATACGCATTTTCTCGATGAAGGTTACGCAAACCGGCTGGCAGTCGCCTCTCCCGCAAACGCACAGCGTAAAATTAACCTCTATGCCGATTGACCTGAACGCCCCTCTCGCTGCCTCCGACCCACTCATCTACCAGCAGATCCAGAACGAGATCCATCGCCAGCACGAGGGCCTGGAGATGATCGCCAGCGAGAACTTCGTCTCGCGCGCCGTGCTGGAGGCCGCCGGCACCGTCTTCACCAACAAGTACGCTGAAGGCTATCCCGGCAAGCGTTACTATGGCGGCTGCGAGTACGCCGACATCGTCGAAAACGCCGCCCGTGATCGCGCCAAGGAGTTGTTCGGCGCCGATCACGCCAACGTGCAGCCGCATGCCGGCTCGCAGGCCAATGCCGCCGCCTACATGACGCTCGTCAACCCCGGCGACACCGTCCTCGGCCTCGACCTCGCCAACGGCGGCCACCTCACCCACGGCCATAAGCTCAACTTCTCTGGCAAGCTCTACAAGATCGTCGGCTACAAGGTCCGCCAGGACACCGAGGTCATCGACTACGACGCGCTCGAAGCGCAGGCCATCGCCGAGCAGCCCAAGATGATCATCGGCGGCGGCTCCGCCTACCCACGCCAGTTCGACTTCGCCCGCATGCGCCAGATCGCCGACAAGGTCGGTGCGAAACTTTTCATCGACATGGCACACTTCGCCGGTCTCGTCGCCGGTGGCGCACACCCCTCGCCTGTGCCGTTCGCGGACGTCGTCACCACCACCACGCACAAAACCCTGCGTGGCCCACGCGCCGGTCTCATCCTCTGCAAGCAGGAGTACGCCGCCGGCATCGACCGCAGCGTCTTCCCCGGCCAGCAGGGCGGCCCGCTCATGCACATCATCGCGGCCAAGGCGGTCGCGTTCAATGAGGCCCTTCAGCCCGAGTTCAAGACCTACGCCGCACAGACCGTCGCCAACGCCAAGGTGCTCGGCGAAGCCATGCAGGCCGAAGGCTACCGCATCATCTCCGGCGGCACGGACACCCACCTTATCCTCGTGGATGTCTTCGCCAAAGGCATCTACGGTTCAGAGGCCGAAGCCGCGCTCGGTGCCGCCGGCATCACGGTCAACAAGAACGCTATCCCGTATGACACCAACCCCCCGATGAAGCCCTCGGGCATCCGCATCGGCACCCCGGCGCTCACCACGCGCGGCATGAAGGAAGCGGAGATGCGCACCATTGCCAAGTGGATCGCCGAAGCCCTGGAGCACCGCAACAACGCCGACAAGCTAGCGCAGATCCGCAGCCAAGTGGGCGAACTCGCCGAGCAGTTCCCGCTCTACGGCTTCCTGCGCGGGTAGCGGAGGAAGCCGTGAAGCAAGCCACCCACGCCCTCACCCTCTCCACCCGCGGCCAGGGCCTATATGAGTTCACCTTGACTCTCTGCGAATGGCTCCAGCACCAGCAGATGCAGACAGGCCTGCTTACCGTTTTCTGTCGCCATACATCCGCATCGCTGCTGATCCAGGAAAACGCCGACCCCACCGTGCGTCGCGACATCAAGGCGTACTTCAGCCGCATCGCACCAGAAAACGGGCCCTACGAACACAACTACGAAGGCGCGGACGACATGCCCGCGCATCTGAAGACCGCTCTCACACAGGTACAGTTATCCATCCCTGTTGTGAATGGCAGCCTCGTTTTCGGCACCTGGCAGGGTGTCTATCTCTTCGAACATCGCACCCACCCTCACCGGCGCGAGATCGTTCTGCATCTGATTGGCGAATAGCCGCGCCACAAAACTCTGGCGCATCTTGCAGGCACAATGGCGCGCTCTGCATGGCGACAGCCGCCGCCAGGGACTAACGTAGTCTCATGTTCAACGCGAGAGCCTACTCCGCAACCAGCTCCACCTCGCCGCTAGCCTCCACCACGATCGCGCGGCGCGATCCCACCGAGAATGACGTTCAGATTGAGATCCTCTTCTGCGGCATCTGCCACTCGGACCTCCATACAGTGCGCAACGAGTGGGCCGCAGTCATGCCCACCGTCTATCCCTGCGTGCCGGGGCATGAGATCGTGGGCCGCGTCACCAAGGTCGGCTCCGCCGTCACCGGTTTCAAGCCCGGCGACCTCGCCGGTGTCGGCTGCCTGGTCGACTCCGACGGCACCTGCCCCGCCTGCAAGGAAGGCCTCGAGCAGTTCTGCCCCGGCATGACGCTCACCTACAACTCGCCCGACAAGCACACCGGCGGCGTCACCTACGGCGGCTACTCGGACAGCATCGTGGTCGACCAGCGCTTCGCCCTGCACATCCCTGCGAACCTTGACCTCGCCGCCGCCGCACCGCTGCTCTGCGCGGGCATCACCACCTACTCACCCATGCACCACTGGGGAGTCGGCGCGGGCAAGAAGGTCGGCATCGTCGGTCTCGGCGGCCTCGGCCACATGGGCGTCAAGTTCGCGCATGCCATGGGAGCGCACACCGTCGTCTTCACCACCTCGCCCAGCAAGGTTGAAGACGCCATCCGCCTCGGCGCGGACGAGGTCGTTATCTCCAGGGACGCTGCGCAGATGCAGAAGCACGCCAACAGCTTCGACTTCATCCTCGACTGCGTCTCCGCCGACCACGACATCAACGCCTACATCCAGCTGCTTGGCCGCGATGGCAACATGACCCTCGTTGGTGCGCCCGAAAAGCCGCTCAGCCTCAGCTCCTTCGGCCTCATCTTCGGCAGAAAGAGTGTCTCCGGCTCGCCCATCGGTGGCCTCAAGGAAACTCAGGAGATGCTCGATTTCTGCGGCGAGCATAACATCACATCCGATGTCGAGGTCATCGCCATCCAACAGGTGAACGAGGCCTACGAGCGCCTGCTCAAAGCAGACGTGAAGTATCGCTTCTCCATCGACATGGCGTCTTTGAAGTCCTAAAGATAAAACTCTGCTGAAAGATTCTTATGCTCAAACACTTTCGAGTTGCCGGCACCCTAAGCACGCGGTTGGAGGAGTCGGGAGTCTCTGTCTCCGCGGTTCTCCGCCGCGCAGGGCTCCCGCAGGACCTCTTCCAGCAGACCCGCATACTCGTCAACACCGAAGAGCTCTTCGCCCTGTGGCGGGCCATCGCTGAGGTCAGCAGCGACCCCGCCATCGGCCTCAAGCTCGGCACTGAAAATCGCATTGAACGTTTCCACCCCAGCGGCATCGCGGCGCTCTCCACCGAAAACTTCGGTGCGGCCATCGATCACCTCGCGCGCTACAAGCGTCTCTCCGTGCCGGAGGAGCTCGTGCACGACCGCCAGGGCGACGAGTGGAGCATCCAGTTTCGCTGGACGCTCGCCGTCGAAGCCGAACCGCCCGTGCTCGTCGACCACTGCTTTGCGTGGATGCTCACCATCGTGCGCCACGGCACCGGCATGCGCATCACTCCCCTGCGGTTGGAGCTTGTGCAGCCGCGCACGCACACCAAGGCACTCGAACGGCACTTCGGCTGCCCCATCGTCTGCGGCAGCGCGCAAAACGCCATCGTCTTTCGCACGGCTGACGCAGCCATTCCCTTCGTCACCCGCAACGCCGAATTGCTGGAGATGCTCGCCCCGCAGTTCGAGCTCGACCTCAAACAGCACACGAACGGCGATGACAGCTTTCTAGAACTCGTCCGCGGTGCGATTCAGCAGCGGCTCACCGGCCATCGTCCCACAACGGAGGACGTGGCCCGCGAACTGCACATGAGCTCCCGCACGCTGCAGCGCCGCCTGCAGGAGTCCGGCTCCAGCTTCCAGCGCGTACTCGATGAAGCGCGCCGCCAAATGGCACGCTACTACCTCAAGAACTCCGTCCTTGAGCTCAACGAAGCCGCCTACCTGCTCGGCTACGAGGACGCCAGCTCCTTCGCCCGCGCCTTCCGCGCCTGGGAAGGTGTGCCTCCCGGCCACTGGCGCGAAGCCAACCGCGAAACCACCATCAACTAGTTCACGCTCACCGCGCCAACTCAAAGCCCGTTGGAGCCAACCGCTCCGCACGCCATCGCGGTCGCCCGCAAAGCCTTCGCGGAACATCAGCAGTAACAACCTAAGGAGCACACCATGCAAACGCGCAAACTCGGCAACAGCAATCTTGAAGTCTCCGCCCTTGGCCTCGGCTGCATGGGCATGAGCTTTGGCTACGGCACCGTCTCCGATGAGACTGAGATGATCGCCCTCATGCACAAGGCCGTCGACATGGGCGTCACCTTCTTCGACACCGCAGAGGTCTATGGCCCCTTCACCAACGAAGTCCTCGTCGGCAAGGCGCTCTCGCCCATCCGCGACAAGGTCGTCATCGCGACCAAGTTCGGCTGGGAGGCCAATCCCGCCGACGGCGGCAAGTGGAACGCCCTCAACAGCCACCCGGACCACATCAGGAAGGTCTGCGACGAGTCGCTCAAGCGCCTCAATATCGACGTCATCGACCTCTACTACCAGCACCGCGTCGATCTCAACGTGCCGATCGAAGACGTTGCCGGCGCGGTCAAGGACCTCATCGCCGCGGGTAAGGTCAAGCACTTCGGCCTGTCGGAGGCTGGCGCGCAGACCATCCGCCGCGCCCACGCCGTGCAGCCCGTCGCCGCGCTGCAGAGCGAGTACTCGCTCTTCTTCCGCGAGCCCGAGCAGGAGATTATCCCTACGCTCGAAGAGCTCGGCATCGGCTTCGTCCCCTTCAGCCCACTTGGCAAGGGCTTCCTTACCGGCAAGATGGACGCCAACACAAAGTTCGACAGCACTGACTTCCGCAGCACCTCGCCCCGCCTGGCTCCAGATGCTCTTAAGTCCAACCACGCGCTGGTCGATGTCATCACCGACTTCGGCAAAAAGAAGAACGCCACCCCTGCACAGATCGCTCTGGCGTGGCTGCTGGCAAAGCAGCCGTGGATTGTTCCCATCCCCGGCACTACCAAGCTCAACCGTCTCGAAGAGAACCTCGGGGCCCTCAACGTCGAACTTTCCCCAGCTGATGTCGAGGCTCTCGAAGCTGCCTCTTCCAGCGTCAAGCTGGAAGGTGCTCGCTACTCGCCGTTCCATCAGCAGCTTGTGGGCCGCTGATAATCGGTTGCCGGGTCCCCATTCATCGCGCTGTTTGCGATGAGTGGGGGCGTGGTGCTTTCTGCCAGCCTTCATTCCCCGCTGCTAGCATGTCCGTGTCGTTGCCGTGGCATCTCACCACACCCACAACGCACTGGAGGACGCGGACTACATGAGCAGCGGCAACTGGACCAGGCGAGACTTCCTCAATACATCAGCAGGTTCAGCAGCAGCCTTCGCCCTCGGCAACAGCACGCTCCTCGCGCAACCACCATCGCCACTGCGCGGCCGCTTCCTCACGCATATCTCCGTCGTCCGCGTGAACCAGATCGAGGTCACGCCCACGCGCAACATCGGCCTCGACGAGTCGCCCCTCAACAGCCCCGCGCACATCCAGGCCCGCCGCGATGCCTTCGCCCGCGGCTGTCCCAAAGGCCGCATGACCTGGGCCATCAGCTGGCTCGCGCTCCTCGACCAGCGCAAGGAGTATCAACAAGCCCGCCGCCTCCTCGCCAGCTTCCACGCGCAATACGGCGACGAGATCACCTTCATCCCCGGCGGCTACTTCGCGCCCATGTACAACACCCGCGAGCAGACGCGCCGCACCATCCACGACGCACTCGGCATGGTCTCGAAGATGGTCGGCGGCGGCTACCGTCCACAATCGCTCATCGCCGGCTTCATGGACGCCGAAAACCAGCGCCACCTCGCCAACGACGAAGGCATCCACGTCTGCCAGGGCCAAATCTGGAGCCAGCACGGCATCGACAACGGCGATGGTGACGGCGGCATCTGCTACCCCTACTATCCCAGCCGCGAACACTATCTCAAGCCGGCGCAAGGGCCCGCCGACTTCATCGACTGCGTCTGCCTCGACGGCTGGACCTGCGACTTTCTCTCCGCGCGCCGCCAGGGTTTCGAAGGCGGCTTCAACAGCCGCATGGGTGTCGGCCCTATCGAAACCGTGCAGGACCTCGGCCTCGCCGTCGGCCGCAGGGAGATGATGGACACCACCGCCATCCACATGGACGCGGGTTACAAGCTCAACGGCTTCGGCTGGGTCACCGCCATCTGGGAGACCTCACTCGGCCACGATGCCGACCTCACCTACTGGCTACAGACCACGCTCGACCGCTGGCCCGACACGCAGGTCATCCCCGAAGGCGAGTTCGGCCTCGAGTGGCGCAAGCACACGCCCTCGAACGCAGGCCTCAACTACCGGTTCGACGAGAAGGGGACCGGCGCGCCCGGCTCGGAGAAGAACCTCGAGATCGAATGGTTCATGAACCGCGAGTTCCGCCTCGCCCTGCTGCACGACTGGGAGAAGAACACTCCGCGCATGGCCATCGACTTCACCCGCTACGACCTCAAAGCGCAGGAGCCGCAGGGCCTGCAACGCGAGTGGAGCCTGATGAATGTCCTCAACCAGAAAGGCACCCGCCCGCAGGACAAACCCACCCGCCTCCACGACCTCCCCGCCGAAGATCAGCGCATCATCTTCACCCGCTACCCGCAATTGAAGGCTTAGGTCTAACGCAGTTGCTCTTGCTGTTGCTTGTTCTTCGCCGATCCATCCACAAAGCCAGTCATCTCGACCGAAGGCGCGCTCTTGCGCCGCAACGGAGAGACCCCTTGTATTTTGTTGCTCCCAGCATGCTGGATTACGTCGTACATTAACATCCATGACCTCGCGCCAACTTGCTCCGGCTCTTCTGCTCTTTGCCCTCCCTCTCTTCGCCCAGCAGGACGCAAAACCTGCTGCCGACAAAGCGCCTGCCAAGGTAGAAGCTGCGAAACCTGAAACCAAGCCAGAGGGCCTGCCCGAGGACAAGTCCGTCCCGCAGACCATCACCGTGAACGGCAAGACCATCCACTACACCGCCACCGTCGGCACCATCCATCTCAAGGACGACGAAGGCAAGCCCACCGGCGACGTCATGTACACCGCCTACGTCGTCGACCGCGCCAAGGGAGAGCCTTCGCGCCCCGTCATCTTCGCCGTCAACGGTGGCCCCGGCGCCTCCTCGGTTTATCTGAACCTGGGCGCCATCGGCCCCAAGCACCTCTCCTTCGGCAATGAGGGCGACTCGGCCTCCTCGCCCGCCATCCTCAAAGACAACCCGGGGACTTGGCTCGACGTCGCCGACGAAGTCTTCATCGACCCCATCGGCACTGGCTTCTCCAAGTCGCTCGTCGATGAAGCCAAGACCAAGAAGCTCTTCTACTCGCCCACGCCGGACATCGAGTATCTCTCGCTCGTCATCTACAAGTGGCTGGTCAAGAACGACCGCCTGCTCGACAAGAAGTACCTCATCGGCGAAAGCTACGGCGGCTACCGTGGCCCGCGCATCACGCACTATCTGCAGTCGCAGCTGGGCGTCGCCATCAACGGCCTTGTCCTCGTCAGCCCCTACCTCAATCCGCAGTTCGGCGACGAGAACCTCTCGCCCATTCCCTGGATGGTCACGCTACCTCCCATAGCCGCCGCGCACCTTGAGGCCGAGCACAAGCTCACAGACGACGCCATGAAGCAGGTCATCGCCTACACCGAAGGCGACTACGCCTCCGCGCTCATCGCCGGCCCCGAGAACAAGGCCGCCACCGACGCCATGATCGCCAAGGTCACTGAGATGACCGGGCTCGACCCGCAGTTCGTCCGCTACTCCGGCGGCCGCCTCGAAACCGGTGCGTATCTCCGCGAAGTCCACCGTGAGCAGGGCGAGATCGGCTCCGTCTACGACTCCAACGTCATGCTGCCGGACCCCTATCCGTACTCGCCCTACCGGCAGTCCAACGACCCCATCCTCGAGAGCATCATCGCCCCCACCACCTCCGCGATGGTCGACTTCATCACCCACACCGTCGGGTGGAAGACCGACGCCCGCTACTATGCTCTCTCCTATGCGGTGAACAGCGCCTGGGATCACAGCTCGCCTGACCTGCGTAGGGGTGCGGTCGAAGACCTCCGCGAGTCCATCGCAGCCGACCCCAAACTGCAGGTACTGATCGTCCACGGCTGGAACGACCTCTCCTGCCCGTTCATGGGCTCGGTGCTCACCCAGAACCAGCTGCCCGCTAAGCTCGCCGGCCAGGTACAGGTGCATGAGTTCCCCGGCGGTCACATGTTCTACACCCGCGAAGCCAACGGTGCCGGCCTGCACCAGCTCTGGGAGGCAATGGTCGCAACCCACTAGCGCCCGGTGTTGCACATAAGGTTGCCCTTCGAGGCGCCAAACTAAAGCCGCGCTATCTGCTGGTGGAGATCAAGGCGACCACGGGCGAGGGCCGGCGAAGCTGCCACTGGCGCGGATGCCTCCACCCCTGCTACAACGGGAGGTGCAGTGCGTCCGCCGGTTGCACTCCCCAGTTCGCTCCGTAACAGGCCACTAAGCCTGTCGGAACGCCGTCGCCGTCACCCCCGGTCAAGCTCGACGGAAAGCAACCGGGCCAGGACGAGTACTACAACCCGCAGTAGCTCAAGGCACGGAACCGATGCAGTGGTACTTTCTTCTGGGCCTGGCGACAGGCGCGCGCACGATGACGGCGATCGCCGTGCTCTGCTGGTTTGCCTGGCTCGGCCTTCTGCCGCAGACCGGCTGGTCGTTCTGGTTCGCGAGCCCTGTCTGCGTTCTCATCTTCACCCTTGCTGCCTTGGGCGAGTACTACGCAGACACGCTTCCTATCACGCCAAACCGTATGGACCCGCCCCTGTTGCTGGCACGATGCGTCTTCGGCGCTCTGGTCGGCGCTCTGGCCGCGCACTCCATCCATGAGCCCCTCGTGGGCGGCATTCTTTTCGTCTTGGCCGGTGTCTTCGCGGGTGCATTTGGCGGCATCCGTCTCCGTGCATGGGCAGCTCGCCGCTTCGGTCGAGATCTGCCCGCTGCCCTCACCGAGTCAGCGCTGGCGTTGGCCATCGCGGTGTGCGGCTCCTACCTGCTGCACGGCTTCTTGAACGTCTTTAGCTAGACTGCCAACCCTCTTTGAGCACTGCAATCGTCACTTCGTTGCGAACGCCACGCGCGGAATGCCGGCATAGTCGTCGAAGAATCGAACGTCCTTCCACCCACTCAGCAGCGCTGCCAGCGCCTCGCGCTGTCCGTACCCAATCTCCATTGCGAGCAAGCCATCTTCCCGCAGCAGGGCGTGCGCCTCTACAATCAGGCGCCGGTACACATCGAGTCCGTCGTCACCGGCAAACAGCGCCAGGTGCGGCTCATGGTCGCGGACCTCAGGCTGCATCATCGCTGCGTCTCCGCTCGGGATGTACGGCGGGTTCGACACCACGGCATCGAAGAGATTGTCTTGTCCTGCCCCTGACCGATACGCCGACAGCAGATCGCTCTGCCGAAATTGAACACGGCCTCCGAGGCCCAGCCGTTCCGCGTTCTCCCTCGCAACCGCCAGCCCAGCGGCAGAGATATCGCAAGCGAAGACGCTCGCGTCCGGCAAGTGCTTCGCCAGCGCCAACGCGATGGCGCCCGTACCAGTTCCTACATCCACAATCCGCGACATCGACGCCTGCGTCCGGCTCCAATCGAGCACGGCTTCCACAAGGTGCTCCGTCTCCGGCCGCGGAATCAGCGTATCGCGCGTCACCCGCAGAGGCAGGCCATAAAACTCCTGCTCGCCCAGCAGATACTGCAGCGGCTCGTGGGTCTCGCGCCGTGTTGTCAGCTCCTTCAACCGGGCCTGCTGTGTTGCCGTGATCGTCTCCGCACCGTGCATCATCAGCCACGTGCGATCGCGCCCCAGCACATGGCCCAGCAGCAGCTCCGCATCGCGCCGCGCAATCCGTGTAGCCGCTTCGGCAAGGGCATGGTCGACGGTATCGGGCATGGGTTCTCGCATGGGCATCGGCTTCAAGGATACCCGTGCGCCGCACGCTGTCAGTCTCGAAAGATTCACAGAGCAAAGCGTTCCACAGGCGGTTCCTCAGTTCTCACACGGCTGCAATCATTCTGGCAGGCCGCTGGAGCTAGACTGCAGGCGTGGAGGTGATCGCTATGTCCTGCCTTAGGCTGCCGTCGCTACACTCGCCGCTTCGCAAAGGCCACTGGATGCTCCTGCTTCTGCTCGCAGCGGCAGCGCCGGCGGAGACGCCCGCCACTCCCCAGGCCCTGCAAACGCCGCAACAGGTCGTGCTGGCGATGATCGACAACGAAAACGCCGCCGCCGCGCACCCTGACCGGTACGAGTACGTCTCCAATGAGCGCTCCGGCCGCACCGGGGGCCATCTCTGGACCGAGCGCGTCGTAGAAACGCCGCCCGGCCGCATGCGGTTGCTGCTCGCCATCGACGGCAAGCCGCTCTCACCCGAGCGCATGCAGCAGGAGCGCGCGCGGCTTGAGAACCTCCGCACGCATCCCGCAGTCTTCATCAAGCATGAGCAGAACACCCGCGCCGAGGAGAAGCGCGCCCGCGACATGCTCGAGGTCCTGCCCCGCGACTTCCTCTTCGACCATGTCGTCCTTCAGGACGGCCTCTGGCATATGGACTTCCACCCTAACCCGAACTACACGCCCTCCGGCGTTCAGGAACGCATCCTGCACAACATGGCAGGCAAGCTGGTCATCGACGCAAGCCAGCTCCGTCTCGTCCGCATGGAGTTCCATCTGGTTCAGGACGTCCCTATCGGCTTCGGCCTGCTCGCCGACGTTCAGCCCGGCACCAACTTCATCAGCGACCGCGAGCAGATCGACGGCCGCTGGCACACCATGCACGTCGCCACGGTGGTACATGCCAAAGCTGTCATCTTCAAGACTGTCGATCTGAACATCGACCTGCATCGCTCGCAGTTTCAGCCGCTCGACCACGATGTGAGCGTTCCCGAGGCAGCCGAGATGCTTCTGCACTCTCCCACATCGGCCATGTTGACGGCATCGAACTAGCCGTACCGGCTGCAATCGCCGGCCAGGGCTCGTAGACTCAGAACAGCGCTTTGCGTCTAACATCGCAGCGCCGTTCACAGGAGTCCGCCATTCTTCGTTCGTCCTCGCTCCCCGTTGCCGCGACCTTCGCCTCGCTTCTCGTTCCATCGCTTCTCGTACTCTGCTGCGCCCCCCGCTCCTTCGCGGCGGATGGCCCCCGAACTCCCATCGAAGTGCTGAAGCCCCTCATCGCCAATGAGCAGCAAGCCACGGAGCACCGCGACTGCTACGAGTACCTCTCGCACGAGCGCTCCGAGCGCACCGGCGGCCACATGTGGACCGAGCGCGTGGTCGAGACCGCCGAGGCGCGCGTCCGTCTGCTCCTCGCCGTCGATGATGTACCGCTCTCCGCCGAAGCGGTGCAGAAGGAGCATGACCGGCTCGCCGCCATCGCCGCGCACCCGGAGGAGTTCCTGAAGAAGGAGGTCGCCGAGCGCAACGACGAGCAGCACGCGAAGCACATGCTTGAGCTTCTGCCCACCGACTTCCTCTTCGACAACGTGCACCTGCAGGACGGCGTCTGGCACATGGACTTTCACCCCAACCCGGCAGTCTCACCCAGCGGCATCGAAGACCAGGTGCTGCACGGCATGAGCGGTAGCGTCGAGGTCGACGCCAATCAGTTCCGCCTCATCCACATCGATGGCCACCTCACCCAGCCGGTCAACATCGGCTTCGGCCTGCTGGCCTCCGTCCGTTCGGGCAGCCACTTCTCCAGCGACCGGCAGCAGATCGACGGCCACTGGCGCACCATCCATGTCATCTCGGACATCGGTGGCAAGGCGGCCCTGTTCAAGAGCATCGCCAAAAACAGCGACATCACCCGGGCGGAGTTCCACTACTTCGACCACAACCTCTCTGTACCCGAGGCCGTGGCTGTCCTCCTGCAGCAACCCTCGCAGAGCTGATAAGCCACTCGCAATACGACACTAACCCCGTTTCCCCTCCAAATAAAAGTCAGCTCCGCTTGTTCGGTATCCACCCCTAACTTCAATTGGCTCCGGATCATAGCCCCTAAAAGGGGGGAGGGGTAGGGCCGGAAAATACATCCGTCTGAAGATTCTGCATCCCAACAGCCAAACCGCTGCGTATAGGTGAGTGAGCAGGTATTGAGGGCCCTCACTGATCCCGTCGATGAGCATCGCAACGAACGACTTCCGCAGACTGGTGGAGACCCATCAACGCATGGTGTTCTCGCTCGCGCTCCGTGTTACGGGCGAGCGCGGCACCGCCGAAGAGGTGGCACAGGACGCCTTTCTCGAACTGCACCGTGAGCTGATCCAGCGCCAGCCGCGGCTCGAGAGCGAAGACCATGTGCGCTTCTGGCTCCGTCGCGTCACGGTCCACCGTGCCACCGACGCCCTCCGCCGCCGCTCCCGAAGGCCGGAAGCCCAGGCCGAGGAGTGGGTCGAGGAGCAGCACATCGAAGAGAACGGCGAAGCGCTTAGTGCGGCTGTCGTTGCCCTGCTTGAAGAGCTTCTGCGCACACTGCCTGAGCAGATGCGCATCGCGATCGTCTTGCGGTATCAGGAAGAGATGGCACCGGATGAGATCGCGAACTTATTGAACCAGCCGTTGGCGACGGTAAAGAGCAACCTGCAGCGCGGTCTGCAGCTGTTGCGGAGAAAGGCTGCCGTCACCATGAAGGAGTATGTCCGATGAATGAATTCGAAACCAAGCAGTTTGAAGCAAGGCTGACGCGGGCGCTGCAACGCGTCGACAGCCCGGAGGGCTTCGCCGACAGTGTGATGCAAAAGATAGCGGTTGAGCCTCGCCGCAAGGTCTTCGTGATGTCGCCACGCACCAGCACCTGGGTCACAGGCGCAATCGCAGCGGTGCTGGCGCTGGGCATCTTCACCGGCGAGCGTGTGCATGAGTATCACGAGCGGCAGTTGGCCAACCAGCAGTTCGAGACGGCCACACGCATCACGGACCAGGCATTGGCCCACGCTCGCGAGCAGTTGCAGCGTGCCGGTGTGCCGTTGGATTAGTAAGAGATCAGAAAGATCAGGACTGGAGGACAGGAGGATGAAGATGACGAGATGGATGGCAAGGGTGGTGTTAGCCGGATTGGCAGGCTTCGCGGTAATGGCCGCGGCCGCGCAGACGAGCGCACCGGTAAAGGACGATCTCTTCGCTGGCACAGAGGTCTTTGCCAAAGGCGCGAGCGACGTGAACGAGGTGACGATGGACCCCGACACGCTCGACATGGTCGGTGGCCCGAACGGCAGAGCTGCTCACAACATGGTGTTGAACGTGGTGCGCTCCTACAGCTATGACAAGCCTGGCATGTACAACATGCAAGACGTCGAAGCCTTCCGCAACAAGCTCAACACCGGCGACTGGCACTGCTCCGTGCACACCCGCGACTTCAAAACCGGCGAGTCCACCGACATCTGCAACAAGCGCCGTGCCGACGGCTACGTCGAGACAGCGATCATCACGGTCGAGCCGAAGGAACTCACCTTTATTCACACCATCCGCAAGCAACGCCACGATGGCGACCATAGCGAACTGGATGGCTTATGGATCGGGCCTTCGATGGCCGGATTGCCTACGCTTGCCATGATTGCTCCCCAAGAGCAGATCCACCTTGACCTGATGCTGAACGGTCTCGATCATCTCAACCTTGGCGACATGCAGATCAAGGTGCAGGATGCGATGAAGAACCTCAAGTTCCCCGACAGTAAAGACCTGCAGAAGCAGATGGACAAGGTGCAGAAGGACATGAAGGAGTTCCAGAAGAACTGGCCTACTGAAGACGGCTCGAGCAAACCAAAGGACAAGCAGCCTGAGTAGTCTGCCACTTACAATGAAGCGAGATGTCGCTTCGCTTCCAAGTTGAAAACACCACGGGGTATGGCGGACGCCGCGCGCAGTTAGAGCTGCCGCATGGCGTCGTACAGACGCCGGTCTTCATGCCCGTCGGCACAGCCGCAACAGTCAAGGCCGTGCCGCAGAACCTCGTCGAAGAGCTCAACGCCGAGATTATCCTCGCCAACACCTATCATCTCTACCTGCGCCCAGGGCACGAGCTTATCGCTCGCGCTGGCGGTGTGCACCGCTTCATGAGCTGGCTGCGGCCCATGCTCACGGACTCAGGCGGCTTCCAGGTCTTTTCGCTCGCCAAGCTGCGCAAGATATCCGCCGATGGTGTTGAGTTTCGCTCACACCTCGACGGCTCCAAGCACTTCTTCTCGCCCGAGCACTCCATGGCCGTGCAGGTAGCGCTCGGCGCCGACATCATGATGGCCTTCGACGAGTGCGTGGAGACGCCCGCCAGTTGGGAGCGTACGCGCGACTCCATGTCTCTCACGCACGATTGGGCACGCCGGTCGAAAGAATACTGGCTCGCACACCGAGACGAGGTTCCCTGGACGCAACCGCTCCATCGCGATGCGGCCACCGGATATGACGTAGCGAAGTTCGCTGGCAAGCATCAGGCGCTCTTCGGCATTGTGCAGGGCGGCATGTACCGCGACCTGCGTCGCGAGTCTGCTGAGCGCCTCGTCGAGATGGACTTCCCCGGCTATGCTATCGGCGGCCTCGCCGTCGGTGAGCCGCGTGAGGTCACCCGCGAGATGATCGCGCTCTCGCTTGAAGTGCTCCCAAAGGACAAGCCGCGTTACGTCATGGGCGTCGGCTATCCCGACGAGATTGAGGAGTATGCGAAGATGGGCGTCGACATGATGGATTGCGTCCTGCCCACGCGCGCAGGCCGACACGGCCTGCTCTTCGTTCGCGCAGATCCCGCCGACCGTACCAGTGCTGTCCTGCGCATGAACATCAAGCGGCAGGAGAACGCCGAGGACCAGCGGCCTATCGACGAAGGCTGTACCTGCATGGTGTGTCGCCGCTACACGCGTGCCTACCTGCGCCATCTCTTCGTCTGTGCCGAGCCGCTGGGCGCAACACTCAACTCCATCCACAATCTCGCGTTCTATCTGGAGACCATGCGTCGTATCCGCGCGGAGTTGACTACTGCAGTGCGCTGATCTTCTTCTCCACTGTCGCAGTCCACTGCGCCTTTGCGTCAGCATCCATCTCTTCGATCCTCGGTAACACAGTGCGATACGCCTCCGCAGAGGCGGGTGCCGGATGCGATTGCTTCGATCCTGTCCTGACGCCATACTGTGTGTATGCGTGCCGGGTACTGTCTTCGCATCCTTCTGGGTTTTGCAACTCTTGGGGCGGCCGTCCCGCAGCTTCCTGCCGTTCAAACCGCCGCTGCGAGCCCATCGCCGCAGGCTACCTCCACGGGCTCTGTCACCGGCACCGTTCTGGCGCAGGATACTCAGAAGCCGATCCGCTTCGCGCAGGTGCAGCTGCAGAGCGTTGCCTCTGTCAGCGGAGCGTCCAGTGGCAACAGCTTCGGAGGATTCCGTGGCGGCGGCTCACGCACGGACGTCGATGGCACCTTTACCGCTAGTAACATCGCTCCTGGCGACTACTATGTCACTGCCTCCGCCGTCGGCTTTATCCCTGAACGGCTGCTGCTGGAGGCTGCGGTCAGCGGCGGTTCCGATCCTGCGCAACTGCTCGCCAGTCTTCCCATCGTCCACGTGGACGCGAACGAAACCAGCTCTGTAACTGTGACTCTGCAGCGCGGTGGCGCGCTCTCCGGCCGGGTTACCTGGGAGGACGGCAGCGCTGCCGCCGGGCTTCCTGTCAACGCCACGCTCGCCACGCAGACCACGACCCAACTACCAGCGCCGCTCTCCGGCCTTTCATTCGGTGGCTACAACCAGTTCTCCATGACCGACGATCGCGGCATGTTCCGCATCTCCGGTCTGCCTACCGGCGACTATCTGCTCACCACAACCATCCAGAGCAGGCCACAGTTCGGCGGCGGACGCGGCGGCTTTGTTATCTCCGCGCTTCGCTCCTACGCGCCGGGAGTCTTCCGTAAGAGTGCTGCCAAGTCTTACTCCGTTCAGGTGGGTGAGGAGCGCACGGATGTGCTGCTCAACCTCGACCTCCGTTCTCTGCGCACGGTCAGCGGACACGCCACCAGCTCGAACCCGGACCTGAGCGTCGCCTCTGGCAGGGTCACGATCACGGACACTAGCGACTCCTCGCTCGTCTTGCGTGGCTCCATTGACTCCGACGGCGAGTTCGCGGTGCGCTACGTTCCACCTGGCAACTATGTCCTGGCCATCAGCGGGGCCAGCACACAGGCCTTTCAGGGATATCGCCGCGGTGGCTCGGACAACACTCCGTCAGCTCCGGCTGTTAGCTTCCAGCCGTTCTCGCAGGCCATCGTCGTCACCGATACGGACATCAGCGGGTTTGCGGCGACTCTGACACCTGTCCAGAGCAAGTGAGGTTTTTGGGGATATCCGATACCCCCCTCCCCCTCCCCTATGTAGCAGTGGTATCCAGCAGAATCAGCGACTTACGGGGTGATCCCGGGGGTAAGTGGCTGACTCTGTATATGGTTACGGGTATGATATGGGAAACAAAGGGGATAGAGGATAGTGAATTGTGCCTGTGAGAACGTCCCTGCCAAGGGTCGGGATTGCGCTTTCAGTTGCCAGGTTGCCAGTGAGCCAGTTACCAGTTTGTTTCCTACTTCTATTTTAGAGGTTTGAGGGTGGGGAATGTGTTTCTGGATATGGTTTAGAATGTGCGTGTTGCGGGTGGAGAGGGTTGACAGGCTGGAGACTGATTAGTCCGCAGGATGCAGGATCGGGGCGATCATCCTTACGACCGTGCCGGCGATCTCGTCGGAAGCTGGCCGCTCGGGTGTACGCACCCACTCCTTCGCGGCTCCCAGAATTGCCCAGCTGATGGTTGCCGCGCGCAGGTCGGGCGAGATGTCGCTGCCGTCGTCGTGCCGCCTCAAACCGTCCAGCAGCATCTTTCGGACGACTGCCACCATTGCCGTCTCCAGGTGGGGTTCCATCTGCCGCTGCCTTTGGCAGGCTGAGCCCTGTGTCAGTGCCAGAAAGTCGCATACCCCCAGCACGATACTGCGTAGCGCACCGGCACAGGTTCCGTCGAAGGTCACGCCGCGCTCGACGAGCAGGGCGTTGAAGTCGCCCGCTACCTTGCACTCCAGCAGGGCGAACTTGTCCGGATAGTGGGCATAAAAGGTGGCCCGGTTTACGCCTGCTTCGTCTGTGATGTCCTGCACGGATATCCTGTCGAACTCTTTTTGTTTCAACAGGCTATCCAGCGCCTGCTGCAACAGGTCGCGGGTCCGCCGGATACGCGGGTCCTGGCTCGTCTCGGACTCCCTAATAAGAGCCGGAGCCTCCACGATTCCTTCCAGATCGAACTGTGCGCTGTCCGCCACGATTTCCAGTCTACCTCCTGACATCAGTTGTTGCTTATCCAACATTTGTCGTGTATTCATGAATCGACACTTGTTGTTTAGACATCAGTTGTCGTGAAGGAGATTCAATACCATGTCGACACTTCTACATCTCGATTCCAGCCCTACCGGCGACCACTCTGTCAGCCGCGCCCTCACCGCCGAGTTCGTCAAGCACTGGCAGGCTGCCAACCCCGGCAGCACTGTCATCACTCGCGACCTCACAACCACCCCCCTGGCGCCGGTGGACGGCCAGTGGATCGGTGCCGCCTACACGCCTGCCGACTCCCGCACTGCCGAGCAGAAGGCTGCACTTGCTCTCTCCGACACCCTGACGGGTGAGCTGTTTGCCGCCGATGAGTTCGTCTTCGGCATTCCGATGTACAACTTCGGCGTTCCCGGCGCTTTCAAGCTGTGGATCGACCAGATCGCGCGTGTCGGTGTCACGTTCGCGTATGTCGATGGCAAGCCGCAGGGGCTGCTCAATGGCAAGAAGGCGCACTTCTTCATCGCCACCGGCGGCGATTACAGCGCGGCGTCGCCCTTTGCCGCGTACAACTTCGTAGAGCCTTACCTGCGCGCGACATTCGGGTTCCTCGGTGTCGTCGACACCACCTTCCAGAGTGCCTATGGCGCTGCCGCGTTGAACTATGGCGCTGACCGGGCAGAATTTCTGGCTCCGCAGCTCAAGGCTATCCATGCCGCCTTCGCCAACGCATAAGCGTTCGGTATAGCTTCACCGCAGCGTTTTGTACCCACTTCATTCTTCTTTGAAAGGAACAACACTATGAGGATCGCCGCACTGATCGCACGGTATCTGCTGGGCCTCATCTTTCTTATCTTTGGCGCCAACGGATTTCTCCACTTCATCCCGATGCCCCCACCTCCGGGTGTGGCCGGGCAGTATATGGGTGCGCTCTTTGTCTCCCACATCCTGATCGTGGTCTTTCTACTGGAGCTGGTTCCGGCGGTGCTGCTGCTTGTGGGTCGTTACGTGCCCCTGGCGCTGGTGCTGCTTGGCCCGGTCATCGTCAATATCTTCCTCTTCCACGCGTTCCTGGCACCGAGTGGTCTGCCGCTGGCGCTCATCGTTGTCGTGTTGTGGCTGCTCGTGTTCGCGGGGCACCGCTCCGCATTCAACGGCATCTTCGAGGCGAAGGCGTAAGCTCTCCGCCCTTGAGGGAGAGACGGGCCGCAGGCGCTACTGCGGCCCGTTTTCTTTGCGTAACCGGCAAGTGATAGCCTCAGTTTTATGGCAGCAAACAGACAGTTGGAGGACCTCTGCGCGCTTTATGCAGAGAGAAGCGAGCCGGAACTTCTGGCTCTGTACGAACAGCACGAGGACCTGACCGACCTCGCGCAGCAGGCGTTGCAACAGGTGATGCATGAGCGCGGCATCGCGGCGCCGCAGCCTGCGGCCGCGCAACCTGAGCTTCCTGCTGAAGACCCGACCGGCTCCGCCGCACTTGCCGCGGACGAGATCTGCATCTTCACCTTCTCCGATGCCTTTCAGCTTGGCGAAGCTCTGCGCATCCTTCAGCGGCAGGAGGTCCTCTGCCGCACGATCAACTGGGACGAGGTCTCCCCGCGCGATGACGGCGGCCCCATGCGGCTGGGCCTGATCGTCAAACGGGCGGACGCCGCAAAGGCTAAACAGGCCTTGCAGCAGGCGATGAACCTCTATCCTGCAGCGAAGGGGGCGGAGCCGTTTGAGGCCCTTGCGGACTTTGCGCAGGTTGGTATCTTTCTACGTGACGACGCTCTGCTTGTGGCCCATGCGCTCGGTGCGGCGGGCGTCTCCTATGTATGGAATGACAGCCGCGACGACGACACGATGGGTGAAGATGAAGTGATCCTGGAGGTGAGGCCGCAGCTTCTCGACGAGGCCCACCAGATTGCCCAGCAGGCGCTCACCGACTAGAGCATTTTTCTTCTTAGGTGTAAGCCCGCATCTATCTGTCGCGCCTTCAGCGCTCAGGCCTGCGATTGGCCGATTGCCTAGGCCTTCGGCCTAGGCTGATATCTGTCGCGCCTTTGGCGCTGAAGGCAACGACTATACCTTTGAGAGAAATGCTCTAATCGCTATAGGAGTGCCTACAGGGTACGAAGCGTTCTGTGCCAGGCCGTGCCCAGCACAATGGCCGCGCCGGTCAAGGCAATCAGCAGGCCCCACCACAAACCGGCCGCGCCCATGTGCATTTTGAAGCCCAACAGGTAACCCAGCGGCATCCCGATGACCCAGTAGCAGACGAGCTGTGTCAATAGGCCTGTGGTGGTGTTGCCCGCTCCGCGCAGCGCGCCGGTGGCGTTGATCTGGATGCCGTCGAAGAATTGAAAGCCCGATGCGATCACGAGCAGGGGCACGGCTGCCGCAATCACGCCCTTGTCCGGCGTGAAGATGCGCGCGATGTGCTCCGGCATGGTGAGCATCACCAGCGAGGCCGCGAGCATGAACGCCGCGCCTGCTCCGATGCCGCTCCATCCTGCGGCCGCTGCGTTCGCGACGGTGGCTGCGCCAGTGCGCATGCGTCCAATGGCGTGCCCCACGCGAACCGAGGTTGCGGACGAGATCGCGAACGGCACCATGAACGTGGTGCTCGCGCACTGCAGTGCGACCTCGTGGCCTGCGAGCGCGTGGCTGCCGAAGCTCGCGATGAGTGAGGTGACCAGCGCAAAGATGCCGATCTCGACGAAGATCGACGCGCCGGCGGGTGCGCCCAGCAGGAACAGCCGGCGCAGATGCTGCAGCTCGATGGTGCGCGAGACGCCGCGCAGGCCGTACTGGTGTTTGCGGTCGAGCCACCACATGGCTACGGCTAGCACGACCATGAGGTAGAAGCGCGCGAAGCTCGTGGACCATGAGGAGCCCACCACGCCGAAGGCCGGGACCGCGAAGACGTGGCCGAGCAGCGTCCAGCGATGGCCGAAGATCAGCAGCCAGTCGCCGGCGGCGTTCACGAGGTTCGCGGAGATCAGCGCAATCGCGATCGGACGGCCGTGGTTGGTCGCCTGCAGATAGCGGCGCAGCGTGAAGTACAGCAGCAGCGGCAGCGTGCCGTAGTTCAGCCCCTGCATCGCGGGGATGGCGACGTTCAGAATCTGTTTGTCTACCGGCATCAGGCGCATGAGGCCGGGGCCGAACCCGAAGAGTGCTAGCAGAACGGCGCTGAGAGCTACAGCCATCACCAGACCGTGCAGCAGCCAGCGGTTGGCCTGCGTCTGCTCGCGCGCGCCAAGTGCCTGCGAGATCAATGTATCCAGCCCCAGCAGCACGCCGCCTACCCCGAAACACAGCGTATTGAAGAGCACCTGCGCCAGCGCGGCAGAGGCCATCGCGAGGGCTGAGTTGGGTAGCCGCCCCAGCATAATGGTGTCCACCAGCGACATCGACACCCAGCCCAGTTCGCCCGCAATCAGCGGTACGGCCAATTGGATCAGCGCGGGCAACTCGCTGCGTACATCCTTGGTCTTGAAAAGCATGGTTCAGGGTATCGCATCTGCGATGAAGGCTCTATGAGTGTCCGGCTGCCTGCTGTGGTCCTTGTTGCGTGTGCCAAAACCCGCGATTTCCTTGACATCCCCCCGCTGTTCCGCGATGCTTAATGCTCAGGTGTGATTGCGCTGCCACCCGCTGTCGTGTGTCTGAAGGTGCGTGTCTTCAGCGTGCGGTCGCCTGGCGGCGCTTGCCCGGCTCAATCGGCAACCGAAATCCCCTAACAACTTCAAGGAAGGCTCCATCCGTGCGGGCATGTTGCCCTGCGCTGCGATGGCAGCGAGCAGGCCGCAGGTTTCACCATGAGTTTGAGTATTCTAGGGTTCGCTCTCTTCGCAATGCCGGGCTTTCTCGGCCAGTTGGGCGGCCTGCCGTTCCTGCTGCTGATGTTCGTCGTCATGTACTTTCTGCTGATTGCTCCGAACCAGAAGAAGCAGAAGACTTGGCAGGCGATGCTCGCCTCGCTGAAGGCTGGTGACCGCGTCACCACCAACGGTGGCATCCGCGGCACCATTGTTTCGGTCAAGGACGATGTGCTGGTCATCAAGACCGCGCCGGACGGCATCAAGCTTGAGTTCGCCAAGAGCGCTGTCGCCGCCGTCACCACGGACGATGCGGCCCCCAAAGCGTAAAAATTTTCAGTAAAAGTCTCTCGTTATTTAAAGCTCATAGCTTCTAAGGATCTTCAAGATGGGTAGCAACAAACTGGCCGGACGAATCGGCTTTATCGTGGCAGTCCTCGTGATCTTCGTCTACGGAATCTTCGGGATTCCGCACGGTGGTTTCAAGCAGTCCCTCACTGACCGTATCCACCTCGGTCTCGATCTGCGGGGCGGCATCCACCTGGTGTTGCAGGTACACGTGGCTGAGGCCATCAACACGGCGACCGACCGCGACGTGCAGAGCCTGAACACCGCGCTCGCCACCGCAGGCGCCACGGCCACCAAGCTCGATCCGCTGCATCCTGAGGTCATCACCGTCACGGGCGTCAGTGCCACGCAGCAGTCCGGCGTGCATGACATCCTCAACGGCAGTGCGTACTCCGGTTATGACGTCTCCTCCGCCACGGGCGGCTACACCCTGACGATGAAGCAGGCCGCTATCCGCGACCTCGAATCCCGTACGCTCGAGCAGTCCATCGAGACGATCCGCGAGCGCGTGGACAAGCTCGGTGTCTCGGAGCCTGTCATCGAGCAGTACGGCCTGGGCGACAACCAGATCCTTGTCGAGATCCCCGGCGTGAGCAATGCCGACCGCGTCGAGAGCATCATCCAGTCCACGGCGAAGCTTGAGATTCACGCTGTCGTCAATAGCTACTCGGATATGCAGTCGGCGATGACGGCGCTCAATGGCGTTGTGCCGCCCGACCAAGTGCTGATGAAGGGCTCGAACGGGGCCGGTGGCGCCGATGAGGTCTATCTGCTCAAGCGCCTCGCCATCGTGGAAGGCACGGACTTCCGCGACGCACAGCCTTCGACCGACGAGAACGGCCGTCCCGACATTACCTTCAACCTGACCACCGAGGCCGGCGACCGCTTCTACAAGTACACCGACGACAACAAGGGCAGCATGATGGCCATTGTTCTCGACAACCAGGTGCGCGAGGCGGCGACGATCCAGTCCGCTATCCGCGACCAGGGCCGCATCACCGGCGGCTTCTCGCAGGACCAGGCGCAGGACCTGAGCCTGATGCTGCGCACCGGCTCGCTGCCTGCGTCGATCTCGTATCTTGAGACGCGCACGGTTGGGCCGTCGCTCGGCGCTGAGAGCATCCATCAGGGTGTTGTCGCCGCCATCGCCGGCATGCTGGCCGTGATGGTCTTCATGCTCATCTACTACCGCGGCGCAGGCATCAACGCGGACATCGCGCTGTTCCTCAACCTGGTTATCCTGCTCGGCTTCATGGGGTTCAGCTCGGCGGTGCTTACGCTGCCGGGCATCGCGGGCGTCATCCTTACCATCGGTATGGGCGTCGACTCCAATGTGCTGATCTTCGAGCGTATTCGCGAAGAGCTGCACCTCGGCAAGACCGCGGCGGCGGCCATCCAGGACGGCTTCGGCCATGCCTGGATCACCATCCTGGACACCCACGTCACGACGGTTGTTTCGGCGGGCATCCTCTTCATCTTCGGAACCGGCCCGGTCCAGGGCTTCGCGGTCACGCTCGTCTTCGGTCTGCTCGCCAACATCTTTACCGCGGTCTTCGTCTCGCGCACCATCTTCGACTACCTGCTGAGCAAGAAGGCACGCGGCGCAGCGCTTTCGATCTAAGAACAGCCATTAGCCATTAGCCATTAGCCATTAGCCATTAGCCTTTAGCTCTTAGCTAACGGCCAAGGCAAAACAAATCAATATCGTCTCCAGCTAGAAGCTAAGAGCTAGCAGCTAAGGAAAGCAACGTGGAACTGTTTCGCAGCGCAAATATCGACTGGCTAGGGAAGAAATGGATCTTCCTCGGCTTCTCACTGATCTTCTCCGTCTCGGGCGTGCTCAGCATGCTCTTCTGGCACCATGTTCCGCTCGGGGTCGATTTCAAGGGCGGTACGCAGATCACCGTGCACTTTGACACCGTACCGAACGAGGACCACATCCGTGCCTCGCTCGATAAGGCCGGCGTCCACGGCGCGACTGTGCAGCAGGTCTCCGGTCCCGCCGGGGCTGTTGCCGATGACGTGATCGTCAAGCTGCCGCTGTCCTCGGCCAGCGACACCGCGCATGATCAGGGCCGCTCCGAGGTGGAGCAGGCGCTTCAGGCCGGCTATCACGACTCCGGCTTCACGGTGCAGCAGGTCGATATCGTCGGCCCCACTGCCGGCAGGCAGCTCACCAAGCAGGCCGGGTTCGCGGTGCTCTACTCGCTCATCGGCATGCTCGTCTATCTATGGTTCCGGTTTGAGCTGATCTATGGCGTCGCCGCCGTGGTGGCCGTCTTCCACGACACGCTCATCACCATCGGCTTCTTCTCGCTGACCAACCAGGAGATCACCCTCACCGTCATCGCGGCCATCCTTACGCTGGTCGGCTACTCGATGAACGACACCATCGTCGTCTTCGATCGTATCCGCGAGAACCTGGCGCTCAACCGCCGTGAGAAGCTCTCCGATGTCGTCAACCGTTCGATCAACCAGACGCTGAGCCGGACGGTCATCGCCTCGGGCCTTACGTTCCTCACGGTGCTCTGCCTGTATGTCTTCGGTGGGGAGGTGCTGCATGGCTTCTCCTTCGCGCTCGTTGTGGGCATCCTCATCGGCACCTACTCGTCGATCGCCGTCGCTGCGCCGATGCTGGTGGCCTATCAGGATTGGCGCACCAAGCGTGGCAAGCAGGCGTCGCTGCCTGCGGCGCGTGGTCGTCGCTAATAGCGGTACGCTGATCGTTTCACCCTGCGGCATTCGAGTTCTCTCGGATGCCGCAGATGCATTTAACGTCCTGCATTTAAACGCATGCGCCGGATAACGCATTCGCATAGCGCCTCATCGAATCCAGTTGCGAGGCGTCCACTTCGCACCGTAAGTGGTGCAGTATCGGCTGCAGAATGGTCGTCTCGGGACGTGCTTCCGGTTCAACGCTTGACGAAAGGCGCATTCCTTCATGTAGGATGACCCACAAGCCGCAACTTCCAGGGACACCGAGCACTCCTGCCTGCTTCTCCTTTCAGACTCAGGACACAGCCGGTCTCCTCCCGAATCCAGATCGTCTGTTTGCAACAGTCTTTTGGCCCCGGGAACAATTGGGAACCCTGTGGTGTCTAATGCCGGTAGCTATCCCTCGCGGGAACGAGGTTGCATATGTTTGAAGATTCAATGCTCGAGTCCGGTGGCAGGATCAAGACCAAGTCCAAGTACTGGATGATTGCGACGTTTAGTTTCAACGCCGCAATTCTGGCCACGATGATCTTGATTCCGTTGCTGTATCCAGAGGCCCTTCCAAAGAACTCTTTGATGGCCTCCATCAGCGCGCCACCACCGCCGCCACCGCCGCCACCGCCGCCACCGCCGCCGACCCCGGTCAAGGTGATCCCCCACGTTTCGGAGATTGACCAGGGCCTGCATGCCCCGACCAAGATCCCCAAGGACATCAAGATGATTAAGGAGGATGCCGCTCCGCCTCCGCCCAGCTCCGGTGTTGCCGGTATGGGCATGGGAACGGGCACTGGCGCTCCTGGTGGTGTCTTCGGCGGCATGGGTCTCGGCACGGCCGCTCCAGTCGTCGTCAAGGCCAAGCCTGCCGGTCCAGCCCGCATCTCGGGTGGTGTTATTGCCGGTAACATCCTGGTGAAGACCACCCCGATCTATCCGCCTATCGCCAAGGCCGCGCACGTGGGCGGTACCGTGGTGCTGCACGCCATTATTGCCAAGGACGGCAGCATCCAGCGTCTCGAGGCGATCAGTGGTCCCGACATGCTCAAGGGCGCCGCTCTTGATGCTGTCCGCCAGTGGCGCTACAAGCCGTATCTTCTCAATGGCGACCCCACTGAGGTTGACACAACCATCACCGTCAACTTCAACCTGAACGGCGGTTGATGCTTCTCTGCTATCCTCCACGGGTGCGGCCATCGCCGCACCCCGTCGAGTCTAGCCTTTGCCCATATCAAGCTTGTCTGGCTTCCTACTACCCCGGACTAGACACTGCGGGGCCGCTCACTCAGGGCTCTTCCCTTCAACGTCGCACTTGCAGCACTCGATTTACTTTGCACCCACGCAGGTCTAATCCAGGAGGAAAGAATTCCGTGATTCTCGCTCACATCGCAACTTCGTCCACCCACGCTCTCGCCATGCTGCTTCAGGCCGCCCCTGGTGGTGATGCACCCGCCGTCGGCTTCAGCCCTGTTCAGCTCTGGGGCAACATGGGTAACCTTGCCCGCGCCGTCGTCATCATCCTCTTCATCATGTCGATCTGGTCGCTGGCCGTCATCATTGACCGCGCGCTCTACTTCTCGGCTGCCCGCAAGCAGTCGCGTGAGTTCGCTCCCAAGGTTGCCGGCGCGCTGAAGGAAGGCCGTCTGGACGAGGCGATCAAGGTTGCCGACCGCTCCAAGAAGTCGCACCTCGCTGAGGTTGTCACCGCCGGTCTCACCGAGTTCCGTTCCTTCGGTTCTGGCGGCGCGATCACCACGGAGCAGATCGAGAGCTCGCAGCGCGCCCTTGAGCGCACCGAGTCCATCGTTCACGCGAAGCTGAAGAAGGGCCTCGGCGGTCTGGCCACCATCGGTTCCACCGCTCCGTTCATCGGCCTGTTCGGCACCGTCGTCGGCATTCTGAACGCCTTCCAGCAGATCGCTACGCAGAAGACCTCCGGTATCGGCGCAGTCGCCGGCGGTATCTCTGAGGCCCTCGTGACGACCGCTTTCGGTCTGCTCGTCGCCATCCCCGCCGTTATGACGTTCAACTACTTCACCAACAAGGTGGAAGCGTTCGACGTTGAAATGGACAACAGCTCCTCCGAGCTGGTGGACTACTTCATCAAGCAGTCGCACCGCTAAGAGCCACGACCCTGCGAGAGTCACTTCGGAAACACCGGGCGTCCCCAACGGACGTCCGGTACTCCGCCTCCACATAGGGTCGAAGTCCAACGCCAAAAGCTAAGAGCTAGCAGCTAAAAGCTAGCCATTCGGAGCCAACTGCTATGGGAATCAACAAGCGGGAAGAAGGCAAGAAGGTAAACTCGAACATCAACGTCACTCCCATGGTGGATGTGATGCTGGTGCTCCTGATCATCTTCATGGTCATCACCCCCATGCTCAACAACAAGGTCAACGTCGACCTGCCCAAAGTGAACGCGTCCACCGTCATGGAAAACGCCAACAAGGAAGACGCGATTACCGTCGCTGTCACCCGCGATGGCAAGACCTTCCTCGGCGGCGACCAGGTATCGCTCGGCGACCTCGGCTCAAAGGTCAACGACCTTGAATCCAAGAAGACCGATCCGTCGGCGGATAAGTCCGTCTACCTGCGTGCCGACTCGCGTGCCAACTACGGCAAAGTCATGGACACCATCGACGCCATCCGCACCGCCGGCGTCAGCCAGCTCAACCTGCTTACAGACATGAACCAGACGAGCTCGCAGTAGGTTCATCGTCTCATTGCAGTGACCAACGATATTCGGGCCCTCTTCTTTTTGAGGGCTGGCTCCACAAAGGGCCGAAGGGAGTAACAGTTATGGGAATGGGTGGAGGAGGCGGTACCAATTCAGTCTCGTCGGACATCAACGTCACTCCGTTGATCGACGTGTTGCTGGTGCTTCTCATCATCTTCATGGTCATCGTGCCCACGACCCCTAAGGGTCTTGAGGCGCTGGTGCCCCAGCCGCCGAAGAACAAGTCGCAGGACCAGCCCAACGACCGTACCATCGTCGTCCAGGTGCTTGCCGGCGGCGCTCTTCCGGTCTACAAGATCAACGACCAGACCTTTGCCAAGGCCGATATCGAACCGGAGCTCACAAAGATCTTCGAGACCCGGCAGGAGAAGGTCATGTTCGTCCAGGGTGACAAGGACCTCGACTTCGGCACCGTCGCCGAGGTCATCGGTTTCGGCCATCAGGCGGACGTCACCAACATCGGCATCATGACTCCGCAGATCCTCGCCGGCCACTAAACCAAGGCGAACCGATCTACAGTCAGCACTCTGCAAGCGCCCCGCAGGCTCGCCGCAACCGGCGAACCTGTGGGGCGTTTGTATGCTCAAATCGACGCATCGACGCAACAATCCTTCCCTGAGCCCCCATGCGCATCGCGTCTTTTCTCCCCTCGGCCACGGAGGCCTTGTTTGCCATTGGCGCCGGCGATCAAGTCTGCGCCGTTACCTTCGAGTGCGACTACCCGCCTGAGGCCCGCAGCAAGCCGCAGGTGGTGTTCTCGCACCTGCCGCCGGGGCTTGCACCTGCGGAGATCGACGCTATCGTCTCTGCGGAAGGGGTACAGGGGAGCAGCCTCTACTTCGTGGAGTACGACCGGCTGGAGTCGCTCGCGCCAACGCTGGTGGTGCTGCAAGACCTCTGCCGTGTCTGTGCCATCGACAGTCCCACGCTGGCCCGCGATATGAGTCGGCTCAGTTCGGCCCCGCAGGTCATATCGCTCGCCGCGCATTCGATCCCGGACATCCTCCGGGAGATAGAGCTCCTTGGCGAGGCCACAGGCCACGCTCAGCAGGCCCACGCGCTCACACAGGGGCTCCGCCAGCGCGTCGACAGGGTCCGCGAGGCCCGCAGCGCCATCCAGCGGCGCAAGCGCGTCCTGTGCCTGGAGTGGCTCGATCCGCCGTTTCTCGGCGGCCATTGGGTGCCGGAGATGGCCCTTATCGCTGGTGGCGATCCTGTTCTCTCCAGTCCGACCATCAAGAGTGTCCGGACGACCTGGCAGCAGATCGCCGCGACGCAGCCCGAGATCATCGTGCTTATGCCCTGTGGCTTCAACCTGGCGCAGACGATCGACCAGTTCCGCGCCCTGACGCTGCCACCTGAATGGGAGACGCTTCCGGCGGTCCGCGAGGGTGAAGTTTATGCGGTGAACGGCTCGGCGTACTTCTCGCGCCACGGCCCGCGCTTTATCGACGGGCTGGAGATCCTCGATGCAATCCTTAATCCCAGCGGAGAGCCTGATAGCCGGGACCGCTTTGCGCATCTTCCGGCTGAAAGTGTGCAGCGGCTTTAGGAGCAAAACGTGTTGCACCCCCTCCCCCTCCCCCCTGTACTTTTTGATCGAAAATCTTGAGGGGATTGGGCTTGACCTGTGACTTGTGGAAGTCATATTCCACTTTGTTTTGGGGCTTGACTCTCGGTGCTTCCAGGCTCGCGCCTTCGGCTCTTGCTGCGGCAAGGGCGTTCACGCAGAGGGCGCAATGTAAAAGCCCGCAGAGGACGCAGAGGAAAACAAGCAACGGCAGGGGATTCTGGAATTGTTTGGGCTCAAGTCCCTTTGCCGTGGTGTCTAAGCCTTCAGAGCCGCCGTGGTCTCGCGCAGGGCAAATCCACGGCTGCTCCGTTACGAACACTGCTGCGGACCAGCACCGAGCGCTCGCTTGCCACTTCCATTCGAGGTGCCCTCATGGCATTCAGCGCAAGCGCATCGGCCGCCCATACAGGGGCAGAGATCAACGTCACGCCGCTCATTGACGTTCTGCTCGTCCTTTTCATCCTCTTCATGGTCATCGTCCCGCAGCATCAGCGCGGACTCGACAGCGCCATTCCGCAGGGCAAGGCATCTACAGCCTCATTGCCGCTGGTCACGGTGCAGGTTATGCGCCACGGACCCCAGCTTCCGGTGCAGTATTTCGTCGATCAGCGTGTCGTCCCCATGGCGGAGCTACAGTCTCTGTTGCAGTCCATGTTCGCCGTCCGCCAGGACCACACCCTGATCGTGCAGGCAGATCGCGACCTGAGCTACCAGCAGGTGGCTACTGTGGTCAGCCTCGGCCGCCTCGCCGGAGCGCAGCAGATCGCCTTGAACGCGCTGCACAAACCTTAACGCGAAGACATCGCTCACCCACGCAAAAGGCCTCCCTGCATGGGAGGCCTTTTGCTAACTGCTGATTACGATTGACTACTGCATGGTTACGCCGCCGCCAAGCTTCTTCTCCTTGGCTGCTTCGTTGGCCTTGCGAGCGCCCTGGGCCTTCTGCACCCACTCATCGGCGGAGGCAAGGTCAGCCTTGCGGGCAGCGTCGTTGCCGCACTCCATGTCGGCCTTGCGACGATAGGTCAGGTTCAGGTACTGCATCGCGTCATCGTAGGTCGGGTCGATGTCGACCGCCTGCTGCAGGTACTTCAGCGCTTCATCCACCAGCGCGGTGTTCTCCGTGGTGATCTTCGCGCAGACGTCCTTGCTCTTCTTCACATTGCCCAAGCCGTCGTCGGTCAGGCCGGCGGCGCCCAGCAGGGTGGTTGCGTTCTTGTAGGCCTCTGTCCAGTCGATCACGCCGATGGTGTAGTTCGCCTGCGCGTCCTTGGGGTCCAGCGAGATGATCTTCATCTCGTCAGCCTTGGCCTGGTCATACTGCTTGATGTTGCGGTGAATCGAGGCCACCTGCTTCAGCGCGTTGATGTCGTTGGGGTCCTTTGCCAGCACCTCATTAAAGCCGTCCAACGCCTTCTGCGCAGTCTTCAGGTTGTCCGGTGTATCCAGGTTGGGAACCACCTGGTAGCTGTAGGCCGTGGCCAGATACAAGCGTGCCGTGTCGTAGTTGGGGTCAAGCTTGATCGAAGTCTGGAAGTAGTTCACAGCCTGCTCATACTGCCCTGCCTTGAAGGCCTGGACACCCTTGACAAGCTGATCGCGCGCGCGGAGTTTCGTGCAGCCGACCGTGCTCGCAAGCACCAGCAGTAGCACTGCGCTTGCTGGAATTCGTGCGCTTAGTTTCATGTTCGGAAAATCCTTCCCCTTCAACAGTATCGCCATCTGGGCTGGTTACCCTAGCCCTCAACCCCAAAAGATTACATGGCCTTTCGGTGTGATTGTACCGGCTGAGTGCAAATCTTTGCTAGCGACAGGCGGTAAATCGGTCTATGCAGGCAAAACCGCCACAATCCCCGAAGAGGTAACCAGAAAAAAATTAGAGCATGGCTCGTTCGACGAACCGGCCCTACGGAAAGACGCATGAACTGTCGCTCCGGGCGCATACAGGGTGCAATCGCCGTGGCGCTATCATCCAAACAGTCACGCCCTGCATTCCGGCATGCGGTGGCAACACGCACAACCCATTCCCGGGAGGGCATAGCACCATGGCAACAACCCATTGGACATCCGCACAAATCCCCACGCTCAACGGCAAAACAGTGCTTATTACCGGGGCCAACAGCGGCATCGGCTACCAGGCGGCGCTGGAGCTCGCCCGCCACGGCGCGCACGTCCTGCTCGGCTGCCGCAGCCGGCAGAAAGGTGAGCAGGCGCTGGCGCGGCTACGGTCGGAGTCTCCTGGTGCCTCGGCGGAGCTGGTGCTGCTGGACGTCTCGCTGCTTAGCGACGTCCGCCGCTTCGCCACAGAATTCTTCGCCCGTGGCGTCGCTCTCGACATCCTCATCAACAATGCCGGCGTGATGGCGCTGAACCCGCGTCAGGTCACTCCGGAAGGGTTCGAGCGCCAGTTTGCCACCAACCATCTGGGCCACTTTGCGCTGACCGGCCTGCTGCTGCCTGCGCTCGGGGCCTCACCGGCACCGCGTGTCGTCACCGTCGCGTCGATCGCGCATCAGGGCGGCAAGATCCACTTCGACGACCTTCAGCTCGCACGCGGCTATACGCCGTGGGGCGCGTACAACCAGTCCAAGCTCGCCAACATTCTGTTTGCGCGCGAGCTTGCCCGGCGCGCCGCTGGCACCAAGCTGCTCAGCTTGCCGGTGCATCCCGGCGTGTCGCAGACCAGCATCGTCGCCAACGGGCCCGGCGACAAGGACCTGAAGACTTTCGTCCTCTTCAAATTTGCAAGGTTCCTGACGCAGCCTGACGCCGCTGGCGCGCTGCCGACGCTTTACGCTGCCACCAGCCCCGAGGCGCGCTCGGGCGACTACATCGGCCCTGACGGCTTTATGGAGATGAAGGGCTATCCCACGGTCGTCAAGCCCCGCCCTCACGCTCTCGACCAGTCCACCGGCGAGCGCCTGTGGACTGTCAGCGAGCAGCTTACAGGCGTCGTTTACCCGGCCTTCCAGTAGCGCTGACAAAAGCAGATGCCCCACGCCTGACGCCGAAGTAGCGCGTCATCCGTGGGGCATTGTCCGTTAGCGTCTTAGCGCTTGCGCTTCTTCGTCGCGACCTTCTTCCGCGCGGCTGACTTGCCGATCACGGTCTTCTTTACAGGCAGCTTCTTGCTGGCCAGCCGCTTGGCCGCGGACTTCTTCGCCGCAGCCTTCGGTGGCGCGGCTGCGGCGCTTGCCAGCCTTGTGAGCTTCGCCGCGTGGTTGGCCAGCAGCTTCTCGATCGCCTTCACCAGCAGGGCTGTCTGCATCGGCTTCACGAGCATCTGGTCCGCACCGGTGTCGCCGCCCTCATCTTCGGGGTAGGCGGTCAGCAGAGCCACCGCTGGATGATACGGTGCCGTCCGCGCGGCCTGGATCACCTCGCGGCCAGCGGCATCGCTCTCCATGCGCATGTCGGTCATCACCATCTGGTACTCGTGGTGCTTGATCTTCAGGCGCGCTTCCTTCGCGCTCGCCGCGGTCTCCACCTCGAACCCGTTCAGCTCCAGCACGGCCTTCATCGTCAGCAGGATCGCTACCTCGTCGTCCACCAGCAGTACGCGGCGCTTCGCCATGGAAACCTCTCAAAACAAAACGTTATCGACCACTTACTAGAGTGGACTACCCGCGGCCTTCCCTGCAACCCCGGAGCGCACCACGTTTGCGTCGCGTGGTCCGGCAAGGTGGACTACACCCTTTCGCCGAAGCAGCGTGTCCAGGTTGTTGCCGGGACGTTTTCTCCCGGCTGGGACCTTTCGCGTTCCGAAAACATCGGGCCCGCTCCTGTATTCCATCAAGAGAATAGTTCGCCTATTGACAATCAAACTCTCAGCGACATAGTGTGTATCCCGTCTGCAAACTGTTTCCTATTGAACATGTGCTGGAGGAGCCAATGCTCGCAATCCCATCCCTGAAACCGGCCGGCCGCACCACGCGCCGGACTCTCTTGTCAGGGGCCCTGTACTCTCTTGTCTGCCTTATTGTCTGTTTCGCTGTCCCCGCCCGTGCCCAAACCGGCGGCCAGGGCGCGCTGCAGGGCACCATCACCGATCCGACCGGCGCCGTCGTTCCCAACGCCAAGGTCGTTGCCACGGCGCAGGCCTCCGGAGTGAAGACTACCGCTGTCTCCTCTTCGGGTGGTCTCTACAGCCTCACGCCGCTGGTGCCCGATCTCTACACTGTCACCGTGACGGCGCCGGGCTTCAAGGTCTTCACGCAGAAAAATATTGAGGTCAACGGCCTCAATATCACGGGCTTCAACGCCGCGCTCGCGGTCGGGTTGGACACCGAAGTTGTCACCGTCACGGATGCGCCGCCACAGCTGCAGACGACACAGTCTGGCGTCGGCGCCGTCATTACCGATGAGACCTACGAGTCCCTGCCGATCGTCATGAACGGCCAGCAGAGAGATCCCACCTCGGTGGCCACGCTCGCGCCCGGTGCGCAGGCCGGCAGCCGTGCTCCGCTCTTTTCCGGCACCGGCAACTACCTCGCTGAGGTCTACGTCAACGGCATCCCCACCACCACCGCCAACCAGCAGGGCGACAACCGCGTCGTCTCCAACGGCGTTCCTGTGGAGTCCGTCGACCAGCTTCAGGTCATCTCCTCGGCTCCCTCAGCCGAGTACCAGGGCGCTGGTGCCATCGGCTTCACTATCAAGTCCGGCGGCAACCAGTATCACGGCCAGGTCGTCGACTTCGTCCGCAATACCATCTTTGACACTTGGGGCTTCGCTGGCAATCAACAGACCAAGGATGTTCTCGTCAACGGCGTCATCACCCGCGAACCTGCAGGCAAGCCCGTTGAGCACCAGAACGAGATCTCTGCCTCCTTCGGCGGTCCCATCCCCTTCACCCACAAGAAGGGTTTCTTCTTCGTCAACTACGACAAGTTCCATGGCACCAGCGGCGTCCAGCCCGCGCCCTTCACGATTCCCACCACGCTCATGACGCAGGGCAACTTCACCCAGCTCGGCACGGGCAACTATCTTTACAACCCGCTCACCAACTCCTGTACCGGCAACACCTGCACGCGTCAGCCGTACATGGGGCTGGTCAACGGCGTTCCTACGGCCAACGTGCTGCCGTCTACTTCCATTTCGTCCATCTCCGCGTATGAGCAGAAGTTCATGCCATCGCCGAACCTCTCCGGCCTGGTGAACAACTACCTCGTCGGCGGCCTTAGCGGCTATAACAACCACGAGATCGTCGCCAACGTCGCGTACGACCTCTTCCACGGCCAGCGCATTTCATTCACCTACATCCATGGCGTCCGTCAGTCCATTGGCTACGGGGCCACTCTGCCGCTGCCGTATACCAACGGCGACAGCTCCGATCTCGCTCCCACCATGCTCATCCTCGAGCACTCCATTCCTATCACCGACCATCTCGTCAACCAGCTCAGCTACGGATTTACGCGCTTCACGCAGCCGGTGCTCGCGCCCACGGCAGGTCTTACCCAGTACAGCGCTGCCACGGCTGGAATCACCGGGCTGCCTGTCGGCCAGGCTTCCGGCAACTTCCCCGGCACCACCTTCGGCACGTCCACGCTCTTCACCACCGCGCCGTATGAGTGGACAGAGAACGGCGCTTCCGACGCCAGCCACAATGTCGTCCCCAACGCCTTTACTCTCGTCGACAACCTCAGCTGGACCAAGGGCAAGCACAACATGACCTTTGGCTTCCAGACCCAATGGCTGGAGGACAACACCTCCGCGCAGAGCACACCCTCGGGTATCTACACGCAGGCCTTTGCCGCAACCTCCACCGCGCCTTACACCGGCACCTCGCTCGACTCCACCAAGGGCGGCTACTCGTACGCCAGCTTCCTTCTCGGCGCCGTCAACTCCGGCGCTACCTCGGTGCCTCTCTTCGTAGAGACCGGGGGGCGCTTCCATCCCTGGTCGCCCTACTTCCAGGACAACTGGCAGGTACGCCCCAACCTCACCATCAACCTTGGTTTGCGCTGGGATTACCTCCCGCCCTATCACGAGGCGCAGGACCGTTGGGCTTTCTTCAATCCCAATGCCACCAACCCCCTCACCGGCTCGCCTGGCCAGCTTGAGTACGCAGGCAACCGTGGCGCCGCCATCAGCTGCCAGTGCCGCACCCCGGTCAATACCTACTGGAAGAACTGGGGCCCGCGCCTGGGTCTTGAGTGGGCCGCTGATCCCAAAACTGTCTTCCGCATAGGCTATGCTCTCGCTTACTCCCGCGCTGGCGGCGTCGGCGGCCGCGCTGGCGACTCCACCGGCACCGGTCAGGATGGCTTCGGTTCCAGCATCGTTCTTAATCCAGCCGTCAACACCGGCGCCGCTGCTGGCCCGTCCTACTACCTGAATGACAGCGCAGACTTCACCGCCGCTGGCGCAGCCAACACCAACTTCGGTGGTCCTGGCTACGTCATTCCGACCCCGGCTGGCCCCGCTGCCTCATCGCTGACGCTCGGCATCGGCAACTACCTCAACTCCGCTGGCACCTATGTCTCTGCGGGTGGCGCTCCTGCCTATGCTGACCCCTATCTCTCGGGCCGTGCACCGGAGTTCAACTTCTACAACCTGGCCATTCAGCGGGCCATCACCAATAACCTCACTGTTACCGTTGGTTACTCCGGCAGCGAGTCCCACTTCGTCGCCGGTGCAGGCGTCCCGGGCTTCTGGTCAGGCCAGGTCAATCCTGCTGTCCTCCCCGGGCTCGCCTCGGTCGTTGGTACCGATGGCAAAACCCCTGTGTTGAATCTCCCCGCGACGCCTGGCAACGTGGCTCTCGCTCAGGCTGCTTCCTCGGCTGTCGTTCTGCCTTACTCCTCGTATGTGCAGACCGCCAGCGGCGGCAATAGCACCGCCTCCATCGCTCGCATGCTGCGTCCCTACCCGCAGTACTCTGCCCCCCCCAGCCCTGAGTGGGACAACATCGCCAACATCTCCTACAACGCCTTCGAGCTCACCCTCAAGCAACGTGAATACAAGGGAGTCAGCTTCACTCTTAACTACACGTACTCTCGCAACATCGGCGACGACGGCACCACACGCAGTGCCTTCGCCGTCCCGGCTGCAGCCTCCTCCAGTGGGGTCGCTCTCCCCGGTAATAACCGTGCCGACCGCGACATCGTCGCCACGGACACACCGCAGAACCTCAATGTCTTCGGCTACGTCAAATCGCCCTTCGGCGCCAACAAGCTCTTGGGAGGCAACTGGTTTGGCCGGAACCTTCTCGGCGGTTGGCAGATCTCTCCGATCTTCAGTTACTACTCCGGCACGCCGATTCTCGTCACAGGTTCTGGCTGCAGTGGAGAACTCGGCTCGGGCGCTACCTGCATGCCCGATATTGTCCCCGGCCGTCAGAACTCCATCCGCATCCATGGCGGCTTCGGCAGCCACGGAGTTACCTACGCCAACTACGCGCAGACCCCATTGCTCGACAGCACTGCCTTCCAGACCCTCAACTACTTCCCGCTTCCTGCCGGGGACACGGCCAGCCCTATCACCAAGATAGGCGACTCCCCCCGCAGCCACCTCAACCTCTGGTCCCCCAGCCATTACGATATTGATTCTGCGATTCAACGCCAGTTCAACATCCCCAAAACGCGCATGAACTTCATCTTCCGTGCGGAGTGCTTCGACTGCAGCAACAAGGTTACCTTCACCATGGCGCAGACCCAGGCTGTGGCAGCCTACTACTCTGGGGCACAGCCTGGCACGCCCTCACCCGCCAGCGCGAACGGCTCTTTCGGCCTGCTGAGTGGCGAAAGTGGAAACCGCCGCTGGCAGTTCTCCGGCCGCGTCCAGTTCTAAACCACGTTCCTCCAACCGCAACCCCTCGCCCGAACCTGGGCGTGGGGTTGTTTTTATTGTGTTTCGCCCTGCTCGCGCCGCAGCACCTGTCGCAGGAACCCCATCCAGGTCATCGCCTCGCGATGGCTTGTGCCTAGCTGCTGCACCAGTTGCCGTACCAGCGGCTCATGCGCGTTGTGCGGATAGCGCCTCGTGTAGCCCGTCACGTGCATTGCATCGAGCAGCAGCTGCGTCAACCGCTCACGGTCTTCCACCGTGGCCGCCGCTTCATGCAGCACTGGCAGCTCGCGCATGCCGTCGAAGCCCTCGCGCGACAGCTCATACAAGCACACAGCCACCGACTGCCCCAAGTTCATCGAGAGATGCCGCTCGCCTTCCGGCTGATACATCGGCACCGTCGTCAGCACGCTGCAATGGCTTAGCTGATCATTGGTCAGTCCTGTCTTCTCGCTTCCGAAGAGCAATGCCACACGCAGCCCACCGTCCAGCGCCTCGCGCACTCGCGGAGCGGTCTCGCGTATCGGCTCTATCTTCTGCCGCATCTCGCGCGCTCCGATCGCTGTTGTTCCCACCACCAGCTGGCAGTCCGCAATCGCCTCGGCCAGTGCATCGAACCGCCGCGCCCGCTGCATTACAGAGCTCGCCCGCACGGCAGATTTCACCTCCGGCAGGCCGGCGCTCTGATCTTCCAGCTGCGCCGCCTCAAACGGCGCCGCGTACTCGTTCACCACTCGCAGGTCACTGAACCCGAAGTCGTATATCGCCCGCGCCGCCGCGCCAATGTTGCTCGGGTTCCGAGCCCCGACCAGCACCACCGTCAACTGCGCCCGCGCGTCACTCGTCAGCATCCCACCATTCTACGGTTGTTGTGCAGCGCTATCGGCGAGCTCGCCGGTCCTTCCATGCCTGTTGCCGCCTGCCGTGGTTTTAGGCCTTCGGCTGGGCAGCGTTGCGGGTACATGCGTTACGAACACAGCTCCGCAAATTGTTGTTGCTGCGCCCCCTATCTTAACCGGAAATTCTGATTAGCCCCATGTTTTCAACCGTTACCAACGTCGCTATCCGCCCCTTCGCAGTGGTCTCGGTCCTACACTGGAAGTTGCACAGTTTCTCGCACCCCCCATGGCAGATAACTTCGCACAACTTGTAAAGCAGCAGGCCGACATCGCCCGCATCGTCGGCGACTACATCAAGCTGCGTAAGTCCGGCGCGAACTGGTCTGCCCTGTGCCCGTTCCACAAGGAAAAATCCGGTTCCTTCTACCTCTATCCCGCCACGGCGAGCTACTACTGCTTCGGCTGCAAGGAGCATGGCGACGTCTTCACCTTTGTGATGAAGATGGAGTCGCTCACCTTCCCCGAGGCCGTTCGTGCCGTTGCGACGAAGATGGGCATCCCGCTGCCGCAGCGCGAGTTCAATTCGCCGGAGGAGGCGAAGTCGGCTGGCCTGCGCAAGCAGCTCATCGACGCGCACGAGGCCGCTACGCAGTACTTCCAGCAGAACCTGCGCTCGCCGGAGGCCGCCCGCGCTCGCGAGTATCTCTCCAGCCGCAGCGTCTCGCCCGAGACCATCGAGCGCTTCCGCCTCGGCTACGCGCCGGAGAGCTTCAACGACATGCGCGACCGCCTCGGTAAGTTCTTCTCCGAAGAGGTGCTGCGTGCCAGTGGTCTCTTCAGCTGGAAGGAGCAGGAGGATGGCAGCCCCGGCGCAATGTATGCGCGCTTCCGCAAACGCATCACGTTTCCGATCAACAACGAGCAGGGCAAGCCCATCGCCTTCACTGCCCGCGCACTCGACTCGGCGGATGTTGATGCGAAGGCCGGGCCCAAGTATCTCAACTCGCCGGAGACGCCGCTCTACACAAAAGGCCACGTCCTCTTCAATCTCGACAAGGCCAAGGAGGCGATGCGTCAAACGAAGTTGGTGCTACTTGTCGAAGGCCAGATGGACTGTATCTCGGCCTATATGGGCGGAATTAAGAATGTGATCGCCACTAGTGGAACGGCTTTTACTGAGGCACAGTTACGGCTTCTATCCAAATATTTACAGGAGTCTTTTGCGGTGGATGGATCCATTAGGCGGCCAACTGCGACCTTGAACTTCGACCCTGACCAAGCCGGTGCAAAGGCAACGGAGAAGACGATTGAGTTGCTCCAGCAGCATAATTACAGTGTGCGGGTGCATACGCTTGAAGGAGGCCTAGACCCGGATCGTTACATCAGAGAGCGCGGTATAGCCGACTACTTGGCGGTGATAAAGAGTTCGAGCGAATATTGGGAGTTTTCTATAAATCGAGCAAGAACGATCTTCCCGATAAATACACCTCAAGGAAAGGTACAAGCGCTCAACTATCTACTGCCCATCATCCGTAGGGAGACGAACCCTATCGTCCGTGGTGAATTTGCGGAGAACGCTGCGCAGAAAATCGGCATTGAGAGCGCGATGATGCGGCAGGAACTCAAGCAGGCCGCCCACCAGCGTCTGGAAAGCGTCCGAGCCGCGCAACCCACGGGGGTGAGTGAGGTCGAGCGCATCCTGCTCTGCGCGCTCGTTCTGCCGGAAGCTGACTCCGCGCGCGCCCTCGCCGCCGAACGCCTCGGCGAAAACCCGTCCTGGTTTGCCGAGCTTCCCTGTGCTGCTGTGATGGAGGTGCTCGTCAACGCGCCCGCGCCGGACAACCCCTTTGATGCCGCGCCCGACGAGGCCTCGCGCACGCTGCTCGCCAGCGCGCTGCACACCGGCTCCGCGGACGAGGCTCCCGAGGTCTTCCATCGCAAGGTGCAGGGAGCGCTCGAAGCCCTGCAAGAGCGCTACGTCGACCGCCGTCTGCGCGAGGTCACACAGCAGATCGCCGAGTCCGAACGCCGCGGCGATGAGGCCATGCGCCTGCGCCTGATGCAGGAGTTGATGCGTTT
The DNA here is from genome assembly GCF_014083945.1 of Granulicella sp. 5B5. Taxonomy (GTDB): domain Bacteria; phylum Acidobacteriota; class Terriglobia; order Terriglobales; family Acidobacteriaceae; genus Granulicella. The sequence continues at coordinate 2,012,366 of NZ_CP046444.1, read as the reverse complement.
AAACCGCGAGCGTCAGCGCTAAAGAGAATCCACTATTTTGGCGGGGACCGCCGCCACATTGGTAGAATCCCCGCATGTCGTCTCCCCGGTTTCTTGCCCCTCTTCTGGCGGCCGCCGCCGTCGTTGTTATGCCCGCGCTCGCGCAAAAGGTCTACACCGCGCAGGACTATACGCGCGCTGAGCGTTGGATGTCCTACAACGTCAACGGCCTGGTGCACCACACCATCAGCCGTCCGCAGTACCTGTCGGATGGTCGTGTCTTCTACCGCGACCCCGGCGCCGACGGCACGGCCTACATGATCGCCGACCCCGCCAAGACCACCACCGCGCCTGCCTTCGACAGCGCGAAGCTCGCCGCCGCGCTCACTGCGGCCTCCGGCAGGCAGGTTGAGGCGAAGCGCCTCGGCGTCAGCGCCTACTACCCTGAGTCCAACGGCGGCTTCGCCATCATCGCCCGCTCCGGCACCTTCCACTGCGCCGCCGCGGCCAGTAAATGTACTGAGGATAAGGCCGCAATGCAGGAGGCCCCACGGGGGCGCCGTCGCGCCGGAGAGACCAACCTCTCGCCCGACGGCAAGCTCGGCGCCTTCATTCGCGACAACAACCTCTGGGTCCGCGATATCGCCACCGGCAAGGAGCGCCCGCTTACCACCGACGGCGTCAAGGACTTCGGCTACGCGACCGACAACGCCGGCTGGACACACTCTGACAGCGCGGTCGTCACCTGGTCGCCCGACTCGAAGAAGATCGCCACGTTCCAGATGGACGAGCGCAAGACCGGCATGATGTACCTCGTGCCCGTCACCAACCGCCATCCGCACCTTGAGGCCTGGCACTACCCTCTCGTCGGCGACAAGGACGTCACGATGATCCAGCCTGTCATCCTCGATGTCGACTCCGCGAAGATGGTGCGCCTGAAGATCGCGCCGCTGGAGCACCGCAGCATGGAGTGCGACGACGTGAGCTGCAATGGCGACGGCCACTGGACCGATGTCGAGTTCTCGCCCGATGGCTCGCACCTCGCCTTCGTCTCCACCTCGCGCGACCACAAGGACGAGTGGGTGAAGGTCGCCGACACCGCCACCGGCGACGTTCGCGACGTCTACCACGAGCATGTCCCCACCTACTACGGCTGGCAGTCGAAGACCGACTGGAAGTATCTGCCGGCCTCCGACGAATTCCTCTGGGTCTCCGAGCGCAGCAACTACGCGCAGATCTATCTCTACGACCTGAAGACTGGCAAGCTGAAGAACCAGATCACGCATGGCGACGGCCCCATCAGCGACATCCTCAACGTCGATGAGAAGCACCGCGTCGTCTACTTCACCGCCGTCGGCCGCGAGAAGGGCGACGACCTCTACTTCGAGAACTACTACCGCGTCGACTTCGACGGCAAGAATGAGCAGCTTCTGACGCCCGAGCACGCCAACCACGTCATCACACCGTCGGACGACGGCAGCTCCTTCGTCGATGTCTACTCCACCATCGACACGCCGCAGACCGCTGTGCTGCGCGACAACACCGGCAAGGTGCTCGTCACGCTCGCTCATCAGGACATCTCGCAGCTTCTCGCCACTGGCTGGAAGCCGCCCACTCCTTTTACCGTCAAGGCGCGCGACGGCGTTACTCCGCTTGAAGGCATCATGTGGAAGCCGACGAACTTCGACCCCAATGTAAAGTACCCCATTGTCGATAACGTCTATCCCGGCCCGCAGGGAAGCCTCTGCGAGCTTTCGGGCCGCAGCTTTGCCGCGGCCAAGGGGGATGAGCAGGCGCTCGCCGACCTCGGCTTCGTTGTCGTCTGCATCGACGGCATGGGCAATCCCGGCCGCTCCAAGGAGTTCCACGATGCGCACTCCTCCACGCCGCAGGAGATGGGCGACGACACCATCCCCGACCAGGTTGCAGGCATCAAGGACCTCGCCGCGCGCTACTCCTGGATCGACGTCAACCGCGTCGGCATCTGGGGACACTCCGGCGGCGGCAACGCCACAGCGTCGGCCATGTTCCACTTCCCCGACTTCTTCAAAGTCGGCTGGTCCGAGAGCGGCAACCACGACAACCGCGACTACGAGGACGACTGGGACGAGCGCTGGGCAGGCCTTGAACACATAGATCCTAACGGCGAGGACAACTACGAAGCGCAGGCCAACCAGGGCTACGTCAAGGACCTCAAGGGCCACCTGATGCTGGTGCACGGCACCATGGACGACAACGTTCCGCCCAGCAACACGCTGCTCGTCGTTGAAGCGCTGATGAAGGCCAACAAGAACTTCGACATGATCATGGTCCCCAATGTCCATCATGGCTATGGCGCCATGGCGCCGTACATCATGCGCCGCCGCTGGGACTACTTCGTGAAGTACCTCGCCGGTGGCGTGCCGCCAACCGACTTCAAGATGGCCACGCCCGAAGAGGTGCAGCGCAAGATGGCTGCCAGCGGCCCCGATGACGAAGACGACGAGTAGCTGCGCATCAAAACCCTGCGCGAATCTGGCCGGATGTCAGGCCGGATTCGCGCAGCGCTTTTAAGCTCAACGCATCATGCCGCTTGGCGAGCCGCACGCCGGCCTCGTCGCGCATCAGCTCGCAGTGGTAGTACGCAGGCGTCGGCAGCCCCAGCGCGCGTTGCAGCAGTATCTGCCGCGCCGTCGACTTCAACAAGTCCGCGCCGCGTACTACTTCCGTGACCTCCATTGCAGCATCGTCGACCACGCACGCCAGCTGATAGCTCGGCAACCCATCTTTGCGCCAGATCAGGAAGTCACCGAAGTCGGCCTCCGCATCGCAACCGGCGAGGAAGCTCTGCGCTCCACAGTGGCCGTCTACGAACGCAATGCGCTCTCCGTCAGGCACATGCAGCCGATAACTGCTGCCCGCATCGAATGTTCGTTCAGTGTTGTTCTCACGGCAGCGCCCGTTGTAGACCGGTTCGTCCGTGTCCTCATGAGGGGCCTGCATGGCCGCCTGCAGGTCTTTGCGACTGCACACGCAGCGGTACGCCAACCCTGTCGTCACCAACTGCTCGGCAGCGTTGCGATAGATCGGCACACGCTGGCTTTGGCGCAACTCGTCGTCCCACTCGATGCCGAGCCAATGCAGGTCCTCGCGCATTGCCTCAGCAAACTCGGGCTTCGACCGCTGCGTGTCCAGATCCTCATCACGCAGCCACAGCCTGCCACCCGCAGCGCGAGCACGCTCAAACGCGCGCCAGAACGTTCGCGCATGCCCAAGGTGCAGCAGCCCTGTGGGCGAGGGCGCGAGACGGCCAACATAACTGTGTGCAGGCTGTGGCATCGGTGAGCGCAGGGATAAGAGGTTCCCCAATGTCGATAGGCCGATTCTATTTGCCCGCAGCCAGAGACCGGAAACTGAACAGGAAAATCCCGCGAGCAAAACAGGACAGTCCTACCCACGATGCGGGGCGTACCGGCATCATGCGTAGGGCTGTACGTGTCGACTTTGCTGGTGCTCCTGAGCGGGCCTCAATTACTTGATGCGGACCGTAGCGCCATCCAGAGTGTCGAGGGCCTGGAGGATGACCGATCCTGCCGCATGGTCGGGGCTGGCTGTCTCGGCGATGACCTTGTCACCTTCAACGAGCTTGACGTTTGCTTCCTTGCCGGGCTGCAGCGTCAGTTCCTGATCGCCGGCCTTCAGCGTCAGCGGCTGCTGTCCGTCATTGTGCAGCGTAACCTTCACGGTGTGGGGCTTGCCAAAGAAGGCGTGAACAGGTGTATGGATGCTGGTTGCGGGTGCGGCGAACGCGGCACCAGAGAAAGAGACTGCAAGTGCGAGAGTGGCGGCGGCAACACTGTGGAACTTCATAACACGACTCCTTGAAATGGCAGGAACTTCAAATTCCTGTATACGGTTGAGGCTTGCTCTGCCATGGTTCAGAGAAGCACGTTACACAACACCGTACGCACGCCTTGTTGCGTTGGTTCCGCGAATTGTGTGAAGAGGGGAAAAGAATTCGTCCGCATATTTGAGGCAAATTTCATCGCTCCTTGGCTAACGTTCCACAGGCCGCGCTGTCCAACAACGCCGTCCGTTTCGAGGCCGGATAGAATGAAGGTTGTGCCCGATCTTCTCGCCAACATGAATCCGCAACAGCGCGAGGGCATCGTCTCGGTCGATGGGCCCGTGCTGTTGCTCGCTGGTGCAGGCAGCGGTAAAACCCGCGTCATCACGCACCGCATCGCGTACCTGATTGAGGAGCGCGGCGTCTCGCCCGACAACATCCTCGCCGTTACCTTCACGAATAAGGCTGCTAAAGAGATGGGTGAGCGCGTGGAGAAGATCCTCGGCCACTCCACGCTTGCGCAGCCCACCATCGCCACCTTCCACAGCTTCTGCGTGCGCGTGCTGCGCCGCGACATCGAAGCCCTGCGTGTCGGCAACGTAGGTCTCACGCGCAGCTTCGCCATTTACGACGAGACCGATCAGCAGGCCGTCGTCAAAGCCGCGCTCAAGCGCCTTGGCATCGACGACAAGCAGCTCAAACCCCGCGTCGCTCTTGGCCGCATCAGCTGGGCCAAGAACCACATGATCGACCCGCAGGAGTACTTCCTCGCCTCCACGAACCCGCTGGAGGAGAAGATCGCGCACATCTTCGAGATCTACAAAAAGGAGCTCGCCAAGGCCAACGCGCTCGACTTCGACGACCTGCTGCTCGAAACTGTGCGTCTGCTCAAGAGCTCCGCCGAAGTGCGTGAGCGCTACAACCGCAAGTACAAGTACCTCCTCATCGACGAGTACCAGGACACCAACCGCCCGCAGTATGAGCTGATGAAGCTGCTCGGCAAGCACGGCAACGTCTGCGTCGTCGGCGATGAAGACCAGTCCATCTACAGCTGGCGCGGCGCGGACATCAAGAACATCCTTGAGTTCGAAAAAGACTTTCCCAACGCGAAGACCATTCGCCTCGAACAGAACTACCGCTCCACGCAGGTCATCCTCGAAGGCGCCAGCGCGGTCGTCGCGCAGAACGTGCAGCGCAAGGGCAAGAACCTCTGGACCTCGCGTGAGGGCGGCTCGCTCATCGGCTACTACGAGGCCCCCGATGGCGAGAATGAAGCACTCTTTATTGCGGATAGGATCGCGCAGTACATTCGCGAAGCCGGCTCCAGTGAGGACCTGCCGCGCTGCGCCGTGCTCTATCGCACCAACTCGCAGTCGCGGCTGGTGGAAGAGGCGCTGCGGCGTTATCAGATCCAGTACCACATGGTCGGCGGCTTCAGCTTCTACGACCGCGCCGAGGTGAAGGACATGCTCAGCTACCTCAAGCTGGTGCAAAATCCGCACGACTCCATCGCGTTGGGACGCGTGGTGAACTCACCGCCGCGCGGCATCGGCAAAACCACGATGGAGACGCTCGAGCGCATCGCCCTCACCACCGGCCTCAGCACGTGGGAGGCGATCGGCCGCGCGATGGAGGAAAAGCTGCTGCCCGCGCGCACGCTCGCAGCGCTTGAAAAATTCAAGCGGCTCATCGAAGACGCGCGTGCCATGCTCGGCCCAGCGTTCGCTGAGTCGCTCGCCGCGAGCACAGTCCCGGACAACGTCGTGGCCTTCCTCGCGCCTGCTGAGGAAGAGCCCGGATACATCGAGTCGCTCGCCGCTTCAGCCGACACCGAGGCCGAGAACACCACGTTCGACTTCGGCTTCGCCACCGACGACGAGCCCACGCCTGCCATGACCGGCAGCGACGATGGTGCCAACACAAGCTTCGATACCAGCTTCAACTTCGGCTTCGACTTCGGCCCCAGTGAAGAGATCAGCACCCTCGCGCCGGAGAACGCGGCAGCAGGCACCGCGAGCCTCAACCCCTTCGCTCCCGTGCCGCTCAAGCGCTCTGCCAGTGACGAGATCCGCGACCGCTTGAAGCGCATCGCAGCAGAAGAGGTGCGCAGCGAAACCAGCGAGCGCCCCGCCTTCCGCAAGCCCGGTGATGCCGCCACGCTGCCCGAGCTGATCAAGTTCCTCAACGACCGCTCCGGCTACATCCGTGCGCTTGAGGACGAAGCCACACCCGAGTCCTTCTCGCGCATCGAGAACCTGAAGGAACTCGCCAACGCCGCGCAGGATGCGACGTCTCGCGGGGAGACATTGGCAGAGTTTTTAGACCATGCCGCGCTCGTCTCCGACGCCGACCAGTACTCGGCGGAAGCGCGCGTCACGCTCATGACGCTGCACGCGGCCAAGGGCCTCGAATTTCCGCTCGTCTTCCTCGCCGGTATGGAAGAAGGCCTCTTCCCGCACTCGCGCACGCTGCAGGACCCGGAACAGATGGAGGAGGAGCGCCGCCTCTGCTACGTCGGCATGACGCGTGCGATGGACACGCTGGTGATGACCCGCGCGCGCTATCGCCGCCGCTACGGCAGCGACATGCCGGAGTCCTCCATCGCTTCGCGGTTTCTGGAAGAGGTGCCGTCGCGGCTGGTCGAGGACCTTTCGCCGAAGGGCTATGGGAGCGCCTACTCTACGCCGTACCCGCAGCGGCGCGGCGGCGGGGATGACTATGGTGGGGAACGCCACTACTCGTATGAAGACGAGAGCCAGGAGCCGGGCGGTGGTGGCGCCCGCAGCTACGCCTCGCAGCGTTATGGCAGCAAGCCTCGCAGCGGCAGCGGCCCGCTCGACAACACCGCAGCCTTCTTCGGCAAGGGCAGTTCAGGCTTCAAAGGCCGCCCAAAGCTGGATGTCGCCTCGCCCACCGGCAAGACCGGCCTGGGCAAGGGCATCCGCGTCCGCCACCCCAAATATGGCGAAGGCATCATCTTCGCCCGCGAAGGCGAAGGTGAAGATGCCAAGATTACAGTACAATTTAGTGGTCACGGCATGAAGAAGCTGGTCGAAAAGTTCGCCCAGCTGGAACGACTGTAGGAAGCCCGCGCGCTAGCAACAGCCACGCTTCTTTCCCTTCCAAAACACGCCGGCGAGATTCCGATTTAGAAAAAAGAGAGAAGACCTATGGCAAACACAAAGTCGATTACCGATAAGGATGAGCGCAAGAAGGTAAAGCGCGCAGCACGCAAGAAGGCCGCCCCCAAGGCCCCCGCACCGGCGCCCGCGGCGAGAACAAACAGAAGGTCAAGAAGGCTGCACGCGGCCAGTCCAAGCGATAGAAAGATAGCGAAGGCTTTAGCATCAACAGCGGGCAGGGCTTCGGCTCTGCCCGTTTCGTTGTCATCGCCCGAAACTTTGTGACACTGCCGTTTGCGCCAGATGAATCGCCGCTTACAATCAGGGAATCATCGTGCGACAAATCCACTGACGAGGACCGAGCGCCCTGCCTTCTCCAAGCCAGCCCCGACAAATCTTCGCCACCAAGTCCATCGACAAACTGATCTCCGACTCCGAGCGCCCCGAACACGCGCTCAAGAAGACGCTCGGCCCCATCTCGCTCACCGCGATGGGCGTCGGCATCGTCATCGGTTCGGGCATCTTCACTGTCATCGGCACGGCCATCGGCGGCAACCCGGCGCAGACGGTTAAAATCTCGGAGTCGCCGGTCATCGACCTCATCGTCGGCCTGCTGCACCACACCAGCGGAGCCGTCGCAGGCCGTCCCGGCGCGGGCCCAGTACTGGTTGTCTCGCTCGTCCTCGTCGCCATCGTCTGCGCGCTCACCGGCCTGTGTTATGCCGAGCTCGCCAGCATGATCCCCATCGCGGGTTCCGCCTACACCTACTCCTACGCCACCATGGGCGAGCTCGTCGCCTGGATCATCGGCTGGGACCTCATCCTGGAGTACGCCTTCGCCAACATGAGCGTCTCCGTCGGCTTCGCCGCGCACCTGGTCGACGCGCTCGACTGGTTCGGCCTGCGATTAAGCCCCAAGTGGCTCGCGCCCGCGTATCTGCCGCTCGGCCTGCAAGACCTCGCCGGTAAAGACATCTACGGCCCCGGCTGGCACCACGGCTTCGATATCCCCGCGTTCCTTATCGTCCTCTTTCTCACCGTGCTGCTTGTGCTCGGCATCCGCGAATCGTCGCGCACCAACAATGCAATGGTGCTCATCAAGATCGCCGCCATCCTCACCTTCGTCTTCTTCGGCATGAGCTTCATCCACCCACGCTACTACCATCCGTTCTCGCCCAACGGCTGGTCCGGCATCCTCGCCGGCGGGTCGATTATCTTTTTCACCTACATCGGGTTTGACGCCGTCTCCACAGCCAGCGAAGAGTGCAAGAAGCCGCAGCGCGACGTCCCCATCGGCATCATCGCCACGCTCATCGTCTGCACCATCCTGTACATCGGCGTGGCGGCCACGCTCACCGGCCTCGTCCCTTGGCAGTCGGTCGCCGGCGATGGCGCTCCCGTGGTCAACGCCCTCAAGCGCGTCGCGCTCGAACCCGGCGCGCACCGCCTGCACTGGGTGCGGCTGGCGGTATTGTTCGGCGCCATCCTCGGCATGATCTCCTCGATCCTTGTCGGCCAGTACGGCCAGGCGCGCATCTGGTTCGCCATGTCCCGCGACCGTCTGTTGCCGGACAAGTTCAGCGCCGTGCACAAGCGCTTCCGCACGCCATGGTTCGCCACTGTCGTCGCGGGCATCCTTGTGGCGATCCCGTCTGGCCTCTTCGACGTCGGCACCCTCGCCGAGATGTCCAACATCGGCACGCTCTTCGCCTTCGTGCTGGTCTCCATCGGCGTCCTTGTTCTGCGCGCCAAAGACCCCCATCGTCACCGCGGCTTCCGCGTCCCCTTCGGCCCGGTGGTTCCGGTACTCAGCATCGCCTTCTGCCTGCTGCTGATGGCCGGTCTCCCCGTCCGCACCTGGGAACGATTTTTCATCTGGCTCGTCATCGGCCTCGTCGTCTACTACTTCTACAGCCGCAAACGCAGCGAGTTCTATCAGGGGGAGTAGTGTTCGTCGCTACTACTTGAACATGCGCTCGTCGAAGTGGAACGGCTCTGTTGCGACGATGCTGGTTTTTTTGGCGTCGGGATGCAGCGGGTTGATTAGCACATTCCACTCACCGCGAACTGCCACGGATGGAACGAGGAGATGAAGCGACTGCTTTGAAGCGATCCAATCGTCACCGATCTGCTGGAGTTCTCGGTGACCTTCGCGCCGCCAGTCGGATGGAAGGCGGAGAAGCATGGCAGTTTTCTCCTCTTCCATGTACGTTGCATCGATGGGCAGATCTGCTGCCACCGATACCATATCGTCTGGTGCCTGGCTCTTGTTCAGGTGTACGAAGACCTCGACGACGGCCAGCGATAGGGAAAGTGAGGTATAGACCATCGAGGTTCCGGCGGAGTTCCACCGCCCACTAAAGAGGCGAGCGCCCTCACCGGAGAATGCCGTTGTGGCATGTCGCTCTCTTACGAGCCTCCACACGCGCATCAGCTATAGATTCCCCACTCAATGCGCCCCAGAACCGTCTCCACGGAGCGTGTGCCGGAATCGGTGTCAAGCAAGTCCAACGGGGCCTGGCCATCGAGGACCATGTTCGGTGATTGGAGCCAGCTTGAGGCTTTGGCTGGCGATCCCAGTGTGTCTGTCGCCATCGCAACGACGCGGGCAACGCGGACCACGCGGTCGCTCTCTTCAGCAGAGAGACGCTCGTCTTTAGCGAGACGGCGACTCAGTGTGCGGTCGGAGATGCCGATCACGCGTGCGAGGGTCCTGCGGTCTAACGCAAGCTCGCTAGCCAGCAGTGTAAGCGCGCCGACGGGAACGCCTTCGCGGGTAAGCTGGGTGAGCTCGCGGTCAGATTCGACCCTGCGCTTCAGGATCTTTCTGCCGCCGAGAACCGCCGTAATCGCTGCAACCGTCATACGCCAATTGTCCTCTTCATTTTGCCATTTGGCAAGACAGGAGCGCGTGGGCAATGCCACACCCTGAGAGACTACACTGGAACGATGGCACGGAAGACGCAACTGGACTCCATCGACGCCGAAGCCTGGCTCCGCGGGCTCCCTAAAGCCGAGCTGCATCTGCACCTCGAAGGCTCCATCACACCCGAAACTCTCGTTGAGCTCTCGCGCAAGAACGACCCCCAGCCGCTCACCCTCGAAGCCGCGAAGCAGGTCTACACCTACACCGACTTTCCCAGCTTCCTCATGAGCTTCAAGGCCGTCACCGAGCGCCTGCACACGCCCGACGACTACGAGACCATCACTTACAACATGCTCCGTGACCTCGCCGCGCAAGGCGTGCGCCACGCTGAAGCCTACATCTCCGTCGGCATCCTCTACTATTTCAAGCGGCTCGACGTCGACGCCGTGATGGCCGCTATCGAGCGTGGGCGCGAGCGCGGCGAGCGCGATTTCGGCATCTCTCTGCTCTGGATCATCGACGCCGTCCGCCACTTTGGGCTTGAGGAGTGCGCGCGCGTCTTCAAGAAGGCCGCCGAGTTGAAGCAGCAGTACCCCAGCGTCGTCGGCATCGGCATCGGCGGCGACGAGGCCCGCGGCCCCGCGCAGGACTTCCGCGAGCTCTACGCCGAGTGCAAAGCCAACGGCCTGCGCCTCACCTGCCACGCCGGCGAATCCACCGGCCCTCAGAGCGTCTGGGCCGCCGTCAACATTGGCGCAGAGCGCATCGGCCACGCACTTACCGCCGCGCAGGATGAGGACCTCATCGGCGTGCTCGCCGAGCGGCAGGTGCCGCTCGAACTCAACGTCACCAGTAACCTGCGCACCGGCTGTTGCGTGGCGCTCGCAGAGCACCCCGTCAAGCGCTACTTCGAAGAAGGCCTCATGATCACCATCAACTCCGACGACCCGCCGTTCTTCGGAGCCAACCTGCTCGATGAGTACCTGCTCGTACACAAGTTCTTCGAGTTCTCGCTCGAACAGATGCGCGAACTCGCGGCGAACTCCGTCGAAGCCAGCTTCCTCTCACCCGAGCGCAAGCTCGCGCTCCTCGGCGAAGTCGAGCGCTACGGCTACTAGCTTTACTTGCCCGGCGGCGCAGGCACCATCACTGCGCCGGGGTCTACCTTCGGGATGCCGAAGTGCCCGGACAAATGCACCAGATCCAGCGGCCGCAGCGAGCCGGTCACGTCGATCACCGACATCTGGTGCGGCGTGCGCAGCAGCACCACAACGCTGTCGATCTGCGTGCCGTTGTTGTGCAGCCACAGGTCGGCGAGCGTGCCGCGCGGCATCGCCGCATCGCGCGCGTCTACATGCTGCTCCACCAGGTGTTTGTAGCCCGCGGCGTTGTAGGCAGCGTTCAGCGCCGCCATGTTCTCGGGGATATAGAATGCCGGCTCGTGGTAGCGATAGTTCTCCACCGTAATGCTGTTCAGCGCATTGTCGGGGATGTTCATCAGCCCGTCCGCGGCGGCCAGCATATCGCGGTCGAAGGTAAACGCCGTGTGCGTCGCCTGCTGCGAGACCAGCCCCTGCAGCATCTCGTTCACACCGGGCGGCTGCTGCGCGGCCAGCGGCAGAGTCAATGCAAGAAGAGTGCAGGGAAGCAGCAGTTTCATCGGGGAGTCCTCGCTGGTCATTTAGAACGGTTCTCGGGCCGAAAAGTTGCGCCTTGCCACGGTCGGCACAACCAGCGAGCAAACAAAAACGGGCCGCAGCCAGCAGCCCGTTTCGCCTCTTCTACGCTCTTGTCTTTACTCCGGCGGCTTTGGCGCAAAGTACCCCTTCTTCGCGCGCACGGAGTACCGCGGGTCCAAGCATTGCAGATAAATCGTTCGGAAGCTGCCGTCCTGCTTGAAGTCCGCCGGGATGTACACCAACGAGTACTGGCTGCGCAGCTCGACCTCGATGTTGTGGAAGCCGATCGCGACATCGTCGATGCGCGTCGGATAGAACGCCTGCCCGCCTGTCGCGTCGGCGACCTGCTGCAGCACGTCGTCGCCCTTGTCGCGGCTTGGCCCGGTGTTGGTGCTGATCGTGTACACGATCGTCTCCGCGCGCTGGCACATCTTGATTGCGTCCGTCTCCGTCGCGCGCGAGTAGTCGTCGTCGCCGTCCGACACCAGCACCAGCGCCTTGCGCACGGAGATGTCCTGCTGCAGCGTCAGCATCTGGTCGCGGCACGTCTTGTACAGAGAATCGAACAGCGCCGTGCCGCCGCCCGGCCGCAGCCGCCGGATGCCTGTGTCCAGCAGGTCGATGCGGTTGGTAAAGTCCTGGCTCACGTCCGTCTGCACGTCGAAGCCCTCCACGAACGCGCGGTCCGCGGGGTGCAGCACCTGCAGCAGAAAGTCCGTTGCTGCCTGCTGCTCAAACTGGAATCGCTGCCGGATCGACGACGACGTGTCCATCATGATGCCGACGCGCAGCGGCAGGTTCGTCTGCTGCTTGAACTGCACCACGCGCTCCGGCGGACGCCCATCGTCCAGCAGGCCGAAGTTCTGCTGCTGCAGGCCGGTCACGAACGCGCCATGCTTGTCCGTCACGGTAAAAATCAGGTCGACTTCGCGCGAGTAGACCGTCAGTCCGGGCACGGCCTGCGGCGTCTGGTTCGTTGAGGGTTGCAGTGAAGGCGGGGCCGTCTGCTTCTGCGGTGTCTGGCCCAGGGCCTGGGACGCGGTGAGGGTGCCAAGCACGGCCAACAAGGCCAACCGCGCCGTAGTGCGAATCTTCATCCTCACATCCTACCAATTCGCGGGCATCACAGGTGCCCCGCGTAGGCTCAACCTCCGCTCGTGTCCCGACCGAAGCCACAAAGATCATCGGTCAAGACGCGCACGGTACAACGTGAGACGTGCAAAGCAATGGAAGTCGAACAGATACCACAACCTACAGCGTCCGTGGAGCCCCTTCAGATGCGGCTCCGTTTGATGCTCTTCGTGGGGTACCGCAGACACGATTGCAAATAGTGTGCACGCTATGCGGTCACAATGGCCTCTATTCTTCCTGTAGTTGCTTCAGAAAGCCGGTCAGATCCTCCGGCAGCTCCGCGCGCAGCGCCAGCGCCTCGCCCGTCCGCGGATGCTCAAACTCCAGCTCTGCCGCATGCAAAAAGTTCCGCTCCAGCTCCAGCGGCTCGCGCTTCACTGCCGACTTCAGCGGCTGGATCAAATGCGGCGCGCCATACAGAAAGTCGCCCACCACGGAGTGTCCAATCGCCTGCATATGTACGCGGATCTGGTGCGTCCGGCCTGTCTCGATGTGGACCTCCACCAGCGTGAACGGCCCATAGGGCGTCTCCAGCCGCTCCAGCACACGCCAGTTTGAAACAGCATTCCGTCCACCCGCCCGCTTGGTCGTCATGCGAGTCCGCCGCACCAGATCGCGCGCAATCGCCAGCCGCACTGTGCCTTCGTCCTCCGCGATGTGCCCATGCACCAGCGCCACATATACCTTCCGCAGCTCGCGCTCACTGAACATCTCGCTCAGCTTGCGGTGCGTCACATCGTTCTTCGCCACCACAATCAGCCCGCTCGTCTGCTTGTCCAGCCGATGCACGATCCCCGGCCGCAGGTCTCCGCCCACCTTCGACAGCTTGCCCAGATGGAACAGCAGCGCATTCACCAGCGTCCCACTATTGTGCTCCGCAGAGCCGGAACCCGCATGCACCATCATCCCTGCCGGCTTGTCGATCACGGCGAGATCATCGTCCTCATACACAATCGTCAGCGGAATGTCCTCTGCCGTCGCATTCATCGGCGCGGGCCGTGGGTCGCCCTCAATCTCTACGATCTCGCCGCCCTTCAGTTTGTAGCTCGATTTCGCCGTCTTGCCATCGAGCGTCACCTGCCCGTTGTCGATCAGCAGTGTCACCCGCGCCCGGCTTATCTCCGGCAGCGCCTTCGCCAGGTACGCATCTAGGCGCATCCCCTTCGCCACCTCGGCGACCGTCAGCGTTCGCACGCCCTCTTCATCGGCGTCCAGGTCCTCCAGCACCGGCACCTCAGGCCGCTCCTCTGCCAACTGCGCGTAGGGGTTCGCATAGCGCGGCGGTGCATGGGTCTCCGCCGCTACCTTCGAGCCTGACGCGCCCTTGGTCGTGAACCAGTTGTTGGTCGCGATGCGCTCTTCCATCGTCAGCTCGGGTTCCATAAAATCCGCCGTCGCCAGCAACTCGGTCTCCGCCTCGTGCAGAGCCTCGTCGAAGTTGTCGGCCTCGGCGGCCTTGCGTTCGGCTTCCTTCTCCTGCGCCAGCGTCCGCTGCGCCCGATACTCGGCCTTCACGCTGCGTCGCCGCTGGCCCTTCGGCAACATATTCTTACTGGGCATCTACACGTGCTCCTTCACATTCGTCTCGTCCATCTCGATCGCAAAACTCGCAGCCCGCGCTCGTGCAGGCAACAGCATCATCAACATCGCACAGCCCGCTGCAATACATCCCAACGCCACCCACTGCCCCGGATCGAGCCATGCGCCGCCCTGCGTATCCGTCGGCTGCGCCAGCATGTCCAGCACAAAGAAACTCAGGCCGCCAAACAGCAGCCCGCGCGCGGCCACCAGCCCCATCGGATGCCGCTGCCGCAGCACACGCAGCGCATCCAGCCCAATCAGCAGCGCCGCCAGCAGCAGGTAAATCTGCACCGGCTGCACGCGCCCAAAGATCGTGTCGCCCGGCGTATGCACGCCCCACGGCAGCGAGGTCGGCATGCCCGCATCGGTGCCCTCCACAAAATGCGCCAGCGCCAGCACCGCACCCAGCACCATCGCTGGCGCAGTCCACGCATCCAGCGTAGCCCGCAGCGGCAGCTTCACCACCCGCAGGTACACCAGCACCGCCACCGCCGTCAGCCCCACGCCGCCATAGGTCAGCGAAGGCAAGCTCAACACCAGCAGCGGATAGTGCAGAAACGCATTCGGATCGCCCGCCACCAGCACGGCCCGCGAGCTAACAAACGCCGCCAATACCGCGAACACGCCGGCGTCCCATAGCTTCTGCGCGGCCACACCTGCCCAGCGAGCGGCGTACTGGCTCAACCAGATCGCGGCAATCAGCCCGGCCGCGGCGATAAATCCAAACACCGACACGCGGATGTGTCCAACGCGGACCACCCCAGGCACCAGTGCGAATGTAAGAGCAGAGAGCATTCCTCTTTGAGGATACGCTTTGAAGAGAAGAGGACCGACCGGCTGAAGTTATAAGAAGACCGACCCACTTGGCCGTGCCGTGAGGCGCAGGTGAACCCGCTAATAAGCGGTGGGCCCTAGCCGTGGCTCTTTAGGCTTTCCGGACTGGCGGACATAGCACACCGAGCCATTTATACGAGCCAGGACCCTGTTCAAAGAGTATTGGTTCAACCTGCGGTATTCACGCCACCTGCTTCGCAGGCCGGTCGTCTGAGTTGGATGCTAACGGGAACCTCGCTTGAGTGCAACTTGACGAAGGCCGCTAAAACAATTTACGTGCCTTTTCTGGACGCAACCTGCATACTCGTCCTCAAACCCTGTTGGGAGAGAGCGATGAAACTGAGCACGCTTTGCCTGCTGTTGTTTCCACTTCTTGTATCCCCTGTCGTCGCCGCGCAGGACAGCACCGCCGCGCCGCAAGTGGCCTCACCTGCTCCAGACATCACCACAACCGTGCGCGCCGTTGTGCTCGACGTCGTCGTGACGGACACCTCTGGCAAGCCCGTGCATGGGCTGACAAAATCCGATTTCATTCTTACTGAAGACGGCGTGCCGCAACAGGTTCAGAGCTTTCGTGAGCGCACGCCGCCTCCCACTGCGGCGGCCCCACTGCCGAAGTATCCGCCCAACTACTTCACGGACTACGTTCCCGCCGGTGGCAGCGATTCATGGACGGTGGTCCTGATCGATGCAGCGAACAACCCGCCACTGGTGCAGGAGTATGTCCGTCAACAGCTCGTGAGTCTGATGAAGACGCTGCCGCCGGGCAATCAGATCGCCATCTTTGAACTCAACGATGGTGTCCATCTTGTGCAGGGGTTCACCGCCGATCCGGAGGTACTTCTGAAGGCGTTGGAGAGCAAACGCGCGGACCCGAGTGTTGCTGCGATCTCGGCGCGCCAACGTGGCTGGGTGCCGCAAAAAATTCGGCAGGACGATCTCGTGGACGGCCTGCGATCCATGGGCCGCTATCTTGCCGGTTTTCCCGGTCGCAAAAATCTCATCTGGTTCAGCGGTTCCATCCCTCGATCGTTTTGGGGCGGCGGCCTCGGCAGCCCGTTTCCCGACACCGAAGACTTCATCTCCGAGATCTCCGACACCACCGACGCGCTCTCCTTGAACAAGGTGGCCGTCTATCCCATCGACGCGCGCGGCCTGGAGACTGACCCGGGCTTCAGCGCTGCCAACAGCCGCGGGCCCACCATGGCACAGCACAACGCATTTGTGAACAGCCGGTTCTACGATCACGCCGACATCGACGAGATCGCCGCAAGGACAGGCGGCAAAGCTTTCTACAACACGAACGGCCTGAAGCAGGCCGTTGCCGAGGTGATCGACAGCAGCGCCAACTACTACACGCTCGCGTACACGCCCAGCAACAAAAACTGGGACGGCAAACACCGCACCATCAAGATCGAGTTATCACGGTCGGGTCTGCAGCTTGAGTACCGCCACGGCTACTTTGCGCGTAATGAGACCGCCCGGCAGAAGCAGCGCGTCGCCCAGCAGAAGAATGCTGCAGCAAAAGCTTCCATGACGCAGACAGAGTCTTCCTATGAGCCCGTAACGATCACGGCAGGTCCGCGCGGTAGCTTCAGTACTTCCATGGCGCTCGGCGCCATTCCGCCAACGGAGGTGCTCTTCTCCATCAGCGTTACACCCGGCGCAGGCACGCAAAAGCTAGAGAAGGATACCCCTCGTCCTCCCGGCAATTTTCTCAGCGAGGAAGCACAGAAAAAACCTTATCGAAACTACGCCGTCCTCTATCGAGTCGACGCGCACACCTTGCAATTATCGACTACGCCTGAGGGGTTGAAGCATGGCGAGCTGCAGTTCGTCACCATTGTCTACGACGAGAAAGGCGAGAAGGTAAACTCCATCTCCACGACCAGCAAGTTCGATGTGCCGTCGGCATCGCTGGGCCTGTTGATGAAGGGAGGCGCCAGCATTAGACAGACCATCGCCGTGCCCGCCAAGGGCAGCTACTTCTTCCGCTTCGGCGTGCATGACATCATCGCCGACCACAGTGGCGTTCGCGAAGTTCCTGTCGATAACGTGCAAATGGGAGTGGTTGGTCCAATGCAGAAGCCTGTCCCGTAAGGTCGTCGGCTTCTCAGCCAGCTTTGCGGCTGTCCAGCACTTCGTCCAGCATGTCCATCAGCGAGCCTGTGCGCGACTGCACATTCGCATGCACCGAAGACGTCGCATGGTTCATCGTCGCCGCCAGCCGGTCGTGCCGTGCCTGCGTCGAGAGCATCTCGTCGGCGATGTTCAGCGCCGCCAGCACCGCCACGCGCAGCGAATCCACCGTCGCCCCATGCGCGGAGATAGCCCGCATCCGCGCATCCACCAGCGCCGCCAGCCGCTGAATATACATCGGGTCCGTACCCGAGAGCTGATACACCTGGTCGTAGATCTCCACCACCACCGCGCCAGCGTCCCGCGCCGCCAACTCTGCACGCGACTGCTCCGCCGCTGTCATCGGCAGGCTTGCCTGCGGTGTCTCGGTCTGTTGTTTCTTTGCCAATGCTGCTCCTGCTCTGTCCTGCTTTTTACTTGGATGCGTCCTGCGTGGTTCCGTAAGCCAGGCCCTTGTTGACTACCTGTTGACTACAGAAGTTCGTCCAGCGTCGCCAGCATCTTCTCCACACGCTGTCGTGTCGCATCGCGCTCACGATGCAGCCCTTCCAGCTCCTGCTGGCTCGCCGCGCCGCTCGCGGTCAACTGCTCGCGCAGCGTCGCAATCTGTTCGTCCTTCGCCGCCACTGCCGCGCCCAGCTCGTCGAGCTTCGCATGTGTTTCAGCGATGAGGGCCTCTGCGGCGGTCACCTCCGCTCGCGCAGCCACGGCCTCAGCCTCAAACGCCGCTCGCGAAGCACGCTCCATCTTGATCAGTTCGACGGTCTGCAGCACTCGCTGCTCGAGCGCCTGAAACTCATCGATCGACACGGTAGGAACGGCCGTTGGGTTCTCTGGGGTCACGGTAGCTGCAGACATCGGGGCCGACTCCTCGGGAAAGTGGTGCAAAGCGGAAGAACTCAATCGTTCAAATCAACGTTGGAAATCTCCATTCGAGATTTCACATTTGAGCGAAGTATATCGAGCTATGCAGCGGATAATCTGTTGAGAACGGCAGGGGGTATCTAGGTGAATCCCCCTGGGCGTGGAGGCGACGGAGTCATGGCGAAGATTGCAATCGTGTATCACAGCATGAACGGGCACACCAGGAAGGTGGCCGAAGCGGTGGAGCGCGGCGCAAAGCAGGCGAGCGACGATGTAGAGCTGATCGCGGTCGAGGACCTGGAGCAGGATGCTCCCGCATGGGCGGTACTGGACGAGGCGGACGCGATCATCTTCGGTTCCCCGACGTACATGGGCAGCATGTCGTCTGCCTTCAAAGCGTTTGCGGAGGCCTCGGCAGGACGCTGGTTCCATCGCACGTGGCAGGATAAGCTGGCGGCGGGCTTTACGACCTCGGGATCGATGTCCGGCGACAAGCTGAACACGCTGGTGGGGCTGGTCGTGCTGGCGTCGCAGCATGGAATGATCTGGGTTTCGCTGGGACTGTTGCCGCCAAATGTGTATGACGAGCATGGCCCGAAGGCAGATGACATCAACCGCTCGGGCGCGTTTATAGGGGCGATGGCATCCAGCTTCAGCGTCGCGCCGGAGGTATCGCCTTCGGTTGGCGACGTGAAGACGGCAGAGTACCTCGGCGAGCGGGTAGCAACGATCGCCAGGAAGCACTTCGGGAAATAGGCGGAGATATCCGTGGCGCTATGCGCGCTGCACGCCACCCAGCCCCGTCAGCGCCACCACAATCCGCGCCGAGCTCCCCGTCAAATCTTCCTCCGCCAGCGTCCGCTCCGTCGACTGGAACACCACCCGCGTCAGCAGCGAATAGCTCCCCGCCGCGATAGCTTTGCCTTTCGCATCCCGGAAGATCTCCACCGGCGCCACGCTCTGTAACTCGGCAACCCCCAGCCCACGCACCGCGGCCTCAATCGCCTCCCACCGTACGCTGTCCGGAAACACAAACGAGAAGTCGCGCTCCACCGCCTGGTATCGTGAGATCTCCTGCGACACCGGTTGCCTTAGCGCGCGCTCCAGCAGCGCCGCCGCATTCACCTCGGCCATCGCCACTGTCTGCCGCAACTTCCGCTTCTGCGCCTCCGCTGCTGCCAGCTCGCCGAACACCGCCACCGGCGCGCCATCCAGCAGCACCCGAGCGCCGCGCCCAGCCGCGACCCACGCCGGTAGCTCCTGCGCATCCAGAGTCACCACGCCCGCAAACTTCGCCAGCACAGCCTCCAGCGTGCCCTTCAGCTCATAAAACAGCGCGTCCTCCGCCTTGTACAGTGCGGTCGCGCGCGCATCGCCAGTAAGTCCCAGCGACAGCCCCACATGCTCGTTCACCTTCGCCGTCGAGCCCGTAAAGACCGTCCCCATCTCAAACAACCGCACAGTCGTCACATCGCGATGCAGGTTATGCGCCAGCATCGTCGCCATTCCCGGCGTCAGCGCCGGCCGCAGCATCCCCGCCTCAGCACTCAGCGGATTCCCCAGCGCCACCGCGGGCGCACTCGCAAACGCAGCCGCTTCTTCCGCTGCGCAGAACGTGCTCGAGATCGCCTCGCTATACCCCAGCGCCCGCAGCGTCGTCCGAATCGCACTCTCCGCCGCCGCCTGCGGCAGCTCCACGACCGTGCCTGTAAACGTCGGCAGCGTATTTGCAAACTTGTTGTAGCCATACACGCGCGCGACCTCTTCAATCAGGTCGATCTCGCGCTCCAGGTCTAGCCGCCAGCTCGGCAGCTTCACCGCATACGCACCCTTCGCGGTCTCCGTCAGCGAGCAGCCAAGCGCCGTCAGATACCGCGCCACAATCTCTTCACGGATGCCCGCACCATCGGCAGTCGTCCCCAGATGCCGCTGCACCTCGCTCACGCGCAGCGCAATCGGCGCACGGTCAGCGGTCTTCGCCGCCAGCGCAGGAATGACCACATCCGTCATCGGCCCCGCAACCTCGCCGCCCGCCTGCTCCACCACCAGCCGAGTCACCAGATTGTTTGCCAGCGGAGCCGCCGCAAAGTCCGCGCCACGCTCAAACCGGTGGCTCGCATCCGTATGCAGCCCATGCCGCCGCGAGCTCGCACGAATCGCCGCCGGATCGAACCACGCGGCCTCCACCAGAATGTTCTTCGTCGCCTCCGTCACACGCGACTCCCACCCGCCCATTACGCCCGCCAGCGCCAGCGCCTTCTTCTCATCGGCCACCACAAGATCGTCAGCCACCAGCACCTTATCGCTGCCATCCAGCAGCCGCAGCCGCTCCCCGGCCTTCGCACGACGCACCACAATCGCGCCCTCCAGCGTATCCAGGTCGAACACATGCGTCGGCTGCCCCATCGCGAGCCAGCCAAAGTTCGTCACATCCACCGGCCCACTGATCGGTTTCTGCCCCAGTGCTCTGAAGTATTCGGCAATCTTGCCCGTCGAAGCCTTCACCGCCACGCCACGAACCACGCGCGCCGTAAACCGCCCGCAAAGGTCCTGCGCCTCAATCCGCACCGGATACGCCGCGCCCTCAACATTCGCCGCCACGGCCGCGGTCTCCGCAATCGGCTTCAGCGCCACGTTATAGATCGCCGCCACCTCACGCGCCACGCCATAGTGGTTCATCGCATCCACGCGGTTCGTGGTGATGTCCATCTCATACCGAGTCCCCCCGCCCTCCAGCGGAAACGTCCCTTCCACGGCGATACCGCGCAGGGTCAGGTCTTCAGCAAGTTGAGCATCGGTCACATCGAGCGCGGGCAGGTACGAGCGCAGCCAGGGGGTCAGAATATCCATTGCGGGCGGTGGGGCTTTCCTTTACGAGCGGTAGAGCTTGTCCCCTCTATTGTCTCAAACGAGAGCGATAGCCTGCCCGATGCTTCCACGAAACTCGCTTCCACTAAACTGAAGGACAGCATGTACACCGTTGCCGCCTTCTATCGCTTTCTCGCCTTGGCCGACCCGCAGGGCCTGCGCGACGAGCTGCACCGCACCTTTGCCCTCACCGACCTCCGCGGCACCACCCTGCTCGCGCCCGAGGGCGTCAACGGCACCATGGCGGGCTCCGAAGAAATGATCGACCGCTTCCTCGCTCTACTCAACGAGCGCGTCGGCCTCCAGCGCGCCGAAGTCAAGTTCTCAACGGCCGAAAAGCCGCCTTTCCGCCGCCTCAAGTTCAAACGCAAGCGCGAGATCATCACCTTCCGCGCCGAGGACCCCGTCGACCCAACCCGCCCCGGCACCTACGTCGACCCCACCGACTGGAACGCCCTCGTCGCCGACCCCAGCGTCCTCCTCCTCGACACCCGCAACACCTACGAGACCGAGATCGGCACCTTCGCCGGGGCGGTCACACCGCCGCTCGACAAGTTCTCCGACTTCGCCGGCTGGGTTACCGAGCACCTCGACCCGTCCCAGCATACGAAGGTCGCCATGTTCTGCACCGGCGGTATCCGTTGCGAAAAGGCCTCGGCCTACATGCTGCAACTCGGCTTCCCGGAGGTCTATCACCTGCGCGGCGGCATCCTGCGCTACCTCGAACAAACCCCACCAGCAAACAGCCGCTGGAACGGTGACTGCTACATCTTCGATGAGCGCATAGCCGTCAACCACTCCAACCTGCGGTCCGAAGAGCAAACGGATAAATAGCGTTTTCAACGAGTCTGCTCGTCCGAAGTCTTGTGGTCGGGGGCCCTGTCCCAAAGAGTAAAGGTGACGACAGAGATAAAGGCGATCAGGAGGAAGTAAACGAAATGCCGATCCTCGCGGCTTCGTTCAGAAAAGTCCTCAAGCGCGTTCGTTTCACGGTATCGGGAGTCGTAGTAGACCTCTACAGTTTGGCCGAACCCAACTTCCCTCGCTGCTTTGCTGACACCCAAGTGCTGCGCGTCACCCACTAGAAATCTGTAGTGACAGTAGTTATCTGCTCCCCGCCCACGCAGTTCACACTGAAAAACAGTTCCGAAGCTCGTCTGCTGCCTGCTTGCTGCATCATTCTCCGTTTCGGCTCGTACAGAAAAGAAGACAATGCCGACTAGTGAAAACACGATGAACGCCCACAATGAACGGCGGGACTTCCATCACCAGAAAGTCGGGCAAAATCCTATGGGAAAAGTTCACGGCTCATTATAGGAAGATTCGCCATATTACAAAACTTTCCTAATATCCAGAATCTTCCTATACATCCCCTATTTCGCCGCGAACTGGCTCCCCGGCAAAATCTTCGGCCGCACCGGAGCATCCGCAATCGCGTCTACCAGCCGGTAGAAGAACGTATCGAACGTCCGCGCTGCGTCAAAGTCCATCGGTTGCGTCACATCATCCTGCGGACGGTGGTAGCGCACCTCATACCACTCGCGGTAGCGTCTCTCGGCATCGGTCCCCGGGTCGTAGCCAAAGATGAAGCTGATCGCCGGCACATGCGCCTCCAGAAACGGAACCTGGTCCGCGCGAAACAGCAGGTGCCGCTCCGGTTCGCGGTCCGGACGAATCTCTATGTGCATCGGCGCGGCCACGGCCTTTGCCGTCTCACCCAATGTCGTGTCCGTCAGCGCCTCGGCGGTCAAAATGTGCAGCGGAAACAGCGGCCGCAGTTGGTCCAGGTTCACATCCGCCGCCACCTGCGCCAGCGGCACCGTCGGGTGCCCCACAAACCACCGCGATCCCAACAGCCCCTTCTCCTCGCCTGTAAATGCGCACAGCAGCAGGCTCCGCTTCGGCGCGGGCAGCCTGCCCGCCTTTATGTCGTCCGCCATCTGGATCAGCAGCGCCACATACGCCGCATCATCCAGAGTGCCGTTGTACAGGTTGTCGCCCTTCACCGGCGTGCCAAACCCATACCCATCCAGGTGCGCCGCAGCCACTACATACTCGTCCTTCAGCTTGGGATCGCTCCCCGGCAGCACCGCCAGCACATTCGGGCTGCTGATCTCCTTCTGGCTTGTGTGGATGTGAGCGCTGAACACGCCCGGAATCTCAAAGCTCGGCAGCGGCTGCTTGCTCCCGCCCGTCTTCAGGATCGCCGCCGCATCCTGCTTGCTCCCTGCCAGTAGCCGCGTAAACGCGTCCGCGCTGATCCGCATTGCAGGCAGCGTTGGCCCTGCTGGCCGCTCTTTCCCGGTCACCAGCGTCACGCTGCGCGCATAGGCAAACGGCCACCGCGGCGGCTCAATGGAAAAGTATGGATCATCCACGTTGATGATCGCCACGGCATGTCCCGCCCGCGCATTCGCCGTCCGCTCGCCGCCGCTGGGCAGCCCTTCGCGCTGCGTCCCAAAGCACACCACCACCTTGCCAGCGATGTCGGCCATCGCCTCCTTGCCACAGTACCCTCGGAAGGTCATCGGCCCCTCGAAGCTCGCCGGCAACGCCGCGCTCGCCCCAATCGTGATCTGCTGCAGAAACTCCAGCTCAAACCCGCTGTTCGGCCCCTGCACGGCAAAGCTCGTGCCCGCCGGAGTCACGTCCACCTGGTGCATCTTCACCGTCTGGAAGTAGCTGCCATTCTCCCCCGCTGGCTGCAGCCCCGCCGCCTTGAACCGCGCGGCCACCATGTCCGCCGCCCGCTGGTAGGCAGCCGTCCCGGTATCGCGCCCCTCCATGCTGTCGTCGGAGAGCGCCTCGGTCGTATGCCACCACGCCAGAGTGTCCGGGTCGTGGATCTCCTTATCGCGCGGATGTTGCGCGACGGCAGAAAGCGAAAAAGCAAACAGCAGGGCAGCGGTAGAAAGGGAATGATTTCGCATGGGATTGCCCCGATGCTAACAAACGCCCGTGCCGCTTGACACGCCATTTACAATAGAAGTGCAGGAAGAGCCCGGCCTAGAGCCGGGTTTCGTTGTCTTAGCGCTCTTTCAAAACTCGCCTCGGGAACGAAGTAACCAGCTGAATGGTTACGAGCCTAACCCCAATCCGCTGCGGATCTTAGCCCCAAAACCTGGGGAGGGTCGATGCCGGTTCAGCCCGCCTTACGGTCCAGCAGCCACCCCGCCACAGCTCCCAGGGCCACGCCGCAGGTATCGGTCACAATGTCGTAGACCTCAAGCGCTATCTGAAACCGCACCTTCTCGGAGTACTCGATTGACAGCCCCAGCAGCACGGCCCCGGCGAGCAGTAGGAGTCGCACACGTCCCTGGGTAGTGGACACCCACGCCAGCACGCCGAGCGTGAAGAAAAGTGCCAGGTGGAACAAGGGATGCAGGCTGCCTGTGGTGTGCAGAGCGCTCTTCAAGCCAAGCGGCAGCAGCGAAAGCACAAAGGCGGCGGCGGCTAGCGCGAAGCCGAAATATAGAAGAGCCGTCCTGTGGTGCGGCTGAAGTTGCATCGCGGCCCTCAGGCGAACTGCTCTAGAAATCGCATATCGCCGGAGTACAACAGCCCGATATCGCTGATGCCGTACTTCATCATCGCGATCCGGTCCACGCCCATCCCAAAGGCGAAACCGCTGATCCGGCTGGTGTCGTACACCGGCTCGCGGCCCAGCTCGATGCGCCGCTGGTTCACCGACGCGAACACCGCCGGGTCGACCATGCCGCAGCCCAGCAGCTCGATCCACCCCGAGTGCTTGCACTTACGGCACCCCTTGCCGCCGCAGAAGATGCAGCTGATCTGCACATCGGCGCTAGGCTCGGTGAACGGAAAGAAGCTCGGAAAGAAGCGTGTCTTCACCGCCGAGCCGAAGAAGGCCTTCATCGCATGGTCCAGCGTGCCCTTCAGATCGCTGAACGTGATGTCGTCGCCCACGCACAGTCCTTCCACCTGGTGGAAGACCGGTGAATGCGTAGCGTCGGCAGCATCGTTGCGATGTACCTTGCCGGGAATCACCAGCCGCAGCGGCGGGTCCTGCTCCAGCATGGACCGAATCTGCACCGGCGAGGTATGGGTGCGCATCAGCAGCCGCTCACGCAGCGGCTTGCCATCCTGCTCGGCGACCACGAGCGTGTCCTGTGTGTCCCGTGCCGGGTGGTTCGGCGGAAAGTTCAGCGCCTCGAAGTTGTAGAAGTCCGTCTCTACCTCTGGCCCAATACCCACCGAGTAGCCCATGCGCTGAAACACCTGCACGATCTCAGCCATGGTCCGCACCAGCGGGTGCTCCACCCCAACCCGCTGCGCCGTACCGGGCAGGGTAATGTCCAGCCCGGCAACTGTAACGGAAGTACCGCTGCCGCTCTGCGCCGCTTCCAGCCGCTCCTCGATGAGCGCCTTAAGCTTGTTGAAGCGCACGCCGAGCGTCTTCTTGGCCTCCAGCGGAGCGGACTTGAGCCACAGAGCACTTAGCTGTCCCAACCTGCCCTGCTTGCGTCCGAGCCACTCCAGTCGAAAGGCCTCCACGGCATCGGTTGAGGAGAGCGCACTGGTCTGCGCCGTCACCTCCGCTTCAAGGTCGGCAAAGATGCTGTCGAGGGAGGCTTCGTCGTAGCTAGTCAGTTCGTGGATGGCGGCGCTCATAGTCGTAATACTCAGGATAAATGAGCGCCGCCGCCCTGCCTAAAGTGCTGAGACGATAATGCAGGCCATCACCACGCCCAGCAGCAGGCTGCGCTTGTCGGTGATGGCGAAGACGACTGGATCGTCATGCATCTCGCCGCGGCTGGTCAACATCCAGATGTTGCTCAGCCACAGCAGCAACGCCGGCACCACCAGCCACAACCGGATCGGATGGTGATATAGCTGATGGGTCTCTGGATTGGAGATGTACAGCGTCATCACGACGACCGCCGCATAGGCCGAGCCGGTACCCAGGGCGCGCAGCTGCTCCAGATCGTCCACATGGTATCCGCGCCCGCTGGAGGCCACGCCACCCCGTTCGCGCAGACTGTAAAGCTCACTGAACCGCTTGACGAACGCCAGTGAGAGGAAGAAGAAGACACTGAACCCGGCCAGCCAGGTCGATACCGCCACCGCCGTAGCGGCGCTGCCAGCAAGAATGCGCACGGTGTAGAGGCCGCTCAGCACAAAAACGTCCAGCAGCAGCTTACGCTTCAGATACAGCGAGTAGCAGAGCGTCGTCGCCGTATAGAACAGCAGCCACTTCAGGAACTGGTAGGGACGCTCGAGAGGTATATTCGGCTCGACAAGCCGGTGAACATGCGGTAGCGCGATAGCCAGGACGATAGCCACCGTAAAGAGTAGAGCGATGGCGACTACACCGCTGATGGCGGACACGTCGCCGGAGGCGAACGCGCGTTTGCGCTTGGTGGGATGACGGCGGTCGGCATCAATATCAAGCAGGTCGTTGACGATGTAGGTAGAGGAGGCGCAGAGGCCGAAGCTGAAGAACGCTATCGTCGCGTCTACCAGCGTGGGAAGCGCCCACTGATGCGCCAACAGCATCGGGACGAAGATAAGAGTGTTCTTGGCCCACTGGTGCAGACGTATGGCACGTAGCCAGCCTCGCAACGGGGAAGAACGGTCCGTGAAGGTCTCCGCCGGAGTAATACGAGCCTCGCGTAGCTGACTCAACAGCGCGCGGTCTGGATTGGCGACCATCGGCAACTGGCATGAGATAAGAATGGGCCCATCGGGACTGGCGTTGCCGATGTAGCTGAAGTTCTCACCGAAGGCCTCGCGGAACGCGGCGAGCTTGTTGCCCCCGGCAAGGTTCGTGGAGCCGTCCGATGCGAGGACACCTTGGAAGATTCCGAGGTGTGCCGCAATCCGTTCGGCGAGAGCAGTATCTGCTGCTGTGGCAAGATACAACGTTCGGCCCGTGGCGTGCTGCTCTTGCAGATAGGCTAGCAGTGGTTGATTGTATGGAAGTGTCTCGACATCAAGCGTGACGGAGTTCGTGACGTGACGCTTAAACGCGGCCTTACCCTGCGCAAGCCACCTAGGAATTCGCACAAGATCGCCCGGGCGATGGCGCGCAAGATAGAGCACCGAGTCGATCAACGTATCAGATTTGACAAGGGTCCCATCGAGATCGACGCAGAGCGGACAATCCGATGCGGGCAATGGTTGTCCTGTGACCTCTATCCCAACGATGTTTTGAAGTTCCGTAGTCTTTGTCTGCATCTGGTCAATAAGTATTAGCCTGCTATTCCCGGCTTGGGTTTAGTCTGTCTGAGGTCGAACTGTTTTCCGGCGTGTGAGTTCGAGACGGTTGCGCTCAATATACCCTCAGTATGAGGGACGAAATAAACGATTGAACTGGAATGTATGCAATATATTTGCAGGGCCCTCTCCGTCTCAGAATAAATAGATAAATAGGATGCGCACAGGTGGCGCATATCGACTCAGGGCAGGTGTGTTCGATTGAGGACCAGTCGTGCGGAGGAGCAGGCAGATCTTCAGGTCTCCAACGCTGGGCAGGCAGAGGGGGCATTGGCGGGCTGGTGGTTAGCCAATGCCTCACTCTATTCACGACTCCTGTGATCTATCTGTTCTTCGACAGGCCGCGGCTGACGTTGCCGCGGTGGCGGCGGGCGGCATTGAAAGCCGCCGGACTGGGAAGTTGGGAGGGCAGCAGCTGACCACGCTGCGGCTGACTGAGGCCGGTAGCCCAGACTGCGCTGTGAGACGTCTAAACTGGTGTGGTGCGTACGGGTTCGCTTGCGATGACGGTCAAGCTGGGAACAGCCGCTGTGATGTTGCTGCTGGCAGCACCGTTCTGCGCCCAGATGCACAAAGTGGAGAAGCCGGAGCGCGTGACGCGTTCGATCGGAGTCTACGAGTGGACAGGTGATCTGAAGAAGCCGAGTGCGTCGAGGCTGATTCCGGTGTCGCTGTTCATCAACAGCCACTTTGAGGATGGCGATCTCTACCTGGCGCGGCCGGTGCCGTTTACGTTGGAGACCGGCGATGAGTACTCGATTGAACGCGCAGGGCAGAGTCTTGGGTTGTTCGATATTGAGTTCGCCCGCGATGTGGTGACACGGCGTTCTATGGTGGACGACGATCCTGTAGGCGCTTGGTACGGGTACGGCAAGTTTGAGCTGCCGCCGCCGAAGAAGAAGAGCAACCTGAAGGCTTCAGCGAAAGAACCGAGGATCTTTGGTGGAGGAGACGACGACCAGCCGCACTTCGCCGTCAGGGCGGGAGCAGAAGATAACGGCAGTTCAACTGGCGATAACAGCAAGAGCGGCACTTCCAGCTCTAGCGGTTCGACTCGGACAGGCACTACGACGAGCCCTGCACCGGATGATGATCCAGATCGGCCAACTCTGCGGCACCGCGATCCCAGGCCGGATACGAAGCACGAGAAGAAGCAGAAGGACGGCGGCAGCGTGATTCCGTTGGGGACTTCGTTGAATGACGATCCAGACCGCCCGATCCTGCACCGCGGGACGCCGGAAGAGGATGAGCTGCCGAAGGCGTTGACCGGGATTCCTGCCGATATGCAGCAGGCGGTTGCTGTGTCGGACGCTTCGGGCAACGATCCTCACGTGTTTACGCGCGAGTGGGAGTCTTCGGTTGAGCGGGCCGATACACTGAAGGCTGTTGAGGTGTTGGCACGGCCGCTGGTTGCGGCGTATCTTGCGGCGAACAAGTTGCAGCCTGTTGCTGCTGCGGTGGCGCGGAGCAGCAGCGGACCTTCGTTTGCCAACACGCCTGCCAGCGCGCCTGAGGGGCCGCCCCGGTTGACGCCGCGGAGTGCGCCGGTCAACACGCCGCCTAACTCGAAGAGCACGGCAACGCATAAGCGCGCGGTGGCGAAGAAGGCGGCTGCCGTGGTGCCGCTTGCGCTGACGGATGAGGACATCCGCGGCTACGAGCTCAGTTACGGTGGCCTGCCAACGTTCGTCTACACGGCGGAGACACCGGTGGCTGAGGGCGGGCCGGTGTACCTGACGATGGTGACGCAGCAGCTGCCCTCGGGTGAGATGCAGGTGGCGTTGACCAATGTGACCGATGCGACGCACCTGAACCGCGTGCCCTGGATGCGGCCGGTGGATGTTGTCGATCCGGATGGAAGCCATCGCGCGAGCCTACTGATGGAGCTGCGCGGGCCTTCGAGCCGGCAGTTTGCGCTGTACAGCCTGGTGACGGCGAAGGCTGAGCAGCAGTTCGTGACGGCTGTGATCGAGTAGCGCGCGCTGGATGATGGCGGCGTTCGTCTAAACTGTTAGGCGATGAGTACTGACACGATCACGACAACTTCTCCGACGATTGCACTTCTTTTTCCGGGCCAGGGCTCGCAGACCGTGGGCATGGGGCGCGCGTTCTATGACGGCTCCGCTGCTGCGAAGGCCGTGTTCGACGAGGCTGATGACGCGCTGGGGTTTGCGCTGTCGAAGCTGATCTTCGAGGGGCCGGAGGAGCAGCTGAAGCTGACCGAGCATACGCAGCCAGCTATCCTTACGATGTCGATTGCGGCGCTGCGGGTACTGGAGCCGGAGCTTGCAGCGCGCGGGCTGAAAGTTTCGTTTGCGGCGGGGCACTCCCTGGGTGAGTACTCGGCGCATGTGGCGGCGGGGACGTTCAGCTTTGCCGATGCGGTGCGGACGGTGCGCGCGCGCGGGCAGTTCATGCAGACGGCGGTGCCAGCGGGTGAAGGCGCGATGGCTGCGATCCTGGGGCTGCCGGTGTATACGATCAACGACATCTGCGCGGAGGTCTCCGATGCGCTGACGAAGGAGCCGGTGTCGCCGCATCCGACGGTGCGGGCTCATGCGGTGCTGGATGCAATGGCCGATCCGAACAACGGGGCTAGCACTCCGGTGGAGGTGGCCTCGCGGGTGAATGCGGTGGTGGCGCCAGCGAACATGAACTCGCCGGAGCAGACGGTGATCTCCGGGACGAAGGAGGCCGTGGAGCAGGCGGCGGAGCGGTGCAAGGAGGCCGGGGCCAAGCGCACGGTGATGCTGCCGGTAAGCGCGCCGTTCCACTGCGGGCTGATGCTGCCGGCGCAGTTGAAGCTGCAGCAGCAGCTGGAGACGGTGAGCTTCCATGATCCGGCGTTTCCGGTGGCGAGCAACGTGGACGCCCTGCTGATGACTCGCGGTGCGGCGGTGCGCGATGCGCTGGTGCGGCAGGTGACTGGCGCGGTGCGCTGGGTGGAGTGCATCCAGCTTCTGGCGGCGAGCGGGGCGACGCAGTTTATTGAGGTCGGGCCGGGCAAGGTGCTTTGTGGCCTCAATCGGCAGATAGACCGGGCGCTGGCGACGACGAATGTGGATGATCCGGCGAGCCTGGAGAAGACGCTGGCTGCTTTTTCGGCGGCGAGCTAACCGGGCACCCTCCCCCCGGTTTTTGGGGCTATGATCCGCAGCGGATTGGAGTTAAGCTCGTAACCATTTTTGTGGTTACCTCGATCGCTGAGGTGGGGCCAGAGGCGAGAGGCCAGATCCGAGATGCGAGTTTTGAAAGAGCGGTGAGACGGCGAAACCCGGCCTGGGCCGGGTTTTGTCTTGCTCTCTTATTGTAAATCCCGTGTCAAGGGGCTGGGCTGGGGTCAGGCTTGCCGCTGGCGCTGCTGGTAAGCGGCGACTTTGATCTTGTTTCCGCAGAGCCGCATGCTGCACCAGCGGCGTGCATTCTTCTTGCTGACATCGAGGTAGTGCACGACGCAGTGCTCGCACTTGCGTACCCTTGCGAGGTCTGTCGCTGTGAGCAGTTGTCCGATTTCGTGCAACAGCGATGCCCATAGAGTGTCGGCCAGAGAAGTGCCGTTTGCCTGGGCGCTCTGCAGCATTCCGCCCCGCAGGACGACGGCCTTGCGCAGGGGATGGGCAAAGAGGCGTGCGTTCAAATCCTCCAGGAATGCGGCGCTGGGCTGTTTGTCGTTCTCCAGCCGCAGAAGGGCTTCGCGCAGTTCTTCGCGGAAGGCGAGAAGCTGACGCAGAAATGTCTTTGCCTCGGCTGTGTGGCTCCAGGTTTTGAGCTGACTTTTTGCGTCAGCTGTGAGGGCGATGCCCGAAACGAGCAGCCAACGCACCAGCGCGGAGGTGTCCGGCAGCAACTCCTGCAGCCGATCGTCCAGCAAGAGTTGTGTGTTCAACAGATCGAGTGCGGGTTGATTGCCAACCACGAGAAAGCCATCGCTCCAGTCCCGGGACGATTCCATATTGTTACCTCTCCTTAAATATAACACCACTATTGAATCTTTTATCGGTGTCTGCGAGTCCAAGGTTCAGAGCGACACCGGGAGGGCTGCACCGCCCGATGGAACTGCGGTAACGGACTTAGACCGAATTCATTTTGTACTTCAGGAGATCTTCAATGTCAGCGATCAATACTTACCAGACCGTATCAGTTGCCGATGGCCGCACAGGCCCGGCGCTCAACATCTTCTATCGGGAAGCCGGCCCCAAGGACGCGCCTGCCGTGTTGTTGCTGCATGGCTTTCCTACTTCGAGCCATCAATATCGCGGCTTGATCGACCGGCTCTCCGACAAGTACCGGGTGATTGCGCCGGACCTGCCGGGCTTTGGGTTTTCCGATGCGCCGGAGGCGAAGAGCTTCGGTTACAACTTTGACCACCTGGCCGAGGTGATCGAGAGTTTTACCGATGCGGTAGGCCTGAACCGTTATGCAATCTATGTGTTCGACTACGGTGCGCCGGTAGGGTTTCGGCTGGCCGCGTCGCGGCCAGAGCGCGTGACGGCGCTGATCTCGCAGAACGGCAACGCGTATGAAGAAGGCCTGAGCGATGGCTGGAACCCCATTCGTGCGTACTGGGAGAGCCCGAGCGAGGAGAACCGCAACAACCTGCGCGCGTTTTTGCAGGCCGGAACGACGCAGTTCCAGTACACGCATGGCGAGACGGACGCGACGCGCACCGCTCCGGAGAGCTACACGCTGGACCAGTACTTCCTGGACCGCCCGGGCAATGACGAGATACAGCTCGACTTGTTTGGCGATTACAAGAACAACGTGGCCGCGTATCCACGGTTCCACGAGTACTTCCAGAAGCACCAGCCGGCGACGCTGGCTGTGTGGGGCAGGAACGATCCCTTCTTTCTGCCGCAGGGCGCGGAGGCGTTTCGGCGCGACATTCCTGACGCGGAGGTCCACTTCGTCGACGGCGGGCATTTTGTTCTCGAAGCACACCTGGACGAGGTTGCCGGCATCATCCGCGCGTTCCTTGCCCGGACGCTGGATGTGGCGCAGGGTGAGGCGTTGTTCGGGGAGCTGAATGCGGCATCGGTGCCTGCCGAGGCGAAGGAGATGGTCGAGGGCATGAGCGGCTTGTTTGGCTTTGTGCCAAACCTGGGCTATGCGCTCGCCGTTGAGCCCGTCGTGCTGAGTGCGTACCTTACGGTGCTGCAGTCGCTGGGCAAGACGACGCTGGACCCGATTGCGCAGCAGGTGGCGCTGGGTGCGGCGAGCCGCGCCAACGCGGCGGAGTACGCCGTCGCCGTACACGCGACGCTGGCGCAGAAGCTTGGCGCGCCCGCTGATGTGGTGGAGACGATTCGCCACGGTGGAGCGTTCAAGGACGTGAAGCTGGAGGCAGTGCGACGCTTTGCGGATGCGATTGCTACGAAGCGTACGCAGGTCTCCGACAGCGATGTGAATGCGTTGACGTCCGCCGGCTACGACAAGCGCGCGGCGGTGGCGATTGCCATGGCCGCGGGTGCCAAGACGCTGGCGAACACGGTGGCGCATCTGTCGCGGGTAGCGATTGACGATGACTTCAAAGAGGAGGCGAAGACGGCGTAAGAACACAGGGAGGGGAGGTGCGGCGAAGGTGGGCCGCACCTCCCCTTCTCGCTTATGGATGAGGGGCGTTGAGTTGTTGGAGGAGCTGGCGGGCCTGGGTGGCGATGGCGGGGTTGGTGGATTGGGCGGCGTCCTGCAGCAGGGGGATGGCGGGTTGCAGCTGGTTTTGCTCCAGCATGGTTTCGGCGAGGTCGAGCTCCGCAGGGGCGAAGTGGGGGTTGAGTTGTAGTGCGGCTTCGAACTCCTTGCGAGCCTGGGCGGATTGGTTGCGGACGCTGAGTATCTGGCCGAGGAGGTCGTGGGGAGCGGCGGAGGTGGGGTTCGCCTTGATGGCGGCCTCGGCTTCGCGCTGAGCGTCGGGCACGCGCTTCAATTGGAGCAGGGCTACGGCGTAGTCCTGGTGGACGGTGGCGCTGTCGGGCTCTAGTGCGGCGGCGCGTTGCAGTTGGAAGGCGGCTTCGTTCCAGTTGCCTTCACCGGCGAGAACGCGGGCGAGGTTGGAGCGGATGCCGCCGTCGTAGGGGTTGGTGGTCATGGCAGAGCGGAGGGCAGCTTCGGCGCCGTTGGCGTCTCCGGACTGCGCGAGCATG
The DNA here is from genome assembly GCF_014083945.1 of Granulicella sp. 5B5. Classification (GTDB taxonomy): domain Bacteria; phylum Acidobacteriota; class Terriglobia; order Terriglobales; family Acidobacteriaceae; genus Granulicella. Next base: position 1,979,100 of record NZ_CP046444.1, on the reverse strand, counting down.
GAGCCGAGGTTGTTCTGCGCGTCGGCGAAGTCGGGCTTGATGGCGGTGCTCTGGCGGAGGTCGGCGATGGCCTTGTCGAGGTCGCCGGATTTGGCTTCGATGAGCGCGCGCTCGTACCAGAGAGTTGCGTTGCGGGGTTCGAGGTTGATGGCGGTCTGGAGCGTGGAGAGAGCTTCGGCGGTCGAGCCGTTTTCACCGAGAGCGACGCCGAGCCGACGCAGGCCGCGCGAGGATTGCGGATCGAGCTGCACGGCCTGGCGGTAAGCTGCGATGGCGCCGGTGAGGTCCTTGTTGTGGCGCATGGCGTCGCCGAGCTCGATGTAGAAGCTGGGCTGGCTGGGGTGCTTCTGCTGGAGCAGTTGCGAGAGCGCAGGGATGCCTTCGTCGAGGTTGCTGCTATCGACGAGCTGGGCGGCGGCGTCGTAGAGCGCGTCGACGGCGGTGGGCTTCTCGCCGTCGAGGAGGTAGCGGCGGACGGGGCCGTGATAGGCGTTGGCGGGGGTGTCGGGAATCTCCTGCCGCGCGGCCAGGAGTCGCTGCGCGGGCGGCGCGTTGCGCTGGATGAGGTGGTCGGTCATGATGGCGTGCACGACGTCCTCCGTGCGGCGCTTGGGCATGTGGCAGGAGACGCAGTTCTGCGTGGCGGGATGCAGGTGCGCGGCGACGTGTGTGTCCAGTGTTTTGGCGTGGCAGTTGAGGCAGATGGCCGTGTAGTAGGCCGTGGAGCTGGGGCCTTTGTGCAGGTCGTGGGGGTCGTGGCAGGTTTCGCAGGTGAGCGCGCCTTTGCTCTGGAGGTAGCACTGCGACTGGCGAAGGCGATAGGGGCCGTTGACGATCTCGAAGTTGGCGGTGTTGCCCTTGGCGGGGTCGCGTGCGAAGTAAGCGTTGAAGTCTTCAAGCGGCTGACCGGCCTCGTAACTGAAGGGCTCGCGGTCGTAGTGGCGGATGCGGTCGGGCAGGTTGCTGCTGGTGGTTTCGAGATGGCACTGCTCGCAGACCTGCATCTGGCGGGCATTGGAGAGGCTGGAGGGATTGAGGATGGAGGCGCGGATGGCCTGCATGGACTCGCCCTTGGTGCGCGCGAGCTTGACGTGCTCCGCGCCGGGGCCGTGGCAACGCTGGCAGTCGATGCCGGTGGGCAGCGTGCCGGTGTAGACGGGATTGGCGCTGAGGTCGCGATGGGCGGTGGCGGGGACCTCGGGGTAGGCGTTGTGGCAGAACATGCACTCGTAGGCGATGAGCCGGCGGGTCATGGGGTGGTCGTTGTCGAAGCCGGGGTTCATGCCCCAGTGGCCGCCGCTTTCTGCGTACCAGGCGAGTGGCAGCTCGATGAGGGTGCCGTCGTCTTCGCGGTGCAGGTAGGTGCGAACGTGGTTGCCGGAGCCCATGACGTAGTCGATGGTGAGCTCCTCGATGTTGGCGGGTTTGGCGTTGTAGCCGAGCTGCCAGCGGCGCTGATAGAAGCGGCCGTCGTGCTGGGTCATGCTGTAGTAGGTGGCGGAGGCGGGATGGAAGAACTGCGTGCCGGGTGCGGGGCTCTGCACGGTGTTGGCGGCGGTGGCGACGGCGAAGGCGTGGGCCATGCCGGTGCGGTCGTATCCTGCGGCCTCGCCTTGATGGCACTGAATGCAGGTGGAGGCGTCAGCGTACGCTGCTGCGTGGACCGTGGCGGGTGTGGCGCTGGAGCCGTGCGGGCGCAGCCAGAGGAACGCTGCGGCTGCTATGAGGGTTGCTATTGCTGCAGCGGCGGCTAGCCTCTTTGTCTTCGAGGAGAACATCGGGTGATCCAAAGTCGTGAGTGATGCTGATCGTAATTAAGGAGTGCTCGAATAGGAAGGTAACAGCTTCGATGCAGGTGAGTCGCGGGGGCGGTATTCGTTCGTGCATGAAACTTTCGCGGGGAACTTCAGTCTACGGGTTTGCGTAGAAGTGATTGAACGAGGGTGACGGGCCTGCCGGACATGCATGGTGCATGCGGATGCCGGTTTGTGCACGCACTCTCCCTGAGGAGAAGACCATGAGATTCCTCGCTGCCGCCAGTGTGCTGGCGCTTGCGATGCCGTATGCCTTTGCTGCGGCCCCTGCCGAGATCCCCGCCGAAGCGACCCCGGCGACCTGCCACGGAGACGCGCTGAACGGCACGGTGCGCGATACGACGCAGGCGCTGATTCCTGGCGCAATGCTGTCGATGGATGGTGCTGCGCCGATTACGAGCGGGTCGGATGGGCGGTATCACTTTAGCTGTGTGACGCGCGGCGAGCACAAGCTGGTCGTGACGATGCCGGGGTTCACGGCGAAGGTCCTGGCGGTGAAGGTGCCGCATGGCGCGCTGGATGTGGTGCTGGCGCCGGCGGAGGTGCAGAGCGAGGTGTCGGTTGATGCCGGCGAGGGTGCTGCGGTGGACTCGAGTGCGGCCGGGCCGACGCAGACGATTGCGGGCGACCGGCTGCAGTCGCTGGCGGATGACCCGGATGACCTGCAACAGCAATTGCAGCAGCTAGCGGCGGCGGCCGGTGGGAACCCGTCGAACACGACGATCTCGGTGGATGGATTTCAGGACTCGAGCAAGCTGCCGCCGAAGAGCTCGATTGCGTACATCAAGGTGAACCCGGACCAGTTCTCGGCAGAGTACCGTGAGCCGCCGTTCGATGGCGGGCGCGTGGAGATCTATACGAAGCCGGGGCAGCCGACGTATCACGGTGCGCTGTTCATGACGAACGGCAGCCCGTGGGAGAATGCGCGCGATCCGTTTTCGACGAGCAAGGCGGCGCTCGGCAAACAACGCTATGGGTTTGAGCTGACAGGGCCGATCACGAAGAAGGGCAGCGACTTTTCGCTGACGCTGGAGCACCGCGCGATCAATAACTTTGCGGTGGTGAACGCGACGACGCTGGACAGCAACTTCAATCCCGTGTCGACGATACAGAACGTGCCGACGACGCAGGCGCTGTGGGTGGGCGAGGCCCGCGTGGACTGGCAGCTCGGGCCTAAGAACACGTTCATCGCGAGCTACAGTCCGAATGTGAACCACCTGCTGAATGTGGGTGTGGGTGGGACGTCGCTGGCGTCGACGGGATATGACAATGCGGAGTATGACCACCTGTTGCACCTGAGCGACATTACGACGATCAACGCGAAGGCAATGCATGAGGCGCGGGTGAGTCTGCGCTGGGACGGCTCGACGGAGACGCCTGTGACGAATACACCGCAGGTGCAGGTAGCTGGCGCGTTCAGTGGCGGCGGCAGCACGTTCGGGCCGCAGACGGTGCGCGAGTTCAAGCTCGAAGTGGACGATGACGCGATCCTGACTCCGAAGAACCACACGATCAAGTTTGGCGTGCAGGAGCTGATGGCGCATGACACGCAGCAGCTGACGACGAACTTCAACGGCGTGTACACGTTTGGCGGCGGCTCGGCTCCGGTGTTGGATGCGAGTGGGAACCCGACTGGCGCGACGGAGACGATCACCGGATTGCAGCAGTATCAGCGGGCGCTGCAGGGACAGGCTGGCGGGGCGCCGACGGCGTATTCCGTTGTGACCGGCACGCCGAAGGTGAGCTTTACTCAGTTTCAGAATGCGGTGTTTATCCAGGACGATTGGAACGTGGGACGTGGTGTGCATATCGCAAGCGGTGCGCGATACTACTGGCAGAATGACCCGACGGTGCTGAGCTCGTTTACGCCGCGTGCTGGCGTGCTGTGGTCTCCAGACAAGAAGGGCCGCTGGACGCTGCATGCGCACGCAGGCTTGTTTGCAGGGCGGTATGGCACAAGCGATATCGCTGAGGTACTGCGCGAGGACGGTACGAAGCGCGTGACGAGCACGGTGTACAACGCTGTGTTCTGCAATGGTGCGGCTACGTGCAATCCGGAGGCGGGCGGGACGCCGATCTATAGCTTGCGGCAGTTCGATCCGCACATCTCAAACCTGACGTGGGGCGCGGAGAATGTTGGCGGCACGCGCGCGCTGCCTGCGGGGTTCAACCTTTCGGCTGACTGGTACGTTGGGCGGATCTGGAACTACTCGCGGACGGAGAACATCAACTCGCCGCTGAATGGTGAACCTACCGGGCCGCGGCCGGGGCCGGCGAACACGAACATCCTGCAGATGAACAACAGCGGGCAGGGACGCGTGAACGCGACGTTTGTCGGGGTGGAGAACCATACACTGAAGCGCTTCCAGTTTTTCTTCGGCGGCGTGCGCGTGAACCTGATCGACGACACGGACGACAATGAGCTCTCGACTCCGCAGACGACGGGCGTGGAGACGGGTGAGTATGCGCACCGCACCGGCCAACCGGAGTGGAACATCTTTGGCAATGCGAGCCTGAAGCTGCCGGAGAAGGTGCAGCTGAGTGCCGACTTCCATGGCGGCGGTGATGCGCACTACAACGTGACGACAGGATTCGACAACAATGGCGATGGCAACTTCAATGACAGGCCGCAGTATGCGCTGCCGGGGCAGGCTGGAGCCGTCCAGACGCCGTATGGCCTGCTGGTGGCGAGCGGCGGCACGGGTGTGCTGCCGCGCAACGTTGGCGTGATGCCCTGGACCTACTACTTGAACCTGAACGTGCAGCGGACGTTTGCGCTGACGAGGAACGCGAAGGCGGACCATCCGCAGTCGCTGACGCTGAATGTGCGGTCGGCGAATGCGCTGAACCACCTGAATGTGACGTCGGTGGGCGGTGTGCTGGGGTCGCCTACGTTTGGGGTTCCTTATGCCGCAGACAATGGGCGGCGGATTGAGATGGGGGCGCGGTATAGTTTTTAGGGAGTAGGGAGGTGGCTGTGGTGAACCGGTCGGCTCCGCCTTGTGGGGTGATTCCGGTGGTGGCGTATCCGGATGTGGATGCGGCGGTGACATGGCTGCAGGCTGCGTTCGGGCTTCGCGTGCGGTTGCGGATTGCGAGCCATCGGGTGCAGATGTGGCATGGCAAGGCCTGCGTGATTGTGGGTGAGCAGGGGCCCGATAAGCAGTGGGGGACGAAGAGCTCGACGATGCTGCGCGTGGAGGATGTCGATGCCGTGTGTGCCCGGGCGCGGGAGCATGGGGCGAGCGTGACGCACGAACCGCAGACGCATATGTATGGCGAGCGGCAGGCCACGCTGGAGGACTTCGCCGGACACCGATGGACGCTGACGCAGACGGTGGAGGATGTCGATCCTGCGGCGTGGGGCGGCGAAGCGGTGGAGTTGTAGGCGCTGTCTATTGCAGGATGGTGTGCTGCACGAGGGCGATGGGCATGCCGACGCAGAGGATGTGGACCGCGAGTTGTGTGATCCAGGCCTTCAGGTTGAAGGTGCGTTTGGCAGCGCGTGAGAGTGGCACGATGATGAAGCTCATAGCGAGGTGCACGACTGCACCGAAGAGGGCACCACAGAACCATGGGTGTCGCAGGATCATGGGCAACGGCAGGGTGAGCGCATAGAAGACAGCCGCGAGCGCAAATGCGATGAAGAAGTGAAGAACGATGCCGAGAGTCGCAGTGCGATTGCGTCCTTCAAATGCCGTAGCGCCGAATGCACCGCTGGCGATGAACTGCAGGAGGCGTTGCAGCGGAACGCCTTGCGCGCGCATGAGGGCGGAGGTGGCGAGGATGTCGAGCAGCCCGGCGAGTGCGCCGCTGGCTGCGATGGCTTCGAGTGCGACGGTGCAGGTGGGCATTAGTGGCCTTCTGCACATGGGATGTTGGTGGAAGCGCGAAGGATGGCGGAGATTTGCGGTCGCGAGAAAAAAACAGGAGGCGCAACCTTGCGGTCGCGCCTCATTGTTATTGCGAGTGAGGATTACTTTTTGTCGTTGGTGACGAGGTTGCCGTTGATGTCGCGGACTTCGATGGGGCTGAGGTCGGCGTCCTTGAGCTGCTGCTCTATTTTGGCGCGGTCGCCGGCGGCGACGATGATGAGGTGGTTGGGGTGGATATCCCGCTTCGCGACGCGGGCGACGTCTTCGGCGGTGACTGCCTCGTATTTGGCGGGCAATGTGGCGAAGTAGTCGAGCGGGCGGCCGTCGAGGAAGATGCCAGCGATGGAGCCTGCGACGGAGTAAGTGGTCTCAAAGGCGCCGGGGAGCGACTGGATGCGCGCCTCCTTGGCCTGCTTGAGCTCTTCCGGGGTGGAGGGGTGAGTGGGGAAGCCGCTGATCTCGGCCATGAGCTGTTTGGCGGCGTCGCCGGTGACGTTGGTGCGGACGAGGCCGCCGGCGGAGAACGCGCCGCCGTCGCGGTAGAAGGAGTACTCCGACCGCGCGCCGTAGGTGTAGCCGTGCTGTTCGCGGAGGTTCATATTGATGCGGCTGGCGAAGGCCCCGCCGAGGGTGTAGTTCATCACCTGCAGGGCCTGCAGGTCCGGCGTGCTGACGGGAACGCCGGTGCCGAAGGCGAAGAGTGCGGTCTGCGGCGCGCCGGGCTTGTCGACGATGACGATGTGTGTGGCGGCAGGCTCGGGCGTGGCGGGTACGGCGGGCTGCACCGCGGCAGTGCCGGACCACTTGCCGAAGTACTCGTCGGCGAGGTGGTGTGCCTCGGGGAGTGAGACGTCGCCGACGAGGACGAGGGCGGAGTCGGACGGAGCGAAGTGGTCCTTATAGAAGCCGGTCACGTCGTCGCGGGTGATGGCGGAGATGCTCTCGGTGGTGCCGGCGGGCGGGATGCCGTAGGGCGAGTCGCCGAAGACGAGTTTGGGGCCGACGCGGTTGGCCATCGCGGAGACGTTGTCGGTCTGTTGCTGGATGCCGATGAGGCGCTGCTTACGCAGGCGATCGAGATCTGAAGGCGAGAAGGCGGGGTGCTGGACGACGTCGCTGAAGAGCGACAGGCCGGGCTTGAGGTACTGCGTGAGCAGGGTCATGCCGGTGGTGGCGCCGTCCATGGTGGCGTTGACGTAGATGCGGGTGCCGATGCGCTCCTGCGACTCAGCGAGCTGGGTGACGTCCTTGTCGGCGGTGGCTTCGGCCATGACCTGCGCGGTGAGCGAGGCGAGGCCTGCCTTGTCGACGGTGTTGTTGACGCCGCCGGCGCGCGTGATGAGCGATGCGGAGAGAACGGGCAGCGAGGTCTGCTCGACGACGTAGACCTTGAGGCCGTTGGCGAGGGTGAAGGTCTGCGGCACGGGCAGGTGTACGGTGACGGGCGGGCCGGCCTTGGGGACCTGCTTGCGCCACTCCTGCGAGGCTTCAAACTGGGGTGTGTAGGGGTTGGTGATCTTGACGTTGGCGTCGGTGTCGTCGGGGCTGCGCGGTACGTCGTCGAGGACCTTCTTGCCGGGGATGCAGTAGACGACGACGGCGGCGTCCTTGGTGAGGTACTTTGTCGCGGCTTCCTTCGCGCTGGCGATGGTGACGGCCTCTTCGGCGGCGACGTCCTTGGGCAGGTAGCCGGGATCGCCGGTGTACTGGTTGTAGCGGTCGAGTGTGTCGGCCACGCCACCGAAGCCGCCGAGGCGCTCAAGCCCTGTGATCTTTTCGGTGAGTGCCTGCGCCTTTGCGGCTTCTACTTCTTCAGCCGTGGGGCCTTCGGATTGGAGTTTGGCGAGCTGCTCCCAGAAGGTTTTTTCGAGGTCTTCAAGCTTGACGCCTGGTTTGGCTGTGAGGGTGCAGCCGGTGAGGCCGGTGAGCTTAAGCGGGTCGGTGAAGCAGGAGACGGACTGCGCGACCTGCGTCTTGAGCACGAGGGCTTCGTCGAGACGGCTGGCCTTGGAGCCGCCGAGCGCGAACATGTCGGCGTCGATGTTGTAGGAGCCGGGCGTGAAGGCGGCGGGTGTGAGCCAGCCGACCTGCATCTGCGGCAGCTGCACGGTGTCGGTGACGGTGGCTCGCTTCTGTGCGGTGATGGGCGGCGTGATGACGTGGACGGGCTCGACGTTAGGGCCGCGCGGGATGGGGTCGAAGTACTTCGTCAGCATCTCCTTGAGCTTGACGGGATCGAAGTCGCCGGCGATGGCGATGGAAGCGTTGTTAGGCGTATAGAACTGCTGGTGGAAGTCGCGGATGTCGGCGATGCGCGCGGCTTCGATATCCGCGTGCGAGCCGATGACGTTGCCGTAGTAAGGATGGCCCTTGGGAAAGAGCAAATGGAAGAGCTCTTCCTGCGCGACCTCGTAGGGACGGCCTTCACCCTGGCGGCGCTCGTTGCGGACGACGTCGCGCTGGTTGGCGAGGAGTTTGCGGTCGAGACCCTCCATGAGGAAGCCCATGCGGTCGGACTCGAGCCAAAGAGCGAGCTCGAGCTGGTTGGCGGGCATGGTCTCGAAGTAGTTGGTGCGGTCGAAGTCGGTGGTGCCGTTGACGTCTGTGGCGCCGGCGGACTGGACGTACTTGATGTGCGCCTTTTCGCCGACGTGCTCGGAGCCTTCGAACATCATGTGTTCGAAGAGGTGCGCGAAGCCGGTGCGGCCGGGGCGCTCGTTGAGCGGGCCGACGTGGTACCAGAGATCGACGGAGACCAGCGGCAGGCGGTGGTCCTCATGCGTGATGACCTTGAGACCGTTGGGCAGCGTGTAGGTCTGGTAGGCGATGGTGGGCAGCTTGGTAGCGGAGGGCTTGTGCGTCTGCGCGGCGGCGGTGACGGCGAACAGAAGGGCAGCAGAGGTCGCGGCGATGCGGCTCAGGGTGTTCATGCGATGGCACTCCTAAAGGAAGAGGCTGTTGCGAATGATGGCGTCTTGACGCTGTGGGACAAGAATAGTACGGCGAGAGCGGTGGCGGGGCCGGTTTTTCCGTGCGGCTATTCAATAGAGGCGACTGGCGCGGTGAGTGGTTCGAGGGTGTCCAGGCGCGCTTCCAGAGCGGCGACACGCGCTTCCAGGGCGGCGAGCTGGTCGAGGAGGTTGGGCGCGATGGAGGAGCGTTGGGCGGTTGCAAGCGGTGCGACCTCCTGCGCGACGGTGCCGGAAAGCAGGTGCATCCAGCGGGTCTCGCGTGCGCCGGGCTGGCGCTGCAGATGGAGGGTGAGCGGTTCATCGCGCTGGCTGAGGCGCTCGAGGGTGGAGGTGACGGCGGCGTTGTCGTCGAAGGCGTGGAGGCGTTCGGCGCGGGCGCGGATCTCGGCGGGTGTCTGCGGGCCACGCAGTAGGAGGAGACAGAGGACGGCGACCTCGTCGCGGCGGAGGTTGAGGATGTCGCGGATGCGGTGCTCGAACTTGGAGACGCGTGAGGAGGCGTCGGTGCGGACGAGGCCGAGACCTTCGAGGTCGAAGATCGCTGTGCGGACGTCGGCTTCCGTGAGCTCCATGACGGGCTCGCGGTTGGTCTTCTGGTTGCAGGCATTCAGCGTGGCATTGAGCGAGAGCGGGTAGTACTCCGGCGTGGTGATCTCTTTTTCAATGAGACAGCCGAGGACGCGGGCTTCGGTGAGGGAGAGTTCGAGCATGGATTCATGGTAGCGGAAGGCTGTGAATCGCTAGAATAGAAGGGATGGCGTATTCAGAACAGTTCGATGTGCTGGTAGTCGGTGCGGGGCATGCGGGGTGCGAGGCCGCGGCTGCTGCTGCGCGCATGGGACTGCGGACGGCGCTGTTTACGCTGAACCTCGATCTGATTGCGCAGATGTCTTGCAATCCGGCGATTGGTGGTGTGGCGAAGGGGCACCTGGTGCGCGAGGTGGATGCGTTGGGTGGCATTATGGGCGAGGTAGCCGATAGCTGCGGCATCCAGTTTCGGCTGCTGAATACGTCGCGCGGGCCAGCGGTGTGGTCTCCGCGGGCGCAGTGCGACAAGGCGCTCTACCGGACGAAGATGCGCGAGAAGCTGGAGTCGATTGCGAACCTGTTTATCAAGCAGGCGGAGGTTGTCGATCTGGCGATCGACGAGGGAGTAGGGAATAGGGAGCAGGGAGTAGAGAGGCCTCGCATTGTTGGCGTGAAGTTGCGCGATGGGCGCGTGATTGGGGCGAAGGCTGTCGTGGTGACGACGGGAACGTTTTTAAATGGGCTGATCCATTGCGGTGAGCAGCAGTACACAGCCGGGCGAAGTGGTGAGCCCGCGAGCGTGCTGCTGGGCGAGAGCCTGAAGAAGCTGGGGTTGCGCGAGACGCGGCTGAAGACCGGGACGCCGCCTCGGCTGGATGGACGCACGATTGACTGGGAGAGGTTTGAAGCGCAGCCGGGGGATGACGACCCGACGCCGTTCAGTTTTAGGAGCGCGCCGAAGAATGGCGAGGCTACATGGACGCCGCCGCTGCGGCAGATCAGCTGCCACATTGCGACGACGACGCCAAAAACGCTGCAACTGATTCGCGAGAACGTGCACCGGTCGCCGATGTACACGGGGCAGATTGAAGGGATTGGGCCGCGGTACTGTCCTTCGATTGAGGACAAGATCGTGCGCTTTCCGGACAAGACTTCGCATCAGTTCTTTCTGGAGCCTGAAGGGTTGAACACGCATGAGGTCTACATCAACGGCATGAGCACGAGCCTGCCGATGGAGGTGCAGGCGGCGATGGTGCGGTCGATCCCAGGGCTGGAGAATGCGGAGATGCTGCGGCCGGGATATGCGATTGAGTATGACGCGATCGACCCGACGGAGCTGGACCGCACGCTGCGCGTCAAGAAATTTGATGGGCTGTATCTGGCCGGGCAGATCAACGGCACGAGCGGGTATGAAGAGGCTGCGTGCCAGGGATTGATGGCGGGGATCAATGCAGCGCTCGCTGCGCGTGCGCTGCAGGGAGTAGGGAGTAGGGAGCAGGGAATAGAAGATGCTGCTGGGCGTGAGGAGTTCACGCTCGATCGGACGGAGGCTTACACGGGCATCCTGATTGATGATCTGATCTCGAAGGGGACCGACGAGCCGTACCGGATGTTTACGTCGCGGGCGGAGTTCCGGCTGCATCTGCGGATTGATAACGCCGATGCGCGGCTGAGTCCGCATGGACGCAGTCTGGGGCTGATTGACGATGCGGCGTGGGCTGCGTTCGAGGCCAAGCAGGCGCGGGGTGCGGCGTTTGCGGCGATGATCGAGAGCGCGAAGGTCAGTGAGGCTGACTTGCCGTTGCTGGCAGAAGCGGGCTTCAGCTTTGTGAAGGGCGAGCGCTATGGGCAGTTGTTGAAGCGGCCTGAGGTGACGATTGAGTCGTTGCTGCTGGTGTTGACGGAGCGCATGCGTGCTGTCGTCGAACTGGCTCCGTGGATTGCGGCGATGGAGGCTGTGGAGTTTGCTCGCGTGCCGGCGTGGGTGCGGAACGAGATGAAGACCGTGGAGACGGGCATCAAGTTTGCAGGATATCTCGCACAGCAGCAGCGGAGCATGGAGCGACTGCGGCGGGATGAGGCACGCGCCATTCCAGAGTGGTTCGACTATCGAGGATGCAGTGGGCTTTCGCGCGAGATGGTCGAAAAGCTTGATCGAGTGCGGCCGTCGACGCTGGGGCAGGCGAGCCGGATTGCGGGTGTGACGCCGGCGGCGGTGAGCTTGATCCAGTGCTTTCTGGAGCTGCAGGCGCGGGGGCGCACGGCTTAATTTTCAGATTCCTTCCCTAAGCGTGCGGTGAGGCACTATAGTGGTCGCTCAGGCGGTTCGCAGTTAGCGCTTACTTTCAGGGAGAGAATTCGGCATGGCAGAGATGAAGACGACGCGTCGGCAGGCACTGAGAATGATGGGCGGGGTGGCTGCGGCCGGCGCGCTGGCAACGCGGGGCGTGGGTGCGCTGGCGCAGAGTGTGACGCCGGGAAGGTTTACAGATGCGCGGGCATCGCTGGAGAGCTACCGGATTCCGGAGTGGTTTGCAGATGCGAAGTTCGGCATATGGGCGCACTGGGGGCCGCAGTCGGCGGTGGGTGATGGCGACTGGTATGCGCGCAACATGTACATGGAGGGGTCCCCGCAGTATGAGTACCACCTGAAGCGGTTCGGGCCGCAGTCGAAGGTGGGATACAAGGACCTGATCCATCTGTTTACGGCGAGCGAGTGGGACCCGGAACACCTGATGGATCTGTATCAGAAGGCCGGGGCGAAGTACTTCTTCTCGATGGGCGTGCATCATGACGGCTACGACATGTGGGACTCGAAGTATCAGCCGCGGTGGAACGCGGTGGCGAGTGGCCCGAAGAAGGACATCGTGGGGCTGTGGGCGGCGGCGGCGCGCAAGCGCGGGATACGGTTCGGCGTGAGCGAGCACCTCTCGAACAGCTTTGACTGGTTTGCGCCGTCGCACTTGGCGGACACGAAGGGGCCGTATGCGGGTGTGCCGTATGACGGGCAGGATAAGGCGTATGCGGACCTGTATCACGACTACTCGGGCGAGCCCGCGGACTTTGCGAAGACGATTCTGAAAGACCCGATGGGACGCGATGCGCCCGATTGGTGGAAGCAGCAGTACTTCAATCGCGTGAAGGACCTGATCGATCAGCACCAGCCGGATCTGCTGTATACGGATGGCGGGATTCCGTTCGACCAGTATGGGCTGGGCACCGTGGCGGAGTTGTACAACGTGGGCCCGAAGACTCCGCATGGGCAGCCGGGCACGGTGTACTTCAGCAAGACGGAGTCGGACTGCATCAACGGCGCGAGCTGCACGATGGACCATGAGCGCAGCGTGCTGGGCGATATCGATCCGAACCCGTGGCAGACGGACACGTGCATCGGCCAGTGGCACTACAAGCTGGGTGCGAAGTACAAGTCGCCGAAGAAGGTGATCGACATGCTGGTGGACATTGTGAGCAAGAACGGCAACCTGATGCTGAATATCCCACTGCCGGCGACGGGCATGCCGGATGCTGAGGAGTTCAAGATCCTGGAGGGCATTACGGCGTGGACGCGCACGAACGGCGAGGGGATCTATGCGACGCGGCCGTGGAAGGTGTACGGCGAAGGGCCTTCGACGAAGGTGGTCATCAAGACGGACCCGACGAAGTTCGATCCGAATGAGGGCAAGAAGCCGGACCTTGGTGCAACGGACGTGAGGTTTACGACGAAGGGCGAGACGCTGTATGCGTTCGTGATGGGATGGCCGGAGGACGGCGTGGCGAAGATCGCGTCGCTGGCGCTGGATGGGCCGCAGAAGCCGATGAAGGCCATGGATGTACGCATGCTGGGGCAGGAGGAGCCGCTGAAGTTTGTCCACGACGGCAGCGGCTTGCGCGTGACGCTGAAGGGCGAGAAGCCGGCGACGGCGGCGATTGGCGTGGCGCTACGCGTGCGGTTTGTGTAGCGGCTGTTTGTGTTGAAGGGAAGGGTCTACTGCGGGATCGGCAGCAGGCCCTTTTCTACAAGCACGGGTGGTTTGCGGAGGTGGGTGGCCTGCTCATAGGCATACGCGTAGCCGAGCAGGTCGCCGTCGTGCCACTGGCGTGTGTCGATTTCGAGGCCGAAGGGCAGGCCGTTGGGATAGTAGCCTGCGGGCACCACGATGGCCGGGATGCCGATACTGTTGACCCAGCCGGTGGCGGAGTGTGGGCCGCCGGAGAGCTGGCCGTTTTGCGGCATGGTCTCGTCGGGCGGAGGCATCTGGGCGCTGGGGTAGACGAGGCCGTCGAGGTGGAACTTTGTGAGGGTGTCGTTGTAGGCGGCGAGGGCTTCGCGCTGCGGGCCGAAGAAGTTTTTGTCGGCGTTGGGGTCAGTCTTGAGGACGGTCTGTGGAGGCGTGTCAGGTGACGGCCTGCGCGGCGCGCCGGTGAAGACGGGCGGCATGGGCTGGCCGGTGGCTTTTTCGTACTCGGCGCCGGTGTGGTATTCGGCGGGGCCGAAGGCGGCGAGCCACTGGTCGGCTCCGTCCTTGCGATAGGGCTGTGTGTCGACCTTGCGGATGAGCTCGAGGAAGGATGCAGGCAGCAGGTTGTCGTCGATGACGATGGTGGCGCCGGCGGCGCGGAGCTGGTCGAGTGTCTGCATCAGCATGGCGCGTGTCTCGGGCTGCATGCCGTTGGAGCGGCCACGGTAGTCGCTGGTAGCTGTGGCGAGGATGAAGGCGGGGACGCCGAAACGTTTGCCTTTGAGCGCGTCCTTCTTGAGGTACTGCGTGTAGGGACCGGGTTGGGCTTTCTGCGCGGAGCCTTCTGTGCGGAAGTCGAGCGGGTCTTCACCGGCCATCACACCGAGGGCTATGGCGACGTCGGTGACGTTGCGGGAGATGGGGCCGGTGTTGTCGCGGAGCCAGTCGAGCGGCGCGATGCCGGCGATGGAGGTGAGGCCGCGCGTGGGCAGCAGGCCGACGACGGAGCTGGTGCCCGACGGCATGCGGATGGAGTTGGCAGTATCGGTGCCGGTGCCAAGCACGGCTTCGTTCGAGGTGACTGCCGTGACGGTGCCCCCGGAGGAGCCGCCGGGAGAAAAGCGGACGTCATACGCGTTGCCGGTGCGGCCAAAGGCGGTGGAGCGGTTGGTGTCGCTGGCGGCAAAGTCGGGCATGTTGGTGATGCCGAGAATAACGACTCCTGCGGCACGGAGGCGGGCGACGACGGTGGCATCGCGGGGCGCGATGAACTCATGGCCGGGGATGGCGAAGCCGGCCCAGCCGTCGGTGTCGGGGAGGCCCTGGATGGCGGTGTTGGCTTTGATGACCATGGGGACGCCCCAGAGCGGGCCATGCGGGGTGGAGTGGTTGGCGTCTTCGTGTTTGGCGATGGCGAGCGCGCCGGTGGCGTCGACGGTCTGCACGTCGCGATAGATGCCGTCGTAACGCGCGATGCGGGTGATGTACCAGCGCGTGACCTGCGTGACGGTGAGCTTGTGCGCGGCGTAGAGCGCGCGAAGGCGCGGGATGTCGATTTCCATGAGCAGCGGGTCGAGCCGCGCCTGCTCGGCTGCGGAGAGTACAGGGAGATTTGCGGGGAGCGAGACGGGCGGCGTGGGCTGCGAGGGCGTCTGCGCGAGGAGCGGGGCGGCGAGGCAGAGAGAGACGGCGAAGCTGGCTTGCGCGAGACGGCTGAGACGCTGCATGGAGGGCTCCTGTGTAGGCTGTACTTGGGAGACGTTGCTATCAATGATTTTGGCGCAGATGAGCAGCAGTGCGTGTGCGGTTAGCGAGATTTCTCGAATTCATGCAGGCCGTGCGCGGCGGCGGTATATGCTTAGGCTCGTATTGGAGACGCATCTATGACGCCGGTTTTGTTGTTGCTGCTTGTCGCTGCGCTGTTTGTTCTGATTCTGATTGCGAAGACGTACTATACCGTGCGCACCGCTACAGCGGGTGTGGTGGAACGCTTTGGCAAGTTCGTTCGCATCACGCGGCCGGGGCTGCATCTGCTGATGCCATTCGCCGAGCGCGTGTACTTTGTCGACCTGATGGTGAAGCAGGCGCAGTTCTCGGTGGAGACCAAGACGCACGACAACGTGTTCGTTCAGATCCCGGTGAGCGTGCAATACCAGGTGCTGGATGACAAGATTGCCGATGCGTTTTACAAGCTGTCGAGCCCGCAGAAGCAGATTGAGAGCTTCGTGTTCAACTCGATCCTGGGGCATGTGCCGAAGCTGACGCTGGATGAGACGTTCGAGCAGCAGTCGGGGATTTCAGTGGCGGTGAAGAACGAGCTGGACCAGATCATGAGCGGGTTCGGCTTCAACATTCTTACCGCGCTGGTGACGGACATCATCCCGGACATCAAGGTGAAGACCGCGATGAACGACATCAACGCGGCGCAGCGCGCGCAGGTTGCGGCGCAGGCGCGCGGCGAGGCAGAGAAGATCCTGAAGGTAAAGCAGGCTGAGGCCGAAGCGGAGTCGAAGGCGCTGCAGGGCAACGGTATCGCGCGCGAGCGGCAGGCGATCATCGACGGCCTCTCCGCCTCGATCGAGCACTTCCAGCAGGGCGTTCCGAACACCTCTGCCGGCGAGGTTATGGCGCTGGTGCTGCTGACGCAGTACTTCGACACGCTGCGCGATATCGGAACGCGTGGGGGAACCAATACGCTCTTCCTGCCCAACAACCCGGGTGCATCGAATGACTTCCAGACGCAGATTCTTGCCGGGCTTCGCGGCGGGCAGATTCCCATGCACGGTGTCGACGCGCCACGCGTTGTGTTGCCGGAGCGGCCGGAGAATCCGCCGCCGCCCCCCGTCGGAACGCCGGGTACGCCGAACCCCTATGTGGGCAGCTAGAGCGGGCTGCGCTTGACGGCCTTGCGGCGAAAGCACGCTGTTGCGTGGTCGTTGACGATGCCCGCTGCCTGCAGCCAGGAGTAGACGATGACCGGGCCGCAGAACTTGAAGCCACGCTTCTTCAGGTCTTTGGAGACGATCTCGGCAAGCGGAGTTTTGGCGGGGATGGGGCCGGTCTGGTCCCAGGAGTCGTGCACGGACTTGCCCTTGGTGAAGCTCCAGACATAATCGGCGAAGTCTTCGTCGGCCTTCTGCATGGCGAGGTAGATCCGCGCGCCGGCGATGGTGGCTACGATCTTGGCGCGGGCGCGGACGATGCCCTCGTCCTGCATCAGGCGCTCGATGTCTGCCTCGGTGAAGCGCGCGACTTTCTTTGGGTCGAATCCTTTGAACGCTTTGCGAAAGCCCTCGCGCTTGCGCAGGATGATGGACCAAGAGAGCCCGGCCTGAAAGCCTTCGAGCATCAACAGTTCCCATAGCGCGCGGCTGTCGTGCTCGGGCACGCCCCACTCGGCGTCATGGTAGTGGCGCATCATGGGGTCGTTTTGGGCCCAGGTGCAGCGGGGCAGGGAGGTGGCGTCGGGCGATTTCTTCGCGGTGGTCACGGTTCCATTGTGCAGCAGGCGAGGCCGGTCCGCCAGCGACGATGACAAGCGTGCGCGCGAATCGTTTACACTTCCCCGACCGCCAAGCAGTGGCCATCGCGGTCGCGGAGATTACGATGAACAAGAGGGAGTTCTTGAAGACTACGGGTGCATTTCTGGCATCGAGCCTCGTCGGCGACCTTGCGTTCGCGCAGGGCAGTGCGGAGCCGCGCACGAACTGGGCGGGTAACTACACGTTTCACGCGAAGGAGCTGCTGGAGCCGAAGACCGTCGAGGAGGTACAGCACGCGGTGATGAGCCATGCGAAGCTGCGGGCGCTGGGGTCGCGGCACTCGTTCAACGGCATCGCGGACAGCTATGACGCGCAGATCTCGGTGAAGGCGCTGGATACCATGACCGTGGATAAGGCCGCGAAGACGGTGACCGTGGGCGCGGGTGTGACGTATGGCAAGCTGGCTCCGTGGCTCGATGCGCAGGGGTATGCGCTGCACAACCTGGCGTCGCTGCCGCACATCTCGGTGATGGGCGCGTGCGCGACGGCGACGCATGGGTCAGGGCCGCGCAATGGGAACCTTTCAACGGCGATGGTGGGGCTGGAGATGGTGACGGCCGACGGCAAGGTGGTGACGCTGTCGCACGAGAGGGATGGCGACAGGTTTCTCGGCGCGGTGGTGAACCTGGGCGCGCTGGGCGTGGCGACGAAGGTGACGCTGCGCGTGGAGCCGACGTTCCAGATGCGGCAGGTGGTGTACGAGAACCTGTCGATGGACCAGCTGGAGCACAACCTCGACGCGATCTTTGCGAGTGGCTACAGCACGAGCCTGTTCACCGACTGGCAGCACCATCGCATCGGGCAGGTGTGGATCAAGAGCCGCGTGCATCCGGATGATCCGGCGACGCTGCCGAAGGAGTTCTACGGTGCGACGGTGCAGACCAAGAAGCTGCATCCTGTGCCGGGCCATGACGCGGAGCCGTGCACGGAGCAAATGGGCATCCCGGGGCCGTGGTATGAGCGGATGCCGCACTTCCGCATGAACTTCACGCCGTCAAGCGGGCGCGAGATCCAGACCGAATACTTCGTGGGGCGCGAGCATGGATACGCGGCGATCCGCGCGGTAGAGGAGCTGCGCGATCACATCTCGCCGCACCTGTTCATCACAGAGCTGCGCACAATTGCCGCCGATGACCTTTGGCTCAGCATGGCGCATGGGCGCGAATCCATGGCGATCCACTTTACGTGGAAGCCTGAGCCGGACGCGGTGCATGCGGTGCTGCCACTGATCGAAGCGAAGCTCGCGCCGTTCCATCCGCGGCCACACTGGGCGAAGGTGTATACGATGCCGCCTGCGACGCTCGATGCGGAGTACCCGAAGCTTGGCGCCTTCAAAGCCATGGTGAAGGAGTACGACCCGCAAGGGAAGTTCCGCAACGCTTACATGGACCACGAGGTTTTTGGCGCCTGAGCTGAGTGCAACATAAAAGGGAGCGGCGAATGCATCGCCGCTCCCTTTGTGTTGCAGTTCGCTACTTCTTAGCGGCTGCCTTAGCCTCTTCTTCTGCGATGTGCTCGGTCTGCCGATGGGCCTCGATCGAGTGCTCGTAGGCGAGCTTCGATTGCTCATGTGCGCGCAAATGGTCGTTCATGTTGTGCGAAGCGGCAGCGGCCTCGTGAGCGTGGGCCGCCTGCAGATGGCGTTCAGCGGCGGCGGAGTGATGAGTGGTTGGCATGGTTTCGTACCTCACTTGTTTGGATGCAGAGAGAGGGCCCGAAGAGAAAGAGCGCCTATTCGATGACCGAACAGGCGCTCTCTGGTTTGTGACGAGACGCACTAGTAGTTGTAGTTGATCTCTTCCGCCTCCTCCACGCCGTAGCGGCGCAGGAGGTTGGGGAGGTTTTGGCTGAAGGCGGCGCGGGGCATCACGACGTCGCAACCGGCTTCGGTGGCCTTGGCCTTCAGGTCTCCCTGCAGGTGCGAGAGGAAGCCGATAATGGAGGCCGACTTCTTCAGCTTGGACTTGAGCTTCGGGATCAGCGTCATGGGCTTGGCGTTCGCGTTGTTCAGGTCGAAGACGATGAGCGCGGGCCTGTTCTCTTCGCTGTCGATGAGCTCGGCGACGGCGTCCTTGTCGTTCTTGATGAAGGCCACCTTCACGCCGAGTTTCTTCGCGGTCTCCTGAATTTTTGCCTGGAAGAAGAGCTCTTCGATGAAGAAGTAGATGTGGGTCTGCGCGCCTTCAGGGATGGGTACAGGGCGCGGCATGGAGTGGTCGATTGGCTGCGAGTCGCCGTGGTGGCGGTGCCCGCCGCGACGGCCGCTGCCGTGCAGCTGGATCGTCGACGGAGGCGCGCCGTTGAAGTCAGCCGAGGCATCGCGGTAGCTGTGATCCATGGGGCCCACGAAGCCGCGGTCCTTCTGCTGGCCGCCCTTGTTCTTGCGCTTGAAGCCGTTGATCTGGTTGCCGAAGTTGTCGGGCAGCGAGTTCTGGCGATAGCCGCCGTTGTAGCCGCTGCCATTGCTGCCGTTGTTGTTGTCGGCGCGGAAGTCGTTGCCAGGGTTCTCGTTGCGGCCACCGCCGCCGCCGGGACGACGCTCCCGGTCACGGAACTTCTTCTTCCAGCGCTTGCCGCCCTGTCCCTGCGGTTGGCCGTTCTGCTGTCCCTGCTGGTTGTTGGCCTGCTTGCGGGGCTGATTGTTGGTCGGATTGCTGGCCTGATTGTTGCTCTGAGGTGCAGCGGAGGCAGCCAGGGCTAGGCTCTCGCCTTCCATCACAACGGGTGCGGCGGCCGATGCGCCATCGGCTGCGGGAGCGCTGTCTCCGGCGAGCTTGTTCTTGCGCTTGCGCCGACGGCGGCGGCTGCTCTTGCTCTGCCCAGTGCCTGGGGCAGGCGGGCCGTCGCTATCGCCGGAGTCGAACTCCGCGTTGTTGTAGTCTCCGTCGCCGTAACTGGCTCCGTCAAAATCCTCCGCCGCGTTGTACGACGGCGTCTCTACTGCATTCTGCTCTGACATGGTGCTGTGGTTTCCCCTTGCAATTGGGTGCCTGAGACGGTTTCGCGACAAAGGAGCAACCGCGTCGCGACGCCCAGCGTCTGCGAACGGTGTATCTCTCGAAGCGATCCAGTCAATTGCACTCTCAAGCGTTGGCTCAAAGTTTTGGGTACATCGGTCTCCGGCGCAGCCTTGCTGCCTGTTGCCGGGTTGGGTAGAAACTCTTCCCCGGCAAGCCGCCGGCGTGGAGTTCCCTGTTGTCACGGCCCGTCCGCTGCACCCCGCGCACGGCCTGCTTACGTGCCTTGTTCGTACTGCGTCTGCGGGCAGGACTCTGGCGGCTCCTGGTCCCTGCAAACGAACTTCATCCCTGCAACCGGTACGAAATGCCTACTCTGCATAGAGCCATTGCCGCTGCGCCCCAGTATCCGCCGCCGGTTGTTTTGCAGGATAGCCAACACTGTACCAGCTAAGCCGGTGCGGTGGAGCGTGTCCTCTAACTACCTGCGGTCATGGTCGTCTCGTCAACTGTGGACAGCGGAGAAGCTTGGTCTTGAAGGCGCTACAGCCCCAACTCAATCTGTCTGCGACACCGTTTCAAGCGGTTGATTCGGGGCTTCTGCGTTCGCTCACCTCGCCGGACGACTCACGGCCTGAAGCGAAACGCTGGCTGCCGAACAACCTGATAGTACGCCCGGCAGGGGGGAAGTGCAAGCAAATGTCTTGAGGCATCGCACCGGCGCTGGTTCCAGGGAGAGTAAAGCGGGGGTGTTTTAAGAAGTCCGCGCCCGAAATTTTGCCCCTGAACGAGCCGATGGGCCATCTCCCCTCCCCGGAAGATGGCCCTCAGCAGCTTGAATGGCCAGTCACTGGCCTCCTGAGTCGTACCTCGCCCGGTTGAGAAGGGAGCGCGTCTCTTGGGACGCGTCTGTCACCAGGAGCGTCGATTTGCAAACCTTATCGAAAGATTTACAGACGCCCTCAAAACCGAGGATTCTCGCCAGGCTTCCCTTTCGGGGACTGACCAAAGCTCGAACACAGATACATAGAGCAATCTCCGTACCAAACTGGGAATGCTTTGTTTTCAGCGAAAAGCCACCGGACAGACGGGTGGTGTCCCCAAAATATGGAGGATTGTATGTGCCGCTCTCCGGATTTTTGAAGAAGTCAGAGCGGCTTTGTGATGTTGAGGTTGGGTTGTTGCCGGCCGGGAGCCAGCTTGACCGCATTGACCGTCTAACGGGGCTTTCCTATAATCGCAGCTAGCCGACTGTCCTCTCGCGCCTGCACTTCTACCTTTGTCTCAAAACTAAGGAAAAGAGCCGCAGGCACTGTACCTCGGGCGGAGGAAGGTGCGGCCGTATTCGTTTCGGCACGGACAGACATCGTTGGATGCAGACCGTCTATATAGATGGTCTACGTTGGCGAAACGTTACCTGTGCAGTGAAGCGACCTAGCCGAAATCTTTTATTCCGGAAAGCCGGATGCTTGTAAGGAGTCTCACACACCCAATGAAGCGCATCTTTGTATTTGCTACGGCGTTGGCCGCAGGCCTCGCTACGTCCACCCTCGCAGCTCAGGCTCCGGCTGCAGCACCTGCCGCGGCCGCTGTTGCTCCCCAGGCTGTACCCGCCAAGATCGCCATCATCGCCTTTGAGGAGGCGGTGGTCCGCACCAATGAAGGCCAGCGAGCTGTGGCCGACATCCAGAAGAAGTACGAGCCGAAGAAGAGCCAGATCGATACGCAGGCCAAGGAAGTGGATACGCTGAAGGCGCAGCTGCAGGCGCTGCCGGCGAACGCTCCCGACGACCAGCGCGCGACGCTGATCAAGAACATCGACACTAAGGAGAAGAACCTGCAGCGCGATGCGGAAGATGCGCAGAACTCCTACCAGAGCGACTTGCAGGAAGCGTACGGCAAGGTGGCGCAGAAGGTCGGTGGCGAGGCTGTGAAGTATGTGCAGGCCAACGGCTTTACGCTGCTGCTGAACGTGGGCGGCAACCAGCAGGCCGCCAACCCCGTCCTGTGGGCGCTGCCGGAGACGGACATCACGCAGGCTGTGGTGAATGCGTACAACAAGGTGTCCGGCATTGCGGCCCCGCCGCCGTCGGCCCCGGTGCCAGCGCGCCGCCCGGCCACGCCGCCCTCCAAGTAAGAACAGGGCAGATGGAAGACAGCAACGGAGGCCTTCGGGCCTCCGTTGTTCTTTGGTGAGAACTGCTCTTTGGTGAGAACCTGTGTCGTTATCGTTGCAGGAACTTCGCGCGGGTAGCATGGAGACCTGTGCTTTCCAGTGAACAGCCCAAGCCTGTAGTGCGCCGCATGGATGGTGTCGACATCCTGCGCGGCGTCTCGATCCTGTCGGTGATCCTGCTGCACTTCTGGATACGGATGCACGATGGCAAGGTGTCGCTGTTGCAGTTTCCGTGGATGCCGGAGCGGCTGTTCGACTTCCTGTTCAGAAACGGCGACGAAGGCGTTACGGTCTTCTTCGCGATCTCGGGCTTCCTGATTACGCTGACCTCGCTGCGACGCTTCGGATCGCTGGGTGCGATGCAGCCGGGGCGCTTCTATCGCATACGGTTTGCGAGGATTGCTCCGCTGCTGCTGTTAGAGCTGGCGGTGCTGAGTGTGCTGCACCTGGCGCGCGTGCCGGGGTTTGTCATCCCGGCTAAGGTGGCGACGCTGCCGCGCGCACTGTTTGCGGCGCTGACGTTTCATCTGAACTGGCTCGAAGGCATGCACGGCTACCTGGCAGCTAACTGGGACGTGCTGTGGTCGCTCTCGGTGGAGGAGATGTTCTACCTCTTCTTCCCGCTGGTGTGCGTGGCACTGTTGCACCGGCGGCGCGGGCGGCCGGTCTTCATTGCGCTGCTGTTGGCGTTCGTTGCGATGGGGCCGTTCGCGCGGACGATCTGGACGGCGGGGCATCCGATATGGCGCGAGAAGTCGTACCTCGGCGGCATGGATGCGATTGCGCTGGGATGCCTGACGGCTCTGCTGGCCGACTGGCTGTGGCGGCGCGGGAGTGGCAGGCAGACCCTTGCGCTCGCCGTTGCGTTGCAGGTGGTGGGCGCTGCGATGATGCTGCTGATCGCGGTGTGGCCGCCGTGGCACTTCATGCGGTTCATCGCGCACACTGGGCTTTACAACACGGTTCTGCCGGTGGGCACGTGCCTGGTGATGCTGGGTGCGGGATTGCATGGAGCCGGTCCGCATAGTGCCAAGGGCAGCCTGTGGACGGCGCCGGTGCGCTGGTTCGGAAGACACAGCTATGAGGTGTATCTGACGCACGAGTTTCTGGTGATCGGCTTCACGGCGCTGTACTTCAAGTGGCACCGCGGGCCGCTGGGCTTATGGCTGGCCGCGCTACTGCTAGGCTGCGCGGTTCTGGGCTGGGTGACGGCGAGGTTCTTCTCCGAGCCGATGAACCGCAGACTGCGTGGAGCAGCGCCACCAAAGTAGAGCGATCACGACAACGATCCCAGCGGTACAGGTTGGAGGACGCAGGGCATGAGGGTTCTCCGAAGTGGTGGAGTTTCCGTTTCCACGCATACGTGACGCCGATGGCACGACTGTTTGAGGTTCACGGAGGGAGCAGGGGCCTTCAGGCCCCTGAACTAGCCGCGCCCAGGATCGGGCTTTAGCCCCGGAGGTGTTCGGGTGCAGGATCAATGCGTAGATCATCGGCCGACGAATACAGGTATAGAAGAGGCGCTTCGCAAAGATGTTTGCGGACAGGGTTGTCTTCGATATAGCGGCGGCAAGCCGAAAATTTTTCAGGAGTACGAATCTGGGCTTCGTTGTAGCCACGCATCCAGACATCGAGTTTGCTCTTTAGTCGAAAGGAAAAGCCGCCCTTGATGAATTGCATTGACTTTTCGAGGGAGATGTCCGGAGCAGGCGTTAGGCAGAGATGGATATGGTCCGGCATAACGACGTAGGCGTGGAGTGCATACTTGCCCTCGTCGCGGTAATGGAAGAGGGTGTCGCGCATGAGCTCTGCGGTGGCAGTGACTTGGAACAGGCGGCGGCGTTGGGCGGTGACGATAGTGAGGAAATAAGTGCGTAGCTCTTGGGGGGCACGGTGCATGGTGTTCAGCATAAGGCCCGGGGCTAAAGCCCCATCTTCCACTGCCTGAAGTCAGGGGCCTTAAGGCCCCTGCTCCCTCCCATTTTGGAATGGGGCGCGAGGGATGCTTACTCCTCACCCACCTTCAGCACGGCCAGGAACGCCTCCTGCGGGATGTCCACCTTGCCGATGCGCTTCATCCGCTTCTTGCCTTCCTTCTGCTTGTCGAGCAGCTTGCGCTTGCGGCTGATGTCACCGCCGTAGCACTTGGCGATAACGTTTTTGCGGATGGCCGTGACCGTGGAGCGCGCGATGATCTTCGAGCCGATGGCGGCCTGGATGGCGACCTCGAACATCTGCCGCGGGATCAGCTCGCGCATCTTTTCGACCAGCGCCTTGCCGCGGTCGTAGGCGGAGTCGCGGTGCACGATGACTGACAGCGCATCGACGGGGTCGCCGCCGATGAGGATGTCCATCTTCACCATGGGCGAGATCCACGAGCCGGCGAGGTGGTAGTCCAGCGAGGCATAGCCGCGCGAGACCGACTTCAGCTTGTCGTAGAAGTCGAGGACGATCTCATTCAACGGCAGCTCATAGGTCAGCATCACGCGCGTCTCGGAGACGTACTCGATGTTCTGCTGGCGGCCACGCTTGTCTTCGACGAGCTTGAGAATGCCGCCGACGTACTCCTCGTTGGTGAGGATCTTGGCGAGGATGAAAGGCTCTTCGATCTGTTCGATCTCGCTGGGGTCGGGCCAGCGAGATGGGTTGTCGACCGTGACGACGCTGCCGTCGGTTAGGGTGATCTTGTACTGCACGCCGGGCGCGGTGATGATGAGGTCGAGGCCGTACTCGCGCTCCAGCCGCTCCTGGATGATTTCGAGGTGCAGCAGGCCGAGGAAGCCGCAGCGGAAGCCGAAGCCGAGCGCGACCGAGGACTCGGGCTCGAAGTTGAAGCTGGCGTCGTTCAGGCGCAGCTTTTCGAGCGCGTCGCGCAGCATGCCGTGCTCGTGCGAGTCCACGGTGTAGAGACCGGCAAAGACCATGCTCTTGATGTCTTCAAAGCCAGGCAGCGGCTCGGCGCAGGGGCGGTCGACGTGGGTAATGGTGTCGCCGACCTTGGTGTCCGCGACGTTCTTGATGGTCGCGACGAAGAAGCCGACCTCGCCCGCGCTCAGCTCTTCGAGCGCCACGGGCTTGGGAGTCATCACGCCCATGCTCTCTACGTCGAACTGGCGGCCGTTGGACATGATCTTGATCTTGTCGCCCTTGCGCAGACGGCCGTTGATGATGCGGGCGAGCACGATGACGCCGCGGTACGCGTCGAACCAGGAATCAAAGATGAGCGCCTGCAGCGGCGCTTCGGCATCGCCCTTGGGTGGCGGCAGCAGCATCACGACCGCTTCGAGGATGTCGGCGACGTTGAGGCCGGTCTTGGCGCTCACGCAGACGGCGTCGTCGGCAGGCAGCCCGACGGACTTTTCAATCATCGCCTTGGTACGCTCGATGTCGGCGCTGGGCAGGTCGATCTTATTGATGACTGGCAGAATTTCCAGCCCGCCCGCGATGGCGAGGTAGGCGTTGGCGAGCGTCTGCGCCTCGACGCCCTGCGACGCATCGACGACCAGCAGCGCGCCCTCGCACGAAGCGAGCGAGCGCGAGACCTCATAGCTGAAGTCCACGTGGCCGGGCGTGTCGATGAGGTTGAGCTGATAGAGATGGCCGTCGCTGGCTGTGTACATCATGCGGACGGTGTGGGCCTTGATCGTGATACCGCGCTCGCGCTCGAGGTCCATGGCGTCCAGCACCTGGGCCTGCATCTCGCGCTGGGTCAGCGAGCCGGTCAGCTCCAGCAGGCGGTCGGAGAGCGTCGATTTGCCGTGGTCGATGTGCGCGATGATCGCGAAGTTGCGTATGTACTTGGGGTCCATGCTTGGGGGTTCTACGTTCCGTTAAGGCGAAAAATCCTTCAACCACTAGGCTAACACCCTGTGCGGGGCGCGAAGGCCGTTGCCGCCGCTCTCGTTTTGATCAACCGCCGTCGATATACCCTCAAGTGGATTTCGCATCTGCATGAGGAAACAGTACGTGGCTGTGCTCGACCATCGGCAGACAAAGCTGTGTTGGCGTCCGTCCAACCCGTACAATGAAAGGGTTGATGTCGAGACGCGAAAACACCTCCCTATTTCATCGCGGCGGGCCTGGATTGGGTCTGGCGGCGCTTGTATTGGTTGCTGCGGCAGCCACTCCGCGCGCGCAGGCCAAGACGTTTCTCGGCGGCACGCCGCAGAGCGTGTCGCAGACTGTGCAGGACGCCGCGCAGCAGCAGGCCGCAGCGGATTACGCGCAGAAGGTGCAGGACCTCATCAACAAGACTGAGGCCAGTTATCACGCTGGTGTGGACGACTACAACGCGAACAAGCTCGACGCCGCGCGCATGGACTTCGACTCCGCCGTGGACGGCATGCTCTCCAGCGGCATGGACCTGAAAAACGATCCGCAGCTGGCCGATGAGTTCGATCAACTGCTCTCGCGGATCAACTCGCTGGAGCTGGTGGCGCTCAAGCAGGGCAACGGCTTCTCGCCCAAGGTGGAAGAGGCGCCGGTCGATGCCGCCAACGACGTCACCTTCGCGCCCGATGCCGCGCTGGTCAGCAGGGTCACCGCCGAGCTGAAGACGACCACCTCCGACCTGCCCCTGGTGAACAACGAGTATGTGAGCGGCTGGATCGACGCCTTCGCTAACAAGCCGACCCTGCATGCGCACCTTGTCCACTCGCTGGAGCGCGCCGGCAAGTACAAGGCGATGATCCAGAAGATCCTCGCCGACAACGGTGTGCCGCAGGACCTCATCTACCAGGCCATTACGGAGTCCGGCTTTCAGCCACAGGTGCTCAATCGCCGCTCCGGCGCGGGTGGTATGTGGCAGTTCATGCCGTTCGGCAACTATGGCCTGGCGCGCAATGGCTACTTCGATGAGCGCTTCGACCCGGTCAAGTCCACGATCGCCTACGCGAAGTACATGAAGTATCTCTACTCGCAGTTCGGCGACTGGTACCTGGCGATGGCGGCTTATGACTGGGGTCCGGGCCGTGTGCAGCACGTAGTGGCCCGCACCGGGTACGCCGACTACTGGGAGCTGTATCGCCGCGCCGACCTGCCGGCTGAGACCAAGGCCTACATCCCCAGCGTGATCGCCGCCGTCATCATGGCGCACAACCCGCAGCAATACGGACTCACCGATGTGACGCCGGACCCGGCCGTCACCTTCGATACGGTCACGACTGACTACGCGATCGACCTGAGGCTGGTGGCGGACCTTACCGGTTCGACCGTGGCCGACATCGTGGCGCTGAACCCGGCGCTGCTGCGGCTCTCCACGCCGAACGATATTCCGTATGACCTGCATATCCCTTCCGGCACACTGCAGGAGTACAAGGACCGGTTGCAGAACATCCCGGAGGAGCACCGCGCGAGCTGGCGGTTCCATGTGGTGAAGGCCGGCGAGACGCTGGACCAGATCGCGGACACGATGCACTCGCACGCCAGCGAGATCGCGGAGTTCAACGAACTGAAGCCAGCCCAGCCAATTGAAGAAGGCGACGAGCTGGTGGTGCCGGTGGCGGCCAGCCCGACATTCCGCGGATCGCAACGCTACACGCTGCGCCGCAACGATACGCTGGTCACGGTCGCGGACCGCTTCGGCGTAACGGTGGAGCAGCTGCGCGAGTGGAACCACCTTAAGTCCAGCCGCGTTGCGCCGGGGCATTCGCTGTATGTATCCGAGCCGATCCGGCTGGCGCCCACCAGCCGCGCGGCCCGTGGAAGACATAGCCGTAGAAGCTCGCACACCAGCGTGCATAGCGGCTCGTCGAAGGATCACACAAGCGCGAAACGCAGTGGTGCAGCGAAGCGATCGAGCGGGAAGAAGCGTGCGCGTTGAGAGCCGACATGGACGAACGGATGATGCGAGCACAGATATCGAATCGTGCGCTACAAAAAAAACTACGTTGCACCAAAAAAGATGCTTGCTATTTCCACGCGCGCGGCGTAATTCTGTCTCTAACATCCGTGCGCAGTGTGCGCTAGCAGTTGAGCGCGCAACGCACCGAGCAAAGAGTAAAGGTTGTTGATCAGGCACTACGGGGACCGAAATCGATAGCAAGCTCGGAGAGAACATTCATGCTTCACGACGAAGAGACAATCAAGATGTACGCCGCCGGATTCGATGACGATGCCTTTGACGACGCCCGTGAGTTCGATGAAGGCATCGACGACGACGAGGATGAAGAGGAGGAGTTCACGCTGGCCGTCGTAGAACACTCCGAGCAGGCTGAGCTCTACGCGCCGCCCTCGACCCCCGCCGAGCCGTACGAGCCGCCCACGCATCTCTCCGTGCCGCCCGAGCCGGCACCCGCACCTCCGGCCCCTGCCAAGAAAGCTCCTGCAAAGAAGGCTGTGAAAAAAGCTCCCGCAAAGAAAGCCGTGAAAAAAGCTCCTGCAAAGAAAGCTCCCGCGAAAAAGACCGTGGCAAAGGCGGTCACAACCAAGAAAGCTGCGAAGAAGGTTCCGGCCAAGAAGGCTGTAAAGAAATCGCCCGCCAAGAAGGCGGTTGCGAAGAAGGTTTCAAGTTCTGCCGCGAAGAAGTCCGGTGCTCTGCGCGGCGGTAAGTCTGCCAAGAAAAAGGCAGTCGGCAACAAGGGCACCAGCAGTAAAAAATCAACTATGAGAGGTAAGACCTTGGCAACCAAGAAAGCTGTAAAGAAAGCTGTAAAGAAGGCTCCTGCGAAGAAGGCCGTCAAGAAGGCTGTTGTGAAGAAGGCCGTCAAGAAGGCTCCCGCGAAGAAGGCCGTCAAGAAGGCTGTTGTGAAGAAGGCCGTCAAGAAGGCTCCGGCAAAGAAGTAGTTTTCTTAGCCCTCAACCATTAGGCAAGCAAAAGTGCCCGGTACCCTCTTCGGAGGCCCGGGCATTTTTGCGGTTGAAAACGAGCAGAGCCTGTAGACGTTCTACTTCATCGAGTCGATGGCGGCCAGCACCTCGGCGCTGTGGTCCTGGATGTCCTTCACGTCCCACTCTTTCACGATCTTGCCTTTGGGCGAGATGAGGAAGGTGGTGCGCTGCGCATAGTGGTTGTCGCCCATGCCCTTGAAGGGCACGCCATAGGCGTCGATCGCCTTGTGGTCCGGATCGGCCAGCAGCTTGAACGTCAGCGAGTCCTTCGTGCAGAACGTCTTGTGGCTCTCAACCGTGTCGAACGAGACACCGAGCACCACCGCGTTGGCCGCGTCATACTTCGGCAGGTCGCGCTGGAAGTTGTGGGCCTCGATGGTGCAGCCTGTGGTCATGTCCTTGGGATAGAAGTAGAGCACGACCCACTTGCCCTTGTAGTCCTTCAGGCTGACGAGCTTGTCCTCCTGCGAGGGCAGCGAAAAGTTCGGTGCCTTCGCGCCGATGGCGGCCATCTCCGGCGCGGGAGCTGCGGCGGCCATTGGAAGCGAGAGCGCCAGCGCGCCCGCCAGCGTGCCAGCCATGCCCATTGCAATTGCGCGAGTACGAGTCATCCGAAATCTCCTTGGTCGTTCAGTATGCGTTACAGCTATCGTCTCTCATCCTACGCGCGGCGCGTTATGGCGGGCATCCGTATCTTTACGAGACGCCGGGTTTTTACAATTTGGTGACAATCGCTGCGCCAAGCACCGCAACTCCGGCAGCATCGGCGGCGGTGACCATCGCCTCGCGGTCGAAGAGCAGCGTGCGTCCGGCCTCAATGCACAGGCAGGTGGCGCCGGCCTCGCGCATGGCCGCGATCGTGGGCACACCGACGACCGGCACGTCGAAGCGCATGTCCTGGTTGGGCTTGGCGACCTTCACCACGGTCAGCCTGCGGGCGAGCGTGGTGTCTCCGGCGTCCTCCAGCGTGCGAAAGAGCGCCCCGGCGCGCGCGATGGTGGCGTCGGTACCCTCCATGGCCTCTACGGCGACGCAGGCTCCGGCGGCAACGACGACCGTCTGCCCGAGATCGAACCCCGCGACACCGCGCGCCACGCGCAGGCCATACTCGATATCGGCGCGCTCGGTCTCGTCGGGCGCGCGCTGCGTCAGCACGCCTGCGGGTGCGAGCATCGGCTCAAGATAAGCCGTCGAGGAGATCAGCGTGATGCCCTCGTCTTCGAGCACCCTGGCTATCGCGCCCAGCAGCATGTCGGTATTGCGAGTGCGCAGGTTCAGCAGCAGCTTCGCGAGCCGCCAGTCCGGCCGTATGCTCGAAAAAATCTGCTTGTGCTTCACCTGCCCGGCCATCACGGCCCGCGTCACGTCCTCGCGCTGAAAAGTCTCGATGAGTTTGGAGAGCTCGCCAAGCGAAAGCCAGTGCACGCGAATGTGCTCCGGATCGGCGGCAGCGCGCGCATCCATCTCTGGATCGGTCTCTTCCTTGATCGCGGCGACGACAACGCGCAACCCATGCGCCCGCGCCGCGTCCAGCAGCAGAAACGGGAAGCGCCCGTTACCGGCGATGAGACCGAGGCTAGGCGACATCGGAGAGTGCAGATCCGTACTCTTTGCCAACAAGCTTCAACAGCCCCGGCACAGATATATCTTCGTCAACATCGGGCCAATGAATGCCGTAACCACGCCCATTTAGTTGCCATCGAAGACGTTGTTCAGGTTGAGCGTTGGCGAGCCGAGGGAAGGGTGAGACAGGGGCATCGATCTGAAGGCCGCCGCTGAAGCGAACGTGAATCGTGACTTCATTAACCTCGACCTCAACCGGGATGAGTCGATCATCAAGAATGGAAGAAGCCATGCCACACCTCTAGGAACAATTCTAGGTTCGCTTCAATGATATCTTCAACGCTCTTGAGCTCGCCGGATCGAAAGCCGTCGTTCCATGAAAGGTGTATCGGCGTCAGCCAGTACTTGGCTTCCTTTTCGGCAGCTACCACATGGATATGTGGCGGTTCCTGTCGTTCGTCGGCGTAAAAGAAGAACCTGTAGGGCCCAATTCTCAACACGGTAGGCATTGCAGCCAGTCTACTTCACCACGCCCCGCTCGCTCTTCTTCACGAACTCCGCCAGGTAGCGCACATGCTCACTGCCCCCGCCGCTCTCCAACATGTCGTTGATCTCTTCCAGCGCCTGGGTGGTGTTGCGTTTGCCGCTGGTCAGCAGGCGCATCGCGACGTTCAGCTCGCGCAGCTCTTCGGGCGTAAAGCCCTTGCGCGCCAGGCCCACCTTGTTGATACCGTAGGCATGGTTGTTGCGCTCTACGCTGGTCAGCGAGTAGGGCAGAACGTCCTGCGTGATCGTCGTCCCACCGCCGATGTACGCATAGCGCCCAATCGTGCAGAACTGGTGCACGGGGGCGTTGGCGCTCAACGTGGCGTAGTCCTCTACTGTGACATGGCCTGCCAGCGTAGCGCCGTTCGGCAGAATGCAGCCGTTGCCGATCACGGAATCATGCCCGATGTGCACGTAGGCCATAATCAGGCAGCCGCTGCCGATCTTCGTTACACCGCCACCGCCCGCCGTCCCGCGCGAGATCGTGACGTACTCACGGATCTGGTTCTCATCGCCGACCTCCAGCCGCGTCGGCTCACCGGCATACTTCAGGTCCTGCGGCGCAATGCCCAGGCACGCGAACGACCAGACCTTGTTGCGCTTGCCAAACGTGGTGTGGCCGTCCAGCACCACATGCGAGACCAGTTCGCAGCCCTCATTCAGCACCACGTTCGGCCCCACCGTGCAGTAGGGGCCAATCACGCAGCCCGGCGCGATCTCCGCGCCTTCGGACACAATCGCCGTTGGATGGATGCTCGCCGAGGAGTGGATACTCACGCGCTACTCTCCGCTTCCGGCTGGTTCCGTTGTGCCTTCGGCGCCTTTGCGCGCCCGCGGCACAATCTGGCAGGTGATGATGGCCTGCGCCGCGACCTTGCCATTCACCAGACAAGTGCCCTTCATCTTCGACATCCGGGAACTCCACTGGATCGTCTCGACTTCAATCCGTAGCTGGTCCCCCGGCGTCACCGGGCGGCGGAACTTCGCCTCGTCGATGCCGGTAAACAGTACCAGCTTATTCTCGCGGTCGGCGATCTCGCTGAGCAGCAGCACCGCGCCAGCCTGCGCCATCGCCTCGATCGTCAGCACGCCCGGCATGATCGGATGGTCGGGAAAGTGGCCGGTGAACTGCGGCTCGTTGGCTGTCACATTCTTGATGGCGACCAGGCGCACCTTACGCTCCATCTCGACGATGCGGTCGATCAGCAGGAACGGATAGCGGTGCGGGATCAGCGCCATGATCTGCTGAATGTCCATGGCGAGCAGCTTCGGGTCGGGAGCATTAGTGGGTTCTGCGGTCTCAACCGCGGCGGGGGCAGTGGATTCACTCATAGCGAGGGTCAGAATATCACTGCCGCCTGTCTCTCCGCGCTACTTGCCCTTCGTCTTCACGTTCAGCGGAGCGTCCGGGTTGAACAGCTCGTCCGGCAGGTCCTGGTTGTAGGCGATCTTGGTGAAGAACCGCTGCTGCGTCATGTCGCCGTTGTGCAGGTAGGTCACGGCGTAGGGCGTCTGGATGCCCTGCACCTCGTGGTAGTCGTCGTATTGGATCTCGTCAGTATTGAAGTCCTGGTAAACGGGGTCGTGCCATTTAAAGCTGATGCTCAGCGGCAGGTGGGTCGACTCCTCCAGCTCCATCGTCACCGCATCGTCCTGCGCGGTGATCAGGCTGACCTGCTCGGCGAGCCGGCGGTTCACCATGTTGGTGCCCTCGTAGGTCACAATGGTGTCGGGCTTCGATAGCCAGTCGCGCACGATGGCGTCCAGCGAGTGCGCGCGACGGCGCATGTAGTCCTGCACATCTTTTTCGGGCAGCGGCTTTTTGCCCTTGTAGGTCAGCTCATAGCCGTTGTCCGGTGTCCAGATCTCCGCGATGTCCCTGTGGTTGGTCGCAATAAAAACGCCGGAGTGCGTGATGACGATGACGCGTTCTGCAAACGGTTTGGCGCGGTAGTACTCCTCGAACTGCGGCGCGCCCTCATGCGGCTGGCCCTTGTAAAACGTGGCGGCGCGGCCCTCGAAGACCCAGTTCTTCCGGTTCAGCCAGGCATCGCCGCCCAGCGCCTGCACCATCTCCTTCATCAGCGCGCGGCCTTTGCTCAACTGGCCGCTGGGGGGTTGCGCCTCCGGGCCGGCCTGCGCGCTGGGTATGGCGTACGCCTGCGCCTGTAGCTGCGCGGTTGCCGCACTTAATGCCACCGCTGCTATCAAGATTCGTAGCTTCATTGCACGTCCTTCACCGCCAGCTAACCAACCAGCACCGCGCCGCCATTCACGTTGAAGATCTCGCCGCTGATGAACCCTGCCCACGGCGTACACAGGAACAGGATCGGCCCGGCGATCTCATCCGGGTCCGCAGCACGGCCCAGCGGAATCAACCCCAATGCTCTTTTGGACGCTTCCGGGTCGCTCAGGGTTCCAGCCGACATCTCCGTCACCACCCAGCCCGGCGCGACGCAGTTGCACAGGATGCCCTCACGCGCCAGCTCGCTCGACAGGCTCTTGGTCAGCGACAGCAGCGCGCCCTTGCTCGCCGCATAGTCCGCATGGAAGGCCTCGCCGCGCTGCGCCGCCGTGGACGCAACAAGCACGATGTGCCCCCGAACGCCATTCTCCGGCGCCTGCTTCTGCATCACCGCGGCACCCGCCTGCACCAACCCAAACACGCTATCGAGGTTGACCCCGAGCGTGCCGCGCCACTGCGCCGCGGGCATGGTTGCAATCGGCTGATCATGCGGCGGCCAAACACCGTGGTTGATCACCAGACAGTCCAGCCTTCCCCAGACAGCCGCCGCCGCCGCGACCAGCGTCTGACCGTCTTCGATCGACGCCAGCTCCTGCTTCACGGCGCGGCAAACGTCCTCGCCGCCGCACTCGGCCACCAGCGCCTTGGCCTGCGCCTCCGCGCTGCGATAGCTGAAGACCACCCGCGCCCCCGCCTGCCGAAACAACCGCACCGTCGCGGCCCCAATGCCTCGCGAACCCCCGGTTACGAGGGCCACCTTGCCCTCCAGTGAGAGCGTCACGCCATTCTGTTTCTGTAAAAGACTCATCTCTGAAGTTGTAGCAGGAAAGTTGTGGTCGGCACTATGCACACCGCGCCTCCGCTGGTACTCTGGAGCACACGCTTGGCCAGCTGCACCGACTTGTCCTCAAGGAGTGTCGTCTTCGCCATGAAATATCTCTATCTCATCCTTCGTATCCTTCTCGGACTTATCTTCGTCGTCTTCGGTGCCAACGGCCTGCATCCGTTCATGCACGCTGCCATGCCGCCCGCGGACTCCCTCCCCGGCAAGTTCATGGCCGTCATGATGCCCACCGGCTGGCTGCACCACGTCGCCCTTCTAGAAGTGATCGGCGGCCTGCTGGTGCTCTACGGCGGCACCGCGCCGCTGGGCCTCGTCATCCTTGGGCCCATCATCGTGAATGCGCTGCTCTTCCACATCCTGCTCGCCGGCGGACAGGGCATCGCGCCCGCGATCACTGCAGCCATCTTCGAAATCGTGCTGATCTACGGCTATCGCGAGTACTTTGCCGGTATCTTCACCTACAAGGCAAAGACCTCGTAGCCGCATCGAACAAAAGGCAGCCTAAGAAACCTCTGAACAGGAATCTTGTTTTGAAGGGGGCGGGACTTCAGTCCCGCCGTAAATCCCCCCCCTGAATCAATGCGGCTTTAGCCGCGGAGGGAATGCTCGCACACTTCTTCAGGCTTCCCTACGCCACGACCTCAAACGGTCGCATCATGTCGTTCGATTCGTGCTCCAGGATGTGGCAGTGGTATAGATACTTGCCCGCATAGCCATCGAACTTCACGATGATGCGTGTGATCAGGCCCGGCGGGCACTGCACCACGTCCTTCCAGCCCATCTCGTTGGGTTCGGGCTGCAGCGGCTCGCGCAGGTAGCGCAGCCCCTTGTTGTTGCGATACGCAAAGACGTCGAACAGCCGCCGGTCGATCACCTGGAACCGCACCATATGCAGGTGCATGGGGTGCGTGTCCTCGGTCAGGTTCACGAACTCCCATATCTCGGTTGCGTTCAGCTTCGGCGTCTCCGTCACCGGCTCGTGCCAGTACTTCCGGTTCAGCAGCATCAGCATCGAGTTCCCGATCTTGTCGAGGTACTCGTTCAGCGTGATGGTGCGCGTCGTTGTTGCCTCCGACTCCGGCATGCGCTCCACGGGCCGCAGTGCGGTGGGTACCGCAAACGAGCGTACGGATGCATTGGCCGCAGCCACGCGAAACTCCAGCACCTCCAGCGCGGCGTTCTTCAGGTGTACGGTCTTTCCCGCGGCCTGCGAGAAGTCCACCAGCACATCCGCGCGCTCCGCCGGGGCCAGGTTCAGCTGGTGCATCGGCACCGGCGCGGCCAGCAGGCCCTGATCGCTGCCGATCTGGTGCGCGGTCACGCCGTCCGCGAACGACAGCGCAAAGAACCGGCTGTTGGCCGCATTCAACATCCGCAGCCGGTACACACGCGGCTCTACCTGCACAAACGGACGAATCTTTCCGTTGATCAGGATCGCGTCGCCGTCGAACTCCGGCACCCACGGGTGGTCCGGGTCGCCGGAGACCAGGTACAGCAGCTGGCCATCGTTGGTGAAGTTGCGATCGTAAAACGTAAGCGGCAGCTCGTACTTGCCGGAAGGCAGTTGCAGCGCCTCCTCCGCATCATCGCGCACCAGGCACATGCCCGCCAGCCCGGCGTAGATGTTCAGCCGGTTCAGCCCCATCGCGTGGTCGTGATACCAAAGCGTTGCCGCCTCCTGCTGCAGCGGGTAGTGGCACACACGGCTCTTGCCGGGCACAAACCAGTCGTCAGGATAGCCATCGTCGGCGCTCGGCTGGCGGCCGCCATGCAGATGCACACAGGCGCGCACCTCCGGCACATCGTGCCCGCAGCCGTGCAGGCTGTAGTCCACGGGAAGAAAGTGTTTCGTGGGCAGCTCGTTGATCCACTCCACCTGCGTCGCCTCGCCGCTGCGCGCCTCAATCAGGGGTGCGAGCGGTGTGCTGCCATAGCTCCACATCCGCGTCGGCGGCACATCGCGATGCACTTTGGCATGGATCTCGCGCATGGTGATGCGCAGAGGTTTTGCATGCGCGCCATGCGGAGGGATCAGCCGCTCCGGCAACGGCAGTTCATCCACAAACGGCGGCAGTTGCAGCGAGTGCAGCATGTCCTCAGGCTTTGCTGCCTTCGGCATCGTCATCTGCGCGGGTAGGCTGCGCTGCGCCAACGCCGTTACTCCGGCGGCGGAGGCCTGCATCAGGAATTGTCGGCGGGTACGGGGCAAGGTGATAGGTTTCATAGTTCCAGAGGGATAGAGAAAAGGCACGCACTCCGGGTTGGAAGTGCGTGCCTTTAGGTTATGTCTTCAAGATGAAGCTGCTGTGAACAGGAATCTACTTCCTACTTCCTATTCCCTACTCCCTGTTCTTAGTTGCCGCTTGTCACCGCGCCGGTCGTCGCATTCAGCAGCACCACGTTCGGGTTCGGCGCAACGCCGGCCGTCGTCGTGAAGTTGAACATATTCATCAGCGTGCCGGCTGTGGCATCGAACGAACCGGTGCCCATGCGCTGGCTGCCCAGGAAGATGTCCTCGATGAACCGGGGGATCGAAGCCTGTTCAGTTGGCGTGCTGTCGATGTAGTTCTTCTTCGCGTAGGGTGAGATCACGATCAGCGGCAGACGCGGGCCCTTGCCGCAGCGGCCCTGTACCGGCGCTCCGTTGGAGCCCGGGCCAGGCAGGCCGGCCGCGGGGGCCGTGCTGCCCGTCAGCGTGTTGTTGCAGACCGCCGCATCGGACGAGCTTTGCGAGCCGTTGGTGATGTCCGTCAGGTGGTCGTACCAGCCGTCCGAGTCGTCATATGCGATGATGATCGCCGTGTTCTGCCAGAACGGCGAGCTCTCGATCAGGTTGATCTCGTTCACCACAAACGTCTGTTCGTCCAGCGGGTCGGAGTAGCCGGCGTGTGCATCCTGGTAGCCCGGTGCCTTCAGGAAGGCGACCTGCGGCATGGTCGGCGTCGACGCGGTGAGGGCCGCGTTGAAGTCCGCCGTGTCGTACTCGTGGTTGGCGCCGGCCGTGTCGGCGGCACCAATCGCCACACCCGGCGTCGGACGGTTGTGGTTCGGGTTCGCCGTGCTCGCATAGTACTGGAAGGGCTGGTGGTGCGGAATGTAGTCAGCCTTCGTGCCGGGGTAGTACGTCGCCACGGTGCTGCGGGCGCAGCCCGTCGTGCCGTTGGAGTTCGTCGTGCTCAGGTTGAAGCCGCCTTCGAAGAAGCCCCAGGTGATGCCCGCCGTGTTCATCAGGTCGCCGATGTTCTTGCCGGTCATCGAGAAGTTCGCCGTCGGGGAAGAGCAGACGTCACCCGCGGGATCTTCGTCGTTGATGTCCGTGTAGCCGCCCTGGCCGTCAGGAATCACGCCCGAAGCGATGTTCGCGTAGGGCACCGTGTAGGTCACGCCGTTGGTCTGGCCGGCGGCCAGCTCCAGCGCGCCCGGCGTCGAAGGCCCGAAGGCGCTGCCGAAGGAGTGGTCGTTGATCGCATAGTGCTGTGCGTAGTTCCACATCGCCGTCACGGTGTTGCCGTCGTAGTAGCCCATCGTCAGGCCGGTCGTGTTGGTGATGGCGGGTGCGCCCGTGGAGGCAGTCAGCGAACCATCCGCGGTTCCGACCGACATCGGGAACAGGTCCATCTTGCCGTTGTCGAATGCCAGCTGTTCAGGGTTGTAGTTGTGGTCCTGGTCGCCCGTGGCGGCCTGACCGTGGCCGAGGCGGAACGGGTTTGTGGCACCCACGCCGTTGGCGGCGTTCAGGTTCGGGTTGGAGGTCAACAGCGCCGGGGTTGAGACATAGTTCGCCGGCGTGGGCGTGCCTGAGGCGGCTGTGAACGTTGTGCCATCCACATTCGCCGCGTTCGGGTAAGCGCCGAAGTAGTGGTCGAACGAGACGTTCTCGCCGTAGATCACCACAATGTGCTTGATCGCTGCCGAAGCCGAAATCGCAACTGGCGTCGGCGTCGTCGCGGGAGGGGTGTACGTGCCGGGGGTGGAGAGGTTGCTGGTGCCACCGCACCCGGTCAGGACCAGGGCGTAAAGGGACGCTACAGCGCAGCATTTGCGAAACATACAGGTATCGGCCTCGATCGAGGAGATTTTTTGGCAGTGCAGTCTCTGGAATAAGCCAGCCCTGTGAACACCCGTTGAAGCGGGTATGAATTCTGGCGGCATACGATGTGGCCTGCTAACAAACCTTTCGTTGCCACCAACAGATGTTTTCTTGCAGGCTGAAACCCCCTGAAATCGCGATGTCAAGCCTGCCTGTTGCTTGTGAGGCTGTAACTTACTGAAATCAAATCGTTTTAGAGCCTGAAGGGATTGAAGATTTTTCTTCTGTGTCCGCTATACTGGAAGTAGGGGAGCAAAGGGACTCACGGAGAACTGAGAGCTGCAAACCCGTCCCAGCCCGCTCTATCCTCTGCCCCTGTCCTCTATCCCCTTTGCTGGCAATATCATACCCGTAACCATATAAAGAATCAGCCACATACCTCCGGGATCACCCCGTAAGTCGCTGATTCTGCTGTATACCTCCGCTACATAGGGTAGGGGGGAGGGGGTAGGGGGTATCGCCAGATCGCCGTTTTCGCTGCGGATGCTATACTCGCCATTGCTGAGGTAATGGTTTTTGCGTACCCAGCCAATTGAATCCCCAAGAAAAACATGGCCGCTGCGCAAGCGCGCCGTGGAGGCTGCTTATTCCACCGTTAGATAAACGCTCCGCAAAGTCCTTTATTCGTACCAACGAACGCATTCGCGCACGCGAGGTGCGCGTGATTGACGAGAACGGCGAACAGCTCGGCGTGATGGCGCCGTTTGAGGCGCTGAAGATGGCCCGCGAGCGCTCCCTCGATCTGGTCGAGATCTCGCCCAACGCCGTCCCGCCCGTCTGCAAGATCCAGGACTACGGTAAGTTCCTCTACGAGAAGGACAAGTCCGAGCGCGCCGCCCGCAAGAAGCAGAAGGTCATCGTCATCAAGGAAGTCAAGTTCTCGGTCACCGTGGACGAGCACGACTACCAGACCAAGAAGAACCAGGCTGTCCGCTTCCTCGGTGAAGGCGACAAGGTGAAGGCGAGCCTCCGCTTCAAGGGCCGCCAGATGGCGCACCGCGATCTCGGCTACAAGATCATCAACCGCCTCATCATGGACATCGGCGATGCCGGCACGGTGGAGTTCATGCCCCGCATGGAAGGCACCACGCTGCACGCCATCCTCGCCCCCTCCAAGAAGGCCGAGGCCCCGGCACCTCCCAAACCCAAGGCCCCAGAGCCCGCAGCCCCGGCCACCCCGCCCGCAGCCAAGTAACTCTGCTGCAAATCAAACCACCCGCGAGCCATCTCGCGGGTGGTTGAGTATGCGCAGTGCCTCAAGCGCGGCGTTGTGTCCGCACATGCCATGCACGCCACCGCCCGGCGGCGTGAACGCGCTGCACAGATAGAGTGCCGGATTGCTGGTGCGGTAGGCGCTGAGCGTCGGCCGCGCAACGATCTGTTTCAGCGTCAACGCGCCGCCGGAGATGTCCCCGCCGGCGAGGTTCGGGTCCCATACGGTGAGGGCCGAGGCGTTACTGGCTCGCCGTGCCAGCACACAGTCGCGGAATCCCGGAGCGAAGCGTTCGATCTGTGCCTCGATGGCTGCGGTGCGGTCCATGTCGGAGCCGCTGGGCACGTGACAGTAGGCCCAGGCCGTGTGCTTGCCCTCGGGTGCACGAGAGGCGTCGAAGAGGCTCGGTTGGACGACGAGGACGTAGGGCTTGTCGCTGAGGTGTCCATAGAAGGCTGCGTCCTCGGAGGCGGCGATCTCCGCGAGCGTGCCGCCGACGTGTACTGTCGCTGCACGCAGGCACTGTGGGTTCTTCCAGGGAATCGGCGCGCTGAGTGCGTAGTCAATCTTGAAGGCTCCGGGGCCGAGCCTGTAGGCTCGCAGCTTGCGCAGGTAGCCTGCGTCGAGAGCGTCGTGCGCGATGGTGGCCATCACTGTCGCGCTGGTGTCGAAGAGGGTTGCATCGGCTGGTGGCAGTTGGCTCAGCGCGCGCACCTCGACGCCAGTGATGATCGTTCCACCGAGCGAGCGGAGATACGCGGCAAGTGCGTTGGTTAGCGACTGCGCGCCGCCTGCGGCAATAGGCCAGCCGCTCGCGTGTCCTGCTGTGCCGAGCAGCATGCTTGCGGATGCGCTTGCAATGTTTGTCAGTGGCAGTACGGAGTGCGCCGCGATGCCGGCGAAGAGGGCTTTCGTGCGCTCGTCACGGAAGAGCAGACTGGCGAGTGTGGCGGCAGACAGCAATGCAGGCAGGCCGAAGCGTGCGGTGATGAAAGGATGACTCGGCAGGCGAAGCAGTGGCTGCATCACGTCGTCCA
Organism: Granulicella sp. 5B5; assembly: GCF_014083945.1. GTDB lineage: Bacteria > Acidobacteriota > Terriglobia > Terriglobales > Acidobacteriaceae > Granulicella. Next base: position 1,938,911 of record NZ_CP046444.1, on the reverse strand, counting down.
GCAGTGCATCCCAGTGGGCGACGCACGGTCCGAAGAGTGCGCGCCAGGCTTTGGCATCATGCGTGGAGAGTTGCTCACCCATTCGGTCGAGCGATGGCTCCAGCACCACGGCCTCGCCGTTGTCGAGAGGGTGCGCTACAGGAGCATTGGGCTGTACCCAGCGCAGGCCGTGCTGCTCCAACGGCAGCGAGCGGAAGAAGGGGCTGGCGATGCCGAGCGGATACGCCGACGAGCCGAGGTCATGCACGAAGCCAGGCAGCGTGATCTCAGCGCTGGAGCAGGCCCCGCCGATGCGGTCGTTGCGTTCGTAGACCGTGACCGCGACGCCGCGTTGCGCGAGGGTGATGGCCGCTGCTAAGCCGTTGGGTCCGGAGCCGATGATGTTGGCCGTGCGTAACGCCATGCGCCGCTCCGTGTACCAAAGATCTCGCTACGCAGCCCAGTTCACGCGCACGGCCTTCTTACCGAGCCGCAGAGTCGGTGTCTTGCCGAGTTCTTCCTGCGTGAGCGTCTTGCCTGTGAACTTGTCCCCATTGATGGAGACGGCGTTCTCCGCGAGCTTGCGTGTAGCTTCACCGGCCGATGCCGCGAGGCCTGCAAGCTGTAGCAGCTTCGCAATGCGGAGGCCGGAACCATCCGCCGCAGGGAGCCCTTCCGACGAGAGCGAGACGGTGACTTCAGGGACGTCCTCTGTCACGCCCTTCTGCTGGAACTGCGTGGCCCAACTTTCGGCGGCAGCATCAGCTTCGGCCTTCGAGTGGAAGTCTGCGGTGATGGAGTGCGCGAGGTCCTTCTTGGCCTGCATCGGATGCAGCTTGCCTTCGGCCACTGAGGCGCGCATGGCATCGATCTGCGACTGCGGCAGGTCGGTAAGGAAGGTCCAGTACTTCCACATCAACTCGTCATTGATGCTCATCAGCTTGCCGTACATCTCTGTTGGCGGTTCCTTGATGCCGATGGCGTTGCCGAGCGACTTGGACATCTTCTGTACGCCGTCGAGACCTTCGAGGATCGGCGTCATCAGGATGATCTGTGGCTTCTGGCCGGCGTCGCGCTGCAGGTCGCGGCCACGCATTAGGTTGAACTTCTGGTCCGTGCCACCGAGCTCGACATCGCACTCGAGTGCGACGGAGTCGTAGCCCTGCGCCATCGGGTACAGCAGCTCATGCACATGGATGGGCTGCTCGTCCTGGAAGCGCTTGTGGAAGTCTTCGCGCTCGAGCATCTGCGAGACGGTGAACTTGGCGGCGAGTTTCACCATGCCCGCATAGCCGAGCTTGTCGAGCCACTCGGAGTTGTAGCGGACTTCGGTCTTATCCTTGTCGAGGATCTTGAAGACCTGCTCTTTGTAGGTCTCGGCGTTGGCGTCGATCTCCTCGCGGGTGAGCGGCTTGCGCGTGACGTTTTTCCCGGTGGGGTCGCCGATGAGAGCGGTGGAGTCGCCGATGAGGAAGATGACGGTGTGACCGAGTTGCTGGAAGTGCTTGAGCTTGCGCATCAGCACGGTGTGACCGAGGTGCAGGTCCGGCGCGGTGGGGTCGAAGCCAGCCTTGATGCGGAGAGGGACGCCGGTTTTGCGCGAGTCTTCGAGGCGCGCGGCGAGGGCGTCGGCAGCGGAGGCCGCGGCAGGCGGAATAATCTCGGCTGCGCCCTTGGTGATGAGGTCGAGCTGCTCGGCGACGGGAGCAAAAGCGGATGCTGTTTCTGTAGACATAGTGGGATTCGTATCGTTGACCGTCAGCTACAAGTATAGAGGCTTGCTGGCGCAGGCCCGCCGGGGCAACTGACGTTGGACGGAGCTCCCGATGGCAGCGGTCAGCGCAGCCGTTCGCGGACTTCGGGGCGGACCAGATAGAGGAAGAAGAGCAGGTCGAAGAAGCCCTGAATGATATATGGCGTGGCGTGGGCCCGGTGGAAGCCGTAGAAGTAGCCAGCGGCCATCAGCAGGCAGCCAGCGGTCACGATCGACCAACCCCAGCGTGCCTGTCGCAGAAGGCCGAAGACGCCGATGACCATCAGGGTGCAGACGCCGAAGATGCTGTAGCGCGCTGCTCCTGTGCCAAAGGTGCCGCGCATTGCCGCGAAGGCGTTGAGCATCGCGATCAGCAACAGGTACATCGCGACCATGGCCATGCCTGGCAGCAGTGGGGGACGGGCGCCGGGGGGAGTTTGCGTGGAGTGGGACATTGCGTTCGGGCCTGGGTTAGAGCGTGTGAAGGTACGCGAGCAGATCGTTGAGATCTTCGGGGTCCATGTTGGGCTGGGCGGGCATCAGGTTGTGGCCGTGCAGGATGGTCTCGGTGACGCGGTCGTCGTTGGCGGGGGCGCCTGAGTGCAGGTACGGCTTTTTGTACATGCTGAGGAGCGATGGGCCGTGCAGTGATCCGTCGCTGCGGTCGTAATGGCAGAGTGAACAGTGCTGCTCGAAGACCTCGTGGCCGCGTGTCTGCTGCGCCGTGAGCTGATCGAGGGGCGTTGGCGGCGGGTACGAGTGGCAGCCTGTGAGGCCTAGCAGACAGACGACGGTGGAGCTGCCTGCGGCGGCCATCGAGCGAAGGCGTTCGACGTAACTAAGCTTCACGGCTCTTGGTCCTCGGGGCACGGTCACCTACTTCGCGACGTCCTTGAAGATCTTTTCAGCCAGGAAGTTTTCTACCTTGGTCTGATCGCGGAGCATCTCGAAGTAAGCTGCCTTGAGCAACTGCGCGCGGCTGTCGTGGAGTTGCTGGCGGATGTTCTGTTGGACACGCGGGTCGGAGAGGTCGCGTTGTCCGGCGGCCTCCCTGCTGATGAGCTTGTAGATGGAGTAACCAGCGACTTTATGGGTCTGGGCGTCGAGCAGTGGAAGGATGTCGGTGGTTTCGCCGGGCTTCAGCTTCACGATCGCCGCATAGGTCGCGGGGTCGCCTTTCATCTGCGACTCGGGAATGAAGCCCATATCGCCGCCGTTGGGAGCAGTATCCTGCCGTTCAGAGAAGTTCGCTGCCAATGTGCCGAAGTCGTCACCCGTGTCGATACGGTTCTTGATGGCCTGGATCTTCTTGCGCGCCTCTTCGTCACCACTCGCTTTGTTGTTCTGCAGGTTGCCGGCCTGGGCTGCGCCCTGATCAGTGACCTGGATTTGCGCGAGATGATACTGCGGCTCGATCAGGTTGAACTCTGCCTTATGCGCGTTGTAGTAGCTCGTCACTTCGGCGTCGGTGACGGTAATGCGCGAGTTGATCTCCTTGTTCAGGAGCTTGCTCTGGGTGAGCGACCGGCGCAGATCATGACGGAGCTCATCCATGGTGAGGTTGGAGGCTTTGAGACGCGTCTGGAACTGCTCCTCGGTGTAAGGGGCCTTCATCTCGACGAGCTTGGCGTCGACATCGGCGTCGCTGGCGGTGAGGTTTTCCTTGGCGGCGCGCTGCTCGACGATCTCTTCGACGATCAGCTCATGAAGGATGTTGAGTTTGAGCGAATCGGCCTGGTCGGGCGAGGGTTGCTGTTGCTGCGGGTTGTTCGCCAGCTGCTGCGTGTAGATCTTGTCGACCTCGGTCTGGAGGATGGGATGACCGTTGACGGTGGCGACGACGCCGTCCTGGGGGCCCTTGTGGCAGCCCGCGAACAGCAGAGAGGATGACAGAAGCAGAAGGGAGGCGTTACGGCGCATCTTGACCATGAGGGGAGGGTTCTTCCTAACCAACAGCGGTGAGACAGAATGAGGTGAGGCTGAGTTGCTACCTCGTTTTACCTGCAGCAAGTCTACAGGATTTGGGAGGGTTGTTGGGGGAGCCGTGGCTCTGCCGGCGTGTGGCGCAGACGGCCACGCAAGCGTTGCAAGGGGAGCTCAAGGGTGTAGCGCAACAGCGTCGCGAAGGCGATGGCGAGGGCAAAGCTGAGGGACCCCGTGAGGGCAAAGCGGTGCGGCCAGATGCGGGTGAGGACGTTCAGGATGAAGTCGTGGCTGAGATACAGAACATAGGAGATCCAGCCGAGGTAGCGCAGGGGCTTCCACTCCAACCAGGCGACCGACGGGTGCTGGATGTTGGGGATGACGAAGCTGAAGATGCCGTACAGAGCCAGGGCCTGGACGGTGTATCGCAGGCTCTCGCGGTAGAGGAAGCTACGTGGAACGAGGGTTGCCAGCAGCAGAAGCACGCAGCCGGCGAAGGCCAGGGTAGTGTGGCGGATCGGGAGGATGGAGCGGTCGGTGCCGCCGTTGGAGCGGGAGAAGACTGGGTTGTGGGTAAGGGCCAGGACTGAGCCCCAGAGGATGGAGTCGAGACGGGCGTCGGTGGCGTAGTAGGTCCAGAGGTGCTGGTTGTGGTGGGTGGTGACGAGGAAGAAGCGCCAGGCGAGCTCCAGCAGGCAGAAGCCGATGAGGAGCCGGGTTTGAGTAGCCTTCGCGAGCCGGGAGCGGACGAGAGCCAGGTACAGCAATGGGAAGAGGATGTAGAAGTGTTCCTCGACCGAGAGCGACCAGATGACGTTCATGCCCAGCGGGACCCAGGCTTTGACGCCGAGCGCCATCGCATAGTTGTAGTAGTAGAAGAGCATGGAGAAGAAGCCGCTGAGGTTTCCCATCGAGTCGTGCTGGACGAAGTGCGCGTAGGCCGCGGCGAGCGCGTAGACGACGTAAAGCGGGAGGAAGATGCGGAGCACGCGGCGCAGATAGAAGTCGCGCAGGACTATGGTTCCTGTGCCTTCTAGCTCGCGGCGGAGCAGCGTGGTGATGAGGTAGCCGCTGAGGAAAAAAAAGATAGTAACGCCGAGGGTGGCCGGGATGTAGTAGCTGACATCGGGGAGCGCATGGGCCCAGAAGACCAGCAGGAAGGCAATGGCACGGATGCCGTCGAGGCCCGGGATGTACGAGCTTCTGCGTACAGCCTGGTCTGCTGTATCTGCATCTGCCCGGCTCATGTGGTCTGCTCCCTTGGTCCAAGGTTGACCGGATTGTTCGGCACGAGGTGACGCAGGCGCGCGCGCAGTCGCTGGACGGGCTGCTCCACTGTGTAGCGCATCAGGGTTGCAAAGCCCAGAGCCGCCGCAAAACCGAACACCACCACTAGAAGGGGATGAGCGGCGAGAGGCGGTTGAATCGCGTACAGGAAGAAGTCGTGGCAGAGGTAAAGAACGTAAGAGGTCCAGCCAATGTAACGCAATGGTAGCCACTCCAGCCAGCGGGCTAACGGGTGGCGAATGTGGCGGATCAAAAAGCTGAAGATGACATAGAGCGTGAGAGGCTGCAGCGTGTAACGCAGAGTTCCGCGATAAAGGTCGCTCCGCGGTATGAGTGTCGCAACAAGTCCAGCTACGGCCAGCAGGAAGCAGAGCAGCTCGTAGTTCCTGGGAAGGATCGAGCGGTCTGTACTGATGGCCGGGTTGTTGCGCACTGCCAGCACCGAACCCCAAAGGATGGAGTCCAGACGAGCGTCGGTGGCAACGTACGTCCACGGCCCAGCTGGTTTGATCCATGCAATCAATACAACGCGCCAGGCAAGTTCGAGCAGGCAAAAGCCGATGAGCAGGCGTGCCTGTGAACGGGCCGAGAGGCCGCGACGCAGCATAGTAAAGTACGCGAGTGGAAAGAGCAGGTAGAAATGCTCTTCGACCGAGAGTGACCAGACGAGTTCCATGCCGGGTGGGGTGAAGGCATGGGCGCGGAGGGCAATTGTGTAGTTGTGGAAGTACAGATAAACACTGGCGAAGCCGAAGAGGTTTCCCGGAGATTGATGGGTAAGGAAGTGCGCGCCGAGCATAGCCAGGGCATAGACGATGTAGAGCGGGATGAAGATGCGGAGCACGCGACGAAGATAGAAGTCGCGCAGGGCGATGGTTCCGGTTGCTGCGAACTCGCGGCGGAGCAGCGTGGTGATGAGGTAACCGCTGAGAAAAAAGAAGATGGTGACGCCGAGCGTTGCTGGTATGTAGTAGCTGAGGCCAAGGAGCGCATGTGCGGAAAAAACCAGAAGAAAGGCGATGGCGCGGATACCGTCGAGGCCGGGGATGTAGCTGCTGGGTTTTGAGGCGGCAGATGGCAAACGACAGACCTCAGTGGGTGTTGGGTCAATCGTACATGGGTGGAAAAGCAAACACCTTCACGCGGTTGCATGAAGGTGCCTGGTGGGACAGCGTATTGCTTACAGCGCGCCGAGTTCGACGACGCGGACGCTGGTGATGGACTCGACCTTGCGGAGATCTGCGATGGCCTTGTCTAGGTCGGCCTGCGCGGGTGTGTCCAGCTGGACGACGGCGAGGGCCTGGCCGCCGGGGGTGTTGCGGCTCCGGCCGAGCGCGAAGTTGGCGATGTTCAGCTTCGCCTCGCCGAGGATGGTGCCGATGCGGCCGATGACGCCGGGGACATCCTGGTTGCGGATGATGACGAGGGTTCCGGCGAGCTCGGCTTCGACGTCGATGCCGTCGTAGGAGAGCAGGCGCGGGGAGTGGCCGTGGAGGACGGTGGCGACGCCGCTCCAGGTGCCCTCGTCGGTCTTGCTGCCTTCGCCCTTGCGGGACCAGTGGAGAGCGAGGCGGAGCGTGGAGCCGGTGCCGCCGGAGACGTGCTCGCGCTTGTCCTCCTGCACGCGGATGCCGCGCTCGGCGGCAGCGGCGGAGGCGTTGATGCGGTTGACGGCGTCGGCGCCGTGCAGCACGCCGGCGATGGCGGCGTTGCGGATCATGTCGGTCTTGAGCTGGGCGAGGCGGCCGTTGAAAGTGAGCGAGATGCTCTCTACCGAACCCGTAGCCGCAGCGCTTCCGCCAGTGTTGGTGTTGCCGGTGGAACCGGCGGCGTGGCCGAGGAGCTTGCCGAGGCGGTTGGCCATCTCGATGTAGGGGGATACCTCGGCGTACTCCTCCTCGGTGAGGGAGGCGACGTTGACGGCGTTCTGGACGACGCCGAGCTTGAGGTAGTCGCGGACCTGGTTGGCGAGCTGGATGCCGATGGCCTCCTGCGCTTCGTCGGTGGAGCCGGCGATGTGCGGGGAGAGAAGGACGTTGTCGAGGCCGAAGTAGGGCGAATCCTTGAGGGGTTCCTGGCGGAAGACGTCGAGCGCCGCGCCGGCGACGTGGCCGGACTTGATGGCCTCGGCGAGCGCCTCGTCGACGATGAGCTCGCCGCGGGCGCAGTTGATGATGCGGATGCCCTTCTTCATGATGGCGATCGAGGTCTGGTTGATGAGGCCTTCGGTCTGCGGCGTGAGGCCGACGTGCAGCGAGAGGTAGTCGGACTGGCCGAAGATGTCGTCGATGGGAACGAGCGTGATGCCGTTCTCGCGGGCGATGACGGGCGCGATGAAGGGGTCGTAGCCGAGGAGCTCCATGCCGAAGGCCTTGGCGCGGCGGGCGACCTCAAGGCCGATGCGGCCGCAGCCGATGATGCCGAGCGTCTTGCCGCGTAGCTCGGAGCCCTGCAGGGACTTTTTGTCCCATTTGGCCTGGTGCATGCCCGCGTTGGCCTGCGGGATCTTGCGGCACATGGAGATCATTAAACCAAGGGTGAGTTCGGCGACGGCGACGGCGTTGGCGCCGGGGGTGTTCATGACCACGATGCCGCGCTTGGTGGCCTCGGCGGCGTCGATGTTGTCCACGCCGACGCCGGCGCGGCCGATGATGCGGAGCTTCGGAGCGGCGGCGAGCAGTTTGGCGTCTGCCTGCACGGCGGAGCGGACGATGAGGGCGTCGGCGTCGGCCAGCTCGGCGGGCAGGTCGGTGATCTTGTCGGCGGTGACGCAGTTCCAGCCGGGTTCCTTCTGCAGGATGGCGAGCGTGGCGGGCGAGACTTTTTCGGCGAGGACGATCTTCAAGGCTGCTTCTCCAAAGGGTTCTGACGTCGCGGTCAGCGATCTAGGCACACTTACCTACAGTGTACTTGGGCGGACGCAGCGGTGTGGAGGGATACCCCTCCCCCCTCCCTATGTAGCGGAGGTATCTAGCAGAATCAGCGACTTACGGGGTGATCCCGAGGGTAAGTGGCTGATTCTGTATATGGTTACGGGTATGATATAGGAAATAAAGGGGATAGAGGACAGGGGGATAGAGGATAGAGCGAACGGTGATTGGTTTGTGGCTTCAGTTGCCAGTTTGCCAGTTATCCAGTGAGCCAGTTTGGTTCCTACTTCCAGTATAGAAGGTGAGAGTGGGAAAAGTGTTTTTGGTTTTGGGGTGTAAGTGGTTTTGATTGTGATGGTTGAGGGGGTGGGGAGGTTATGTGGGGTTGACAGAGGTTTTTGTTCAGATATTCAGATAAGAGCTACGAGGAGTCGAGTCGAGAGTAATAAGAGGCTAAGCGAGTTAGTGCTTGAGGACGTCGAGGCACTGGGCGTCGTACTGCTGGACGAACTGCTTGAGCGTTGAGAGCTGGATTTTGACGGCGGCGTTGTCGTGGAGGAGGTGGGTGTACTCCTCGGCGGGGAGATGGCTGGGGTCGATGCCCATTTCGAAGGGAACTTCGGAGAGGAAATCCGCTTTGCCGGTTTCGATGGCGTTCTGGTTGACGAGGCTGGAGAGCATGTAGAGGTCGGAGTAGCGCTGGACCTCGTTGTAGGGCATGAAGCCGAGGGCTCCGGTGTCACGGGCGGTGCGCCAGGCGGCATCGGAGAGCGATTCGAAGTCCATGCTGTTGTTGACGCTGAGGTGGTGGGCGTCGGGGTGGGCCTGCAGGGTGTGGATGGTGTCGATGTTGTTCTGCTGGTTCTGGATGTTCTTGGCGAGGAGGTTGAGGTCGTCCTGCGCGGCCTTGTGGTTGGCTTCGAGCTCGATGCGGATGTTCTCGCGGGCTTCGTGGACGAGGTGGACGTTGTGGATGTGCTCGACGAGGGCCTCAAGGGAGAGCGCGATGAAGAGGCCGATGGTGACGATGGTGAGGTGGATGGCGAAGTCGCGCCAGGTGTGGACAGGTTCGTGGGGGGCGTGGACGTCCATCGGGGGCTCCTGCTTGCTGTGTTGGAGGTAGTTTAGCGCGATGGTGATGCGGGTGGCGTCATCCCAATCATGCCGCGATGATGCCGCGTCATGATTGGGGCACCCCGGCATGGTTCATCCCACCTTAGCGACGATGAGGCTGTCGCGAAGATGGGGCACCCAGCAGTAAGGAAGGTAGAGCACTTGGCAGTAAGGAAGATGGGGCATCGAGATTGTTGTTGTGCGGTGGGATTGTGTCCTTATGATGGTGGGAAGTTTTCTAAACGACATGGAGGAGAGTGCGGATGATGCGACGTGCGTGGTTGGCTGCGTTGGTATGTGGTTGCGTGAGCGTGATGGCGGCGCAAGAGAAGCCGGCAGAGAAGACGGCTGCTCCTGCGGTAGAGATGGCTCCAGCGGACTCGGTGACGACAGGATCGGTGGAGGTGAGTGGGAAGGCGATTGACTATAGGGCTGTCGCCGGGACGCTTACCGTGGGCGCGACCGATACGCAGGACGCGATGCTGGGGCTGGATGGGAAGTGGCTGAAGGACAGCGGCGTTGGTCTGCCCACGAAGCCGGAAGACCAGCCGGCGACGGCGCGGATGTTCTATACGGCATACTTTGCGAAGGGCGCGGACATGGGGACGCGTCCGATTACGTTTATCTATAACGGCGGGCCGGGGTCGGCGACGATGTATCTGCATATGGGCGCGTTTGGGCCGAGGCGGATTGTGACGACCGACGTGCAACATGATGAGGGCGGACCGTACAAGCTGGTGAACAACAACTACAGCCTGCTGGATGCGAGCGACCTGGTGTTTATCGACGCGCCGGGGACGGGGTTCAGCCGGGTGATGGGTAAGGACGCGGGCAAGGCGTTCTATGGCACGGATCCGGATGGCAAGGCGTTCGATAGGTTCATCCGGCGGTTTTTGACGAAGTATGACCGCTGGAAGAGCCCGAAGTTCCTGTTTGGCGAGAGCTATGGGACGACGCGCGATGCGGTGCTGGTGAAGGACCTGTCGAGCGATGGGGTGGATGTGAACGGGGTGGTGTTCCTGAGCCAGATTTTGAACTTCGATGACTCGGCGGATGGGGCGCTGGTGAATCCGGGGACGGAGAACCGGTTCTACCTGTCGCTGCCGAGCTTTGCGGCGACGGCGTGGTATCACCACAAGGTTCCGAATGCGCCGGCGACGCTGGAGCCCTGGCTGCATGAGGTGGAACAGTATGCGCTGGGTGAGTATGCGACGGCGCTGATTCAAGGATCTGATTTAAGCGAGGCGAAGAAGGCGGAGATCGCGAGCAAGCTGGAGAGCTATACGGGCGTTCCGGCGAAGACGTGGATCAAGGCCGACCTGCGGCTTTCGGGCGGGGAGTTCGCACAGCTGCTGCAGGGCGACCAGTCGATTACGACAGGGCGGCTGGATACCCGGTATGAAGGGCCGGCGGTGAACCCGATGGCGGCGGATGCAGGGTATGACGCGTTTACGCAGTCGATTACGTCGGCGTACCAGGCGGGGATCAATGCGTATGCTCGCGAGGATTTGAAGTATGGCGAGAACATGACGTACAAGCCGAGCGCACGTGACCCGAACTTTAACTGGGTGCTGCGGCATCGGGTGCAGGGGGCGGGATGGCCGGAGGCGAGCGTGAACGTGATGAACGACCTGGCGGAGACGATGGTCAAGAACCCGAAGCTGCATGTGCTGCTGATGGGCGGCTACTACGACCTGGGGACGCTGTACTTCGGGGCGGAGTATGAGATGAAACACCTGGCGGTTCCGGCGTCGCTGGAGAAGAACATCGACTATAAGTTCTTTGAGACAGGGCACATGGTGTATGTGAACGAAGAGGCGCTGAAGGGGCTGCACGAGCGGACAGCGGCGTTTATCCGGGCGAATGAGAAGGGGCAATAGCCCGGCGGGCAAGGCAGTTGAGAGAGGCTGAAACGGTGTCCCGAGGGGACGCCGTTTCGGCTTTTAGCGGGGTTTTGCCGGTCGAGTAGTAGGGTCATGCGACATGGCCCTTTTTGCAGGAAGCCGAGGCTGTGTGGCCATGAGCTTCGGCACTTGCGGTGGTGAGTCGATAGAATGACAGAGCGATGTCGACACGAGTGCGTTCGTTTTGCAAGATCAACCTGGGGTTGGCGGTGGGTCCGGCGCGGGCTGATGGGTTTCATGGGCTGACGACGGTGTACCAGACGCTGGGGCTGCATGATGTGGTAACGGTGTCGGCACAGCGTGCGGCGAAGACTGTGGTGCGGTTGCACTCAGAGCACCCAGGAGTGCCGAGCACGGCCGAGGGGAACGCTGAACGGAATACGGCGTGGAAGATGGTGGCGGGCGCGCTAGAGCGATTGGGGATCAGCGCTGAGGTGGAGATCGAGATCGAGAAGAAGCTGCCGGTGCAGGGCGGGCTGGGTGCGGGGTCTGCGAATGCGGCGGCCGCGTTGCTGGGGCTGGAGCGGGAACTGGGTGTCGCGCTGGACGGGGCGGAGCGGTTGAAGCTGGCGGCGGAGGTGGGATCGGATGTGCCGCTGTTTTTGCTGGGTGGGACGGTGCTGGGGCTGGGACGCGGTGAAGAGGTTTATCCGCTGCCGGAGTCGGAACCTGTGCATTGCGTGGTGGCTGTGCCGGGGGTGGGGGTGTCGACGGCGCTGGCGTTTCGCGAGCTGGATGCCCGGATGGGATTGGTTCCTCCGGGGCTAAAGCCCCTTGAATCTTCAGGCGGGCATAACGTACGGGCTGAAGCCCGTACCCTTCAAAGCGAAGCCCGTCCTCTTCAAGTTCAAGGCGAAAAGTCTCCCCTTCAAGAGGAAGGCCGTCCTTTTCAAGGCGAGAAAGTCTTAGCTTCAGGAAGCACGGAAGTGCCGATGGCGACGCAGGCTTTGACTTTTCAACAGGGGGAGGGTAGACTCAAAGAGTTGAGCTATGCCCTTGCAGCTGTCTGGACACAGACTGGCGCTGAGGCTGGCCCCTCCGGTATCGCCCGGCCTGAGAGTTCAGGCAGTCAAGGCGATCTGGCCGAGAATCCTCTTCTCGCGCTTGTCCGCACCGGGATCGAGAACGACTTCGAAGAGGTCGTGTTCTCACAGCATCCCTCCTTGCGTTCAACCAAGCGTGATTTGTTGGGAAGTTCGGATGATTCCGGTGACGGCTGCGTGTATGCGGCTTTATCGGGCAGCGGCTCGGCGTTGTTTGGTCTGTATGAGACCAGGGCAGCGGCGGAGGCGGCTCAACAACGTGTGCAGGCGAACGGCACGCGGGCGATCCTGACGGAGACCCTGCCTCGCCGGGAGTACTGGCGAACCATGTTCGTCTAACTGCACATGAGGTTCGCAGAGTAGCAGTTCGCGAGAGCTGTGCCGGTTTGGATGAAGTGCACCGGGATTACTGGGCGATCGACTAACGGTAGGTCAAGTGCCTTTGACGCACTCAGTCCAGGTTCGAATCCTGGTCGCCCAACCAACCTGAGTCGGTCGATTGAGTTGGGAACAACTCCTGCGCAGCCAGTAGTGAAGGGAACTTTGATTTTTTAGGCAGCCGCAAATGTGCTGCCAGGGAATTTGTAAGGCCCGCTCAAAAAGTGCCGGAAGATCCGGAGAGCGGGAGCAAGCATAAGAAGTTTCGGCGCAGCAAGCGGAGCCAACAGGGCCGCCGGGCGCCAAGAAGAAGCCGAAGTCTTAGAGCAACAACGCAGTAAAGACGAGCAGTAGTTGAAGCATCCATAAGGTCAACCAGCCTGGAGGATTCAAAACGTGAGTGAACGAGACACGACTGCGGTTTCTTCCCCGAGTTCTACGCAAGAGGACCCCAAGATACCGGCCCAGGCCGGCGGGGTCCCCGCGAAGCAAGCTGCTGAGGCGAATGCGCCGGCAACCTCTGCTTCCGGAGGGAAAGCTCCTACGGAGAAAAAGAAGTCTTCGAAGCTTTCCGAAGATAAGCGCTTCAAGATCTTCTCCGGCTCGGCAAACCGGCCGTTGACGGAGGAGGTCGGCAAATTTCTGGGCGTACCCGTCGGAGAGACACGGCTACAACGGTTCTCCGACGGCGAAACCCACTTTCAGCTCCTTGAAAATGTGCGCGGTGTGGATGTGTTCGTTGTGCAGCCCACATGCCACCCGGTGGACCAGAACCTGGTCGAACTGCTGATTATGATGGACGCGCTCAGGCGCGCATCGGCAGGAAGAATCACCGCGGTGGTGCCGTATTACGGCTACGCGCGCCAAGATCGCAAAGACCGGCCACGCGTGGCGATCACGTCGAAGCTGGTTGCGGACCTTCTGGTGACCGCGGGTGCAAATCGCGCATTGTTCGTCGATTTGCATGCAGCGCAGATCCAGGGGTTCTTCAATATTCCGGTAGACCATCTGTTTGCCAGCCCGGTGCTGGTGGGGTACTTCCGGGATTTGAACCTGCCGAACCTGACCGTGGTGAGCCCGGATGCAGGTGGCGTGGAGCGCGCAAGGTTCTTTGCGCAGAAGCTTGAAGTGCCGCTGGCGATCGTGGACAAGCGGCGAACCGACATCAACGTCACAGAAGTGATGAACGTGATCGGTGAGGTGAAGGGCAAGACGTGCCTGATCCTCGATGACATTGTGGATACGGCAGGCACGCTGTGCAAGACAGCAGATGCGCTGCTGAAGCAGGGCGCCGAACAGGTGTACGCATGCGCATCGCATGCGGTGCTGAGCGGGCCGGCGGTAGAGAGAATTGCGAACTCCGGACTGAAGGAGCTGGTGGTAACCAACACCATTCCTTTGTCGGAGGCCGCGCAGAAGGTTGGCAAGATCAAGGTGCTTTCGATTGCAGGCCTGCTGGGCAGGGCGATCGAGGGCATTCATATGGAGACGAGCATCAGCAGTCTCTTCAACTGAGGCAGGGAATAGGGAGTAGGGCGCAGGGAATAGAAACCCGCCCCGAGACCAGATTTCGATATCGAGCAGCATAAGAGCTGCAAAGGGAGCGAGCGAGGCTCGTGCCCGAAAGGAAGATGACAATGGCAAGCAAGACGGTTGAGTCAGTAGCGGCAACGCCCCGTACGGGCACCTTCAACAAGAACCACGCACGCCGCGTGCGCGTGCAGGGGCTGATCCCTGCGGTTGTGTATGGCGCCGGCCAGGAGTCGATGGCGATTACGGTTGATCCGAAGGTGATCACGAAGATCCTGTACTCGGAGTCGGGTCACAATACGATTTTCGACCTGGCCATTGAGGGCACGGGTGTGACGAAGGCGATGATCGTGGACTGGCAGCATGAGCCGATCAAGGGCAAGCTGCTGCACATCGACCTGAAGCGCATTGCGATGGACAAGATGATGCGCGTGAGCGTGCCGGTGCAGTTGGTGGGCGTCCCGACGGGTGTGAAGAACTCCGGCGGCATGCTGAGCCAGGTGCTGCACGAGGTCGAGATCGAGTGCCTGCCGAACGACATCCCGAGCCACATTGACGTGGATGTGACGGGCCTGGAGGTGCATGGCGCGATCCACGTCTCCGACCTGCCGCACAACAAGTCGATGAAGTTCCTTGGCGACGAGCACGCGATGGTTGCGCATGTGACCTTGCTGAAGGAAGAGGCAGCGGCTGAGCCGGTTGCCGGCGCGACGGAGCCTGAGGTCGCGAAGAAGGGCAAGCAGGATGCGACGGCTGATGCCGGCGCTGCGAAGAAGTAGTAGAGGAACAGTGAGTAGACAGTAGACAGTAGACAGTAGAAATCACTGCTTGCTGCTGTCTACTGTCTGGCTCGCCGAAGGTGAGCGCGCTTGAAGCTGATTGTCGGTCTTGGGAACCCTGGTCCGGAGTATGCGACGACGCCACACAATGCCGGGTTCCTGGCGATCGACCGCATTGCTGAAGTTTGCAATGTGCAGGTGAGTAACTTTCGCGGCCGTGCGATGACCGCGAAGACGAAGTGGATGGGACATGAGGTTCTGCTGGCGAAGCCGGGAACGTTCATGAACCTGAGCGGGCTGTCAGTCGCCGCTCTGCTGGAAGAGCTGGAGCTTGGCGTTGAGGATTTGATCGTCCTTTACGATGAGCTGGCCATACCGTTGGGCACGCTGCGGATACGCGAGCGAGGTTCGGCGGGAGGACACAACGGAGTGAAGTCGATCTCCGGCGTGCTGGGCACGGAAGAGTGGACGCGGGTCCGGATCGGAGTGGGCAAACCACCGCTTGAATCCGGACGCGAGGTGAAGGCAGGCGGTACTAGTTATCTGCTGGCTCCCATGAGAAACAAGGAGCTGGCGGCGTTGGATGAAGTGCTCGACGAGGCGGTACGCGCGGTCGAGGTTGTGTTGACGAAGGGTGTCAGCGCGGCGATGAGTGAGTTCAACCGCAAGGTTGGGCCTGAAGGCAGTGAGTAGACAGTAGTGAGTAGAGAGTAGAGAAGAGCGCGAAAGATTTGCGCTGGCTTTGAAACAGAACTTTCTGCTCGTTAAGGACAGCAGTGATCTTCCATACCGGTTTCGGTCGGAAGCAGAACCGAAGCGGTGCGGGGCAGAACCCCGCAGAAAGAAGTACCCATGAATCGCACCTACGAAATTATGTTTATCGTGCGGCCCGATGTTGAAGAGGCCGAGATCGACAAGTTGATCGACACCTTCAGCGGCTACATCACGGACGGCGGTGGAGCTGTGACCAACAGCCGCGTCGAGCAGAAGATGGGCCGTCGCCGCCTGGCATACACGGTGAACAAGTTCAACGACGGTTTTTACATCCTGCTGCTCGTTGAGGCGCCCGCGTCGCTGGTCTCGGAGATCGAGCGTCGTCTGCGCGTAAGCGAGCCAGTGATCAAGTTCATCACGGTGCGCATGGACGAGGAGAACAAGCGCGTGGCGAAGATCAAGGCCCACCGCGATGCGCATGTGAAGCGTAGCGCGCTGCCGCAGGTGAACGCGGAGGCTGCGGTGGAAGTTCCGGCTGCTGTGACCGAGCCTGTTGCTGCCGAACCTGTTGCTGCCGAGCCTGCCGCTGCTGAAGCCGCAGAGCCAGTGGCCGCGCAGGTCTAGCAAGAACAAGAGTTTCGCAGAGCGCTCAACGCGCTCTGCCGATGAGGACGAGAGCAACGCTGCAGAGTGCTTCCGAAGGTCAGAGAGAGTGGCCGAGTCCAGAGATTCCAATGCGAGTCTGGAGCAAGCGCAGCAGAACCGGTTCAGCGAGCAATGCCGCTGAGCAGACAAAGGACAAGCAACATGGCTGATGAGATTGTGAATCAAGCAGCAACTCCGGCGGCAGCTGCCGGTGAGGGCGCCGCGCCGGCGCCGCGTACGGGTGGCTACCAGGGTTCGCGCCCGAGTGGACCGCGTCCTCCGCGCCCGGCGGGTGCAGGAGCAGGCGGTCCTGGCGGCGGCCGGAAGTTCTTCCGCCGCAAGAAGGTTTGCAAGTTCACGGTGGAGAAGATCGACACGATCAGCTACCGCGATGTGCGCCTGCTGCAGCAGTTCGTGAGCGACCGCGGCAAGATCATTCCGCGCCGGTTGAGCGGCACGAGCGCTCCGTTCCAGCGCAAGCTGACGCGCGCCATCAAGCAGGCCCGCGCGATCGCGCTTCTGCCGTACGCGGCGAAGTACTAGTTGGCGCAGCTCCAGCCCTGAAGGGCAAGGAGTTTGCGGCTCGGGTTCCGTGGGCTGAAGTCCACGGCTACTCCGAAGAACAGATTGAGTGCCTCGCTGCGGTGCCTAGACGAGGTGAGAATCGGAGATGTGTCATGGAAGTGATTCTGAAGGAAGATGTAAACAAGCTGGGCCACCGCGGCGATGTGGTGAAGGTCGCGGACGGCTACGGGCGCAACTACCTGCTGCCGTACAAGCTGGCCATTGAGGCCACGGTGGCGAACAAGGCTGTCATCGAGCAGATGAAGGCTTCGGCGATCCGCAAGTCGGCGTCGGAGAAGGGCGGAGCCGAGGAACTGGCGGCGAAGCTGAACGAGCTGGTGCTGACGTTCGAGCGCAAGACGGGCGAGAACGATCACCTGTTCGGTTCGGTGACGAGCCAGGACATCGCGCACGAGCTCGAGCTGCAGGGCTACCCTGTCGATCGCCGCAAGATCCACCTGGAGAACCCGCTGCGCACGATCGGCGAGTTCCATGTACCGATCAAGCTGCACCGCGAGGTGAGCGCTCACCTGCAGGTGACGATCAAGAGCGATGCGCCGGAGAAGGCCGCGGAGGAGAGCGATGCGCTCGCCGATACCGTGTTCAAGTCGACCTATACGGGCGAGCTGGACTGGGACCGCGACTAGTTCTATTGCAGGAACTGCAATGCAAAGCCCACGACTCCGATTGGAGCGTGGGCTTTGTTGTGGTTATTGGGGCTGGTTGTAATCTGGTTACATGGAGCAGAGCGGTAACAAATTATTGGCTGAGTCGAGAGCATGGTATGTTGCGGAAATTGTGTGCGCAGCCATCGCATTCCTATGTGCCCTTCTGGCGGTATGTGCGGCTCAAAGGTGGCCTCTGGCTGGAGATGAAGGGATATTCCACCACATCGTGTTCTCTATGCAGCATGGCATGAAGCCCTACGTCGATATTAAAGATCTGAATTTTCCGGGGGCCTATTTTCTGGATGCCTTCGTGATGTGTGCGCTAGGTGCCGCTGGAGGTGGAGAGCGCATATACGACTTGCTGCTGTGCGCTGCAGCCGGAATCGGCTTTATTTTAGGTGTGGGAAGAACACGCTGGGCCCATGTCGCCGGGATGATCGCCGGGAGCCTTCTTCTTCTGATCCACCTTCAAGACGGTTTGGCGCAGGAGGGGCAACGCGATTTTGCCATGGCTGTTTTGGCGGTGTTGGCTTGCAGCTTTTACCTGAGGCTGCAAAAGCGCCGCATCGTTGCGTTGATCGCATACGAATTGCTAGTGGGCTGCATTTTCATTCTTAAGCCGACGTTAGCCCTGATGTTCCTTGTGCCGCTGGTGGCTACCTGTTTTGATGAAGAGAGGCCATCAGCCGGGCAAGTGGCTGGAGCTAGCGTGGTGAGCGCGTTGATCGCGCCAATGTTGGCGTGGTTTTGGCTGATGCATGAGCATGCGGGCAAGGCGTTTCTCGACAACTTGCGCACGATAGGGACCATGCATGCCGAGTTACCGCGCAGAGGCATCCTCTACCTTTGTGTCCATGCGGGGTCGCCGGTGGCGGCGTTTTTTGTACTTTGGATCGCATTTGCTATTGTCAATGGCCGGTGGCGGAGCCCTGAGCGCATCGTGACCGGGCTGGCAGTTTTATGTGGATTTACTTCGTACCTTGCGCAGGGGAAGGGGCTCCCGTATCAACGGTATCCATTTCTTGCTCTGCTTCTTTTAGCTCTGTTTGTGGAGATAGAGCGTGCGCGAACGCGTTCTAAACAAGGGACATTAACTGCCCTGGCTATCTATGCGGTGGTGGCGCTGTGGCTATGTCCGGGGATGCTACGGAAGATTCGCTCTTTCGAAGCTGTTGCGCCATTGGAGACGGCACTTAGCAGCCAACTTGAGATGTTGGGGGTGAAAAGGGACTCCTCGGTACAGTGCGTGGATACCTTCAATGGTTGCCTGACGACGTTGTATGAGATGGGCGTGGTTCAGAGCAGCGGGTATCTCTATGATTGCTACCTGTTTCAGGGGGGAGGTGCGCTACAGGCTCAGTATCGGGATGCCTACCTTGCAGACCTAAAGCGCAGGAGGCCGCAATTTGTAGTGGTGATCGATCAGAACTGCTTTGTGCCTGATCCTGGATTTCGTCGTTTGCAACAGTGGCCGGAGTTCTCCGATTTCTTATCCAAACAGTATTCGTTGCGAACGATATCTGTTTCCTCCCAAGAGTATCTGCTTTGGAACAGGCGCGAACGACGTCCAGGATTCGAGGTGTACAGCCTTCGGTAATATCGCGAGGCGAATATTTACTGGGCATGCTCGATGCGGCGGGATATCCTTGCTCTTGGTAACGCGATCTTCAATTGAAACTATTTGAATTCATTGTGTTTACCTATCTCATTCACACATGGAGCAATTTTCGTGAAGACAAGTATTCGTAACATTCCAGCTAAACTAGGCCTGCTTTTTGGTGCACTCGTTTTGATATCCGGAGTCGCCGCAGCGCAGATATTTCCTGCATTTGCATCACCGGCTGACGTACAAAGCAGCGTTCCGTTTGTCAACTATGGAGTTTCGGCAGTACAAGCACCCAACGGGCTTTATAGCACTGCCCTTCTGGCCACGTACACAATCCAGGATAATCTTCTAGGTTATTCCGTGATGCCAGATGGTTTGACGCCTGCATATAGCGGGGGAGCAGGCAGCGGGCTGCCAAATATCGACTGCGACGCACCCACACCTTCTACATGTGCTGCAACCGTGACTGTTTTCAATGGGGTGATTTACATCGCATATGCGGATGCAAGCACGCGAGGACTGGATATTGTGACCGCCACGCCTGTTAGCGGGAACGTTGGATATCAGTTTCAGCTAGTTCAGCAGTTCAACAGCGTACAGTTGACGACCTCGCCCGGAGTTGCGGTATTCAATAACCAGCTTATTTATATCTATGGAACGAGCAGCGTCTCGGGCATAAATAATGCTTTCTTCGAAACAACGTTTGACGGCACGAACTGGACACAGCCCTCTGATGCGAACTTGGGGGCCAATAACCCGAACCTACGCATTGCCAGTGCTTCTCAGCCAGCCCTAGCGGTGCTTAATGGAACGTTGCACATGTGTACCCAGCAGAACAATTCCAGCCATAATTTGTTCCTCTATTACAGCCCAGATGGAGTTACATGGTATCCCAGTGTAGGTCAGTACGGAGAGGACTCAAGCCTGCAAGTCGGTGGCGGCGCAACGATGGTTGCGATAGGGAATACTTTGGTTTTAGCTAACCAACAGAACAACTCTAATCATGCTCTGTTCATCTTCAGCTCGACGGATGGAGTTAATTGGACCGCCCAAGAGTACTCTGGCATCAAAGTGGGGGCTACTCCCGCAATTGCATTGTTCAACGGTGATGTGTCTTTAGCGTTCCAAACAAACAACGCAACTACGCTGTCAACGGATATTGCTGCGCAATAGAAACAACAGTGTTTACCGAATGAGCCATGCCTCGGCATAGATAAAACTCTGGGGCATGGCTATTCGTACTTGAGGGTGTCGACGGGATTGAGGGCGGCGGCGCGGTTGGCGGGGAGCGTGCCGAAGATGACGCCGACGATGACCGAGGTCGCGAGGGCGATGACCGCGCTCCACATATTGACGGGGATGGCGAAGTCGGTGAAGAAGCCGACGCTGAAGGGGATCGCCAAGCCGATGACAGTGCCGATGAGGCCGCCGGAGAGAGACATGAAGACGCTTTCGGTGAGGAACTGAAGGCGGATCTCGCGGCCGGTGGCGCCGAGGGCCTTGCGGATGCCGATCTCCTTGATGCGGGACTGGACGTTGGCGAGCATGGAGTTCATGATGCCGACGCCGGCCACGATGAGCGTGATGAGCGAGGCCAGCAGCATCACGATGGTGAGCATGTGCGTGACCTGATCCAAGGTGTGCAGGATGTCAGTGAGCGTTTGCGCTTTATAGACGCTGGTGTTGCGGTGACGGTCGTGGATGATCTGAGTGATGCGCGCGGCGGCGGGCTCGACCTCAGAGGGTGTGGCCATGGAGAAGAAGATCTCTTTGAGGGTGTCGGAGCCGGTGAAGTAGCGAGCGACTTCGTAGGGCACGAGCATGGTGTGTTCGGAGATTTCAGAGTTGCCGAAGGTGTCGATGCTCTCTTTGAAGACGCCGATGACGGTGAAGGGGATACCGCGGACGGAGACGGTGCGGCCGATGGCGGCGCCGTCGGAACCGAAGAGCTCTCGTGCCATGTTGTAGACAACTACGGCGACGTGGGCGTGGGTCTCGGCATCTTCACTGTCGAAGAAGCGGCCGGCGAGGACCTTGAGGTTGCGGACCTCTTTGTACTGCGGGCTGACGCCGAGCAGCATGGCGTCTTTGCTGATGCCGTTGCCGATCGCGATGCGGTCGTGGTACTCGAGCATGGGTGAGCTGGCGACGATGCCGGGGACCTGGTCGTCGACGGCCTTCATGTCCTCGCGGGTCATGTAGTCGGGCGTGGAGACGTTGTTGGGGCCCATGACTTCGCCGCCGGAGTATTGCATCTCGACCTTGTTGGGGCCGAGGCCGGCGATGGTGTCGTGCGCATACTGCTGGCCGGTGAGGCCGACGGTGGCGACGAGCACGATGGCCGCCGAGCCGATGACCATGCCGAGCATGGTGAGCAGAAAACGGGTCTTGCTGGCGCGGAAGCTGTCGACGGCGAGATTGAGGGTCTCGCGAAAGGAGACAGTGGAGCGTGCGCTGCGGAGCGTGCTGTCGAAGGTGTCGCGGGTTGGGGTTGCGGTGACCATGAGGCGGTGTCGCTGCGGCGCTCCGTGCGCTGTTCTTAAAGGGTAGCAGTTCCAGAGAGTTGGATGCGGCGGAGAGGCGGGCGTTTCGGGAAAGATGAGTAAGGCGCACTGATGGCGAGAAGGATGAAGGTGGCGTCATGCAAGGGTGATGGGGGTCACAGGTTGGACGAGGACGGGGGAGTGTATAACTGAAGTCACCGCCCTGAATCGTTGTATTGCACCGTTGCGATGTGGGCGAGGTTCTCCGCTGCCGCCGCTTGAGGCCACGATGCCCGCGGATGGCAGGGCTCGATTGAGATTCCCAGTATGCCGTGTATGAGCTTGTTATGGGCCGAAGAGGTAATTTCGGCGCGTAGGAGCCATCGTTCGATTTGGAACCGCGGATAACCGCTTGCGAAGGCGAGGCGGCTGTCCGAAGCCACAAAGAAAGGTTGATGGATGAGTGTAACTCGACGGGATTTTCTGACACGCGTTGGGCAGCTTGGCGGCTATAGCGCGACGTTCGCAACGATGCAGGCGCTGGGTCTGCTGCCGATGAAGGCCGAGGCGCCGGTGACGGTGCAGGCCGCAGCGGGTGTGGGCAAGGGCAAGAAGATTGTGGTGGCGGGAGCGGGTGTCGCAGGGCTGGTGACGGCGTATGAGGCGAAGAAGCTTGGCTACGAGGTGACGGTGCTGGAGCCGATGTCGCGGCCGGGTGGGCGCGTGTGGACGGGCCGCCAGGGCGACACGATCGAGTTTGTCGATGGGACGAAGCAGACGATCGAGTGGAGCAAGGGGCTGTATCAGAACATGGGAGCTGGGCGGCTGCCGTCGATTCATGGGACGACGCTGGGGTATGTGCGCGAGTTCGGTATCCCGATGGAGATCGAGGTCAATACGTCGCGGTCGACGCTGCTGCAGAACGACAAGGTGAATGGCGGCAAAGCGTATACGCAGCGGAAGGTGGTCAACGATACGCGCGGGCATGTGAGCGAGCTGCTGAGCAAGTGCGTGATGGGCGGGGCTCTCGACCAGGCGCTGACAGGCGAGGACAAGCTGAAGCTCTACGAGATGCTGCAGTACTACGGCCCGCTGGACAGGACGGGCAAATACAAGGGATCGGACCGCGCGGACATCAAGCAGTATCCGGGGGCGGGGCCGAAGGAGATGATCGTGAATGAAGACACGATCCCTTTGGACACGCTGCTGAAGGCGAACTTTCTGGGCTATGAGATGTACGAGGAGGCGTGGGACTGGCAGGCGACGATGTTCCAGCCGGTGGGCGGGATGGACGCGATCCCGATGGCGTTTGCGAAGCGGCTGGGACCGGCGTTGAAGCTGAATTCGCCGGTGACCGCGATTGCGAAGACCGGCAATGGCGTGACGGTGAGCTATACGCAGCATGGCGCGGAGCACCATATAGAAGCCGATTATTGCGTGAGCGCGATGCCTCTGACGATCCTGCGGAAGATCAAGGCGGATCTCGATCCTGCGCATCGCAATGCGGTGGAGAAGGCGAACTATCGCGGGTCGTACAAGATTCCGTGGGAGGCGCCGCGGTTCTGGGAGAAGGACTACAACATCTATGGCGGGCTGTCGTTCCTGTCTCAGGGTGTGAGCCCGCTGTGGTATCCGTCGGCGAATTTGTTCTCGGACCGCGGGATCCTGGTGGCCGGGTATCAGGACGAGTCGATTGGCGGGCTGGACAAGATGACGCTGCCGCAGGTTTTCGAGAAGTCGAAGGAGAGCGTGGAACGGCTGCATCCGGGACACAGCAAGGAGCTGGAGAAACCGGTGTTCATGTCGTGGCGGCGGATGAAGTGGTTCGAGGGCTCGTGGATCGGCGCTCAACCGGCGGCGGAGTATGACGTGATGTGTCAGCCGGATGGACCGATCTATTTTGCCGGCGATGCGATGAGCCACGTGGTCGGATGGCAGGAGGGCGCGCTGTTGAGTGGGATTCGTGCGCTGCAGATGATCAGTGATCGCGTGAAGGGGTAAAAAAGCAGGGAATAGAGAGTAGGAGTACAAGGAGATGGCGATGAAGTCGAGGAATTGGATGATGGGGGCGGTGCTGCTGGCTGCTTCGTGTGTTGGGGCGCAGGCGCAGACGAAGGTGACGCGGGTATATGGGCCTCCGCAGCAGAAGTTTGCGAATGCGGTGTGGGCGGGCGACACGCTGTATGTGGCCGGGCAGATGGCTTCGCCGATTACGCCAGCGGACAGGGCCAAGGGCACTCCCGCGGTGTATGGCGATACCAAGATGCAGACCCTGAGCGCGCTAACGACGATTGAGAAGATCCTGAAGTCGCAGGGTCTGACGATGGGTGACGTGGTGCAGATGGATGTGTTTATGGCACCGGACCCAGCGACAGGAAAGATGGACTTCGCGGGGATGAATGAGGCCTATAGCCAGTTCTTCGGCACGGCGGAGCAGCCGAACAAGCCGGTGCGCGCGGCGATGCAGGTGGCCGCGCTGGCGACAAGCTGGGGGCTGGTGGAGATCCAGGTTGTCGCGGTGAAGAGCAAGTAGCAGGGAGTAGGGAATAGGGAGTAGAAAGCGGCGAGGCCTGATGGTCTCGCCGTTGATTATTTAAAGTGTGATGGGTTGGAGAGTGGGGGGCATCCAGCGGGAGCGAGCCTCGGTGGAGGAGACGACGTCATAGTCATAGAAGCGACTGTAGATGTCACGCTGCGGGGCGAAGTGGTTGACTGCGGCAGTGGCGAAGGCCATGGGGTCGATGGGCTGCTTGCGCTGGAGATAGGCGTCCAGAAGCTTGATCCAGAAGACGGTCACGGTCTCGTGGTAGCCGTCAGTGGCGGTGTTTTTGCCGCCAACGGCCACGTTGTAGCGCTGAACGCAGGTGCGCATGTGGTTGAGCGCGTCGGTTTCGCCGAGCTGGTGGACGTACCATGCGCCGGCGAGTAGGTGGGCGCCGTGGGTCCAGCGCTCTTTGGGGAGAGTGCCGTCCTCAAAAGCAGCGAGGAAGAGCAAAATCTCTTCTTCGGTGGCCGGCAGTGTTTGTGTCGCTAACATAAGCTTTATTGTTTCATCGGCTGCCCCGCGTGGACACGTTACTTTTGGTCGATTGAAGCCTCAATGGGTGGTTCGTTTTTGAGCTCGCGAGCCCGCTGCTCGACGGCGCGCATGACACGAAGGAGGTTACCGCCGTAGATCTTCTCGATGTCCTGCGCCGAGTAACCCTTTTGCAGGAGGGCGCGTGTGAGGCGTGGGAACTTGTCGTAGGAGCTGAGTTCGGCGGGGACGCAGCCGACGCCGTCGAAGTCGGTGCCGATGCCGACGTGGTCGATGCCGCCGATCTGGACGGCGTGGTCGATCTGGGCGACGACATCGGCGAGGGTGGCAGGGGGGAGTTTGGCAGCGCTCTCCGTGGCGAGTGCTTCGATGGCGGCCTCGCGGGCGGCGGGGTCGGCGATCTTCATGGCCTCCTGATAGCGGGGCCGGAGCTCCTTCTGGAGAGGTTTGGAGTCATCCTCATAGCGCTGCGAGAGGTAGGCACAGTCGAAGTTGATCTGGATGACGCCGCCGTTGGCCGCGAGCTTGCGGATCATGTCGTCGGTCATGTTCCGAGTGTTATTCGAGATGGCGCGGCAGGAGGAGTGCGAGGCGATGATGGGCGCGGACGAGGCGGCGATAGCGGCATAGAAGGTGGCGTCGGCGGTGTGAGAGATGTCGACCATCATCCCGAGGCGGTTCATCTCGTGGACGACGTCGACGCCGAAGGGCGTGAGGCCGCCGTGGTGATGGACCTTGGGGTCGTTGATGTCGCCCTGGGAGTCGGCCCAGTCGTTGGTGTTGAAGTGGGTGAGGGTCATGTAGCGGACGCCGAGGACGTAGTAGTCGCGGAGGAGACGGAGGGAGTCTTCGATGGCGTGACCACCTTCGATGCCCTCGAGCGCGGCGATCTTGTGAGCCTTGTGCGCGGCGACGATGTCGTCGGCGGTGGTGGCGAGGACGAAGTCGTTGGGATGTTTTGCGACGATGTCGGTGCGGATGGTGTCGATCATCTGTAGTGCGCGGTTGGCGGAGTGGTTGCCGTTGACGTAGGAGGCATCGACGTAGACGGCGAAGAACTCGGCGGAGAGGAAACCTTTCATACGCGGAAGGTCTGTTTGGCCGCGCTTGTTGGGAGTGGCGATGTCGTAGCCGTCGACGGTGCGTGAGGTGACGTCGTCATGCGTGTCAATGAGGATCGCGTCGTGAGTGATCTTGTCGACTTCAGCTTGTGTGACCGGCGTTGTGCGAGGCGCGCGCGGTTGCTGGGCATAGAGGCTGAGTGGCAGCAGGGCAAGAGCGAGGATGGCGGCAGAGTGATTTCGCGAGATCATGCGGGCCTTTCCGGTGAGCAGGGATACCGCCAGTGTATGCGAGAACCCAAAAGGATTCAGGTGATATTGCAGTGATGCCATGTGTTTGCAGAGGCTTGAGGCAGGCGTACTGCATGTAGAGGGCAGAGAGATTGCTGCAGCGATTGACACTGTGCTCATGAGATTGTATTTTCAGTAACAATACCTAAACGGTCGTTGCTGCACGCAACCGAATGGCGGCAAACCATTCGGCGTGATGAACCGTATCCACGCAGGAGCCACTCACTCTTCGCGCGGCCACTGTGATTTATCCCTGTTTCTCTCCAGGAGAGATGCGGCCCTTGATGGGCCAAAGATTCCGATCCGAGCAGCATCCACGCCGATGCCGCTGGATATAAGCAATCCTCACAATTCGTCCCGTTGGGTGCGAGTGCGCTCCGAGCAGCCCAGCTGCCAGTGATGGCTGCTATGCAGGCGTGTACTTGTATCCACTGCTATCGCCGTACAACACCACTTTCCTACAAGCAATTGCTGGAGGCAAAATGTCTTTGCGTCGTCGTCGCATCTGGATCGCTGCCCTGTTGATTGTCGTGTCGTTCTCCTTAGGTGTAGCTACCACGATGGCGCAGACCACCTATGGCGCTGTGCGTGGAATCGTAAAAGATCCGCAGGGAGCTGCGCTGGTCGGTGCTACTGTGACGCTGGTGAATGAAGGAACGAAGATCGCGCGTAAGACGGTGTCGAACGCGTCGGGCGAGTACAACTTCACCTCCGTTGAGCCAGGGTTGTATACGGTGATGGTGACGATGGGCGGATTCAAGAACACGTCGAACCGGGGTGTGGGTGTCGAGACAGGCGCGACGGACACGGTGGATTTATCGATGCAGTTAGGTGGCTCGACAGAGACGGTAGAGGTATCGACAGCGGAGCCATTGATCGACACCGCGAACGCCAACGGAGGCCAGAGTTTCAACAGTACGCAGTTGGAAGAGTTACCGAACCTGGGTCGCAATCCGTTTGTCTTTGAGAAGCTCGATACAGCGACGACGCCGGTGGGTGATCCTCGTTATGTACGTGCGGAGGACCAGACGGGACAATCGACGATCTCTGTTTCCGGTGCGCCGATTGGGGCGAACAACTTTGCAGTAGACGGCATTCCGATTTCGCAGTCGAACGGCGGCGTTACGTTTATTCCATCCCTGGAAGCCGTTTCGGACGTGAAGGTGCAGTCCAACACGTATGATGCCGAAGTGGGCCGCACGGGCGGTGGCATGTTCAACACGACCCTGAAGTCCGGCACGGACCAATATCACGGCGCTTTGTACGGCATGACGCGCCAGACCAACTGGAGCGCGAACTCGTTCACGAACAACCGCACGCCGTACCTGGTGAATGGCGTGCAGGTGGCGAGCCAAACGCCAAGGCCGGCTGTGGAGACGTATCTGTATGCGGGCGCTATCGGTGGGCCAGTGCCTTTCAGCGACAAGGTGAAGTATCTGAAGAACACATTCTTCTGGATCGTCGAAGAAGGTTATCGTCAGGCGCAGCCGCTTCCCGGCAGTGGCAGCTATATTGTGCCCACACCGGCGGAGCTGAGTGGAGACTTCAGCGGAGATACAGGGGTGACGCTGTACGATCCGACAACGCCATCGACCGGAACAGGCAGAACGCCAATCTCCTATATGGGGAAGGCGAATGTGATAAACCCGAGCTATATCAGTCCAATCGGGCTCGCGATTGCGAAGTCGTTTCCTGCTTGTACGGCGTGTTCCAATGGCGGCGGTGTGAACAACTACTTCTCGTCGGATGACTTCAAGACCCGTTCGGACATGTACAGCGGCAAGCTCGACCATGTGTTTACGCCGTGGTGGTCGGCGACGCTCTCGTATGTGCACCTGGCGACGCAGGAGCCGTCGGGCAGCTTCATCCATACGATCGATAACGCTGACGGCATCCTGCATCGCTTCAACGATGCGACTGCTTACAACAATGTATTTCAGCTCAATTCGACGACGATCCTGACCGTGGGTTATGGGTTCAATCGCTACTACAGCCATCAGGTTCCGTACTCGGAGTCGGGTTTTCCGGGTGGCTTCAATCAGGCAACGGGGTTCGGCGGTGTTGGCTTCCCGGCACCCTATGTAGCACTGGTGCAGTCGCACACGTTCCCGTCGATTTATGTGAACGGCGTTGGGCCTTCGGGCGGTAGCAGCCTTGCAGGTGGTTCGACTTCGACGGCGAGTCTGGGAACCTCTGACTCCGGCCCAACGATCCAGTCTTCTCGCAACGTTGTGATTGGGATTGCGAAGACGGTGGGCAAGCAGGACATCAAGGGCGGATACGTGTACCGCCATCTGAGTAACTTCCAGCAACCCCTGGGGAGTTCGGGTGCGTTCTACTTCGACGGACAGTACACGTCCGCGAATGGCGGCCAGCCGAGCGCGGCAAACGGAGGTAATGCGCTAGCCGATCTTCTGATGGGTCAACCGGGTGCAGCGCCGAGCACCAACAACGGCAGTCCGGAGTCGCTATCGCAGGTGGCGAATGCAGCGGGCAACTTCAACCAGATCATCGCGTACCATGCGCTGTTTGTGCAGGATAACTTCCGCGCGTCGCAGAAGCTGACCTTGAACCTCGGCGTGCGGTATGAGTATGAGCTGGGACAGAAGGAAGCGAAGAACCAGTATGTCGTCGGATTCGATCCCAATATTGGCTATGTGTTTCCGTGTTCCGCATCAGCGGGCACCGCGTGCGCGCAGGCGCATGGTGGACTCGCTTTCGCGGGCCAAAATGGTTACCCGACGCATGCGAATGATTTCAGCCACGCGAAGATCTCACCACGCGTGGGGTTTGCGTACGAGATCCGTCCGGGGACGGCGTTACGTGGCGGGTTCGGCATCTTCTATGCGCCGGTTGCAACAGTGACGGACACAACGGGTTACTCGCAGACGACGTACTCCGCCCCGACGGGCGCGACGGTGACGACAACGTCGCCGGTAGGGACTGATGCGCCGCTGTCAAATCCGTTTGGCGGCGCTTCGGCGATCCTTGCCCCGAGCGGCAACACGCTCAGCTATCTTACAGGCACGGGTGGTTCTGTGAGTGTGCAGGACTTTCACCGCAAGTATCCGCTGGTGGAGCAGTACTCGCTGAACGTAGAGCATCAGCTGCCCTATGGTGTGTCCATCGAAGTGGGTTACATCGGTGCGCATTCGAAGTACTTTCCGCAGAATGTCAGCATCAACCAGCTGACAGATGGGCAGCTCGCGCAGTTTGCCTCGGGCGCGCAGACGGTGAGCACCACCAAGGTGGCGAACCCGTACTATGCTCCGACGCTGACGAACGGCAAAACAACGTATCCAACGACAGGAGCACTTGCATCGTCAACGATCGCGCCAGCACAGCTGCTGCTGCCGTATCCGCAGTTTGCAGGTAATGGTGTCACGTTGATCGAGAGCGTCGGCTACTCGCTATATAACTCGCTGGACATCAAGGTGCAGAAGCGTTATCACGGATTGACAGTGCTTTCCACGTACACGTGGTCATCGAACTGGGACAACTTTTACGGGGCTGCAAGCGCGTACAGCTCATCGCTTAATAGCACGTCGGGCCCGCAGGACAACTACAACCTGAAGGGTGAGTATGCTCGCGCGGTGAATGATATTCCGAACCGCATGACGGTCAGCGCAACGTATGAGGTGCCGGTTGGGCGCGGGCGGAAGTTCTTCGGCAATATGCCGAAGCTCGTCGATTATGCGCTTGGCGGCTACGAGATCAACGACGTGAGTATCCTGCAGAATGGCAGCCCGCTCTCCATTACGCAGACGAACCTGAGCTCAACGCTGGGCACATCCGGCTTTGGAGGCAGCACGCAGCGTCCAACACTGATCGGCAACCCCTGTCTCTCCGGCTCGCCGGAGAGCCGCTATAACGCATACTTCAACGTAGCGGCCTTTGCGCCAACACCGGCGTTTACCTATAGCACGATGCCGCGCTCATTGCCGTGCAAAGGTCCAGGTTATGCCAACAGCGACTTCTCCGTGAACAAGACCTTCTCTATTGGAGAGCGCGTGAAGGTGCAGTTCCGTGCCGAGGCGTTGAACGCGACCAACACGCCGGAGTTTGCGAATCCAGGGCTTTCGTTCAATGCAACACAGACCAACGCGACGGCGGCTCCGACGCTGACGAAGTCCAGCACGACGGGCATCGTTCAAGGAACAGTCGGCTTCAATCGACAGATACAAATGGGTGGGAGAATCACTTTTTGACCCAACGTTCGGCAACGAATCCAACCTATTACCGCGAAACAAGGGTGCCAAGATGGCACCCTTGTTTCATGATGGGGAGGCACGTTGCACTGCTGATGGCAACATCTATTGCACGAGGCAGCGGCTACCGGCGTAGTTGCCGGTGTTTATGTAGTCCCGTAGCTGCGGGCTGTCAGGATTGGCGCGCTGCAACTGTTGGAGCACGTTGTGGGCCTGTGCCTGCCGGCCGAGCTTGCAGTCAATGTAAGCGAGGTTGAGGCCTGCTGCAGTCTGCGTGGGATCGTTGTCGATGAGGCGCTCGAGCAGATTGATTGCCTCTGGAAGGTGAGCGGAGGAGGCATCTAGCACGGCGAGATTTGCGAGTGCGGCGGGCTCGTAGGGGTCGACGTTGAGTGCGGCCGTGTAAGAGGCTCGAGCCTTCGCGGGTTCGTCGTTGATCTGTTGCAGATAGCCGAGACGGACGTTCAGTTCTGGATCGTTCGCTCCGGCGAGAAAGGCTTTCGTCAGGTAGTTGAGTGAGAGCTCAGCAGCGTGGCGGTCGCCTTTGAGGGCCTCCTGCGCGTAGGCGAGGCCATATTCGCGATCGCTTGCGGGAAAGCTGCCGACGGGGACTAGCTCATCGGTGGAGGTCGCTTCTAGATTGTGCAGTGACAGATGCGATGACGCGCCGGCGGGCTGTGCTTCGATGTCATGGTCGGTGACCTGTTCGTGCGAGATGTCGGTGGTGCTGCGTGAAGGCATGTGGCATTTAGCGCAGTCAGGCTGCTCCGCGTGGTGTGTGGCCATGGCTGGAGAGCTGTGGCACTGGAGGCAGCGAGTGCGGAAGTATTGCACGCGCTCGGCGGGTGTGGGATCGTAGTGCGGGTCGTGGCAGGTGGTGCAGGTGAGCTTGTCCCCGCTGGCGCGCTTGCAGGCGCTGCGCAGCAGGGCTTCGTACTGGCTGGTGGCGCGGCGTCCGTCGCCGTCTTCGTGAGAGCGTACGAAGTAGACGGCGAAGTCGGCGAGGTCGTCACCGGGCTTGAACTGCGAGAGCGACTTGCCGGGACGGTAGACGACGGCGTTGCCCTCGAGATGGCATTGGATACAGGAGCTGTCGCGGCGTGCGGGTGAGAGCTTTGCAGGGTTCACGATAGGCGCGTGACCTTTAGCAGCGAGATGCTGTGTGGGGTCGCCGTGGCAGGAGCTACAGCCGATGCCTCCCTGATGAAAGGGGATGTTGGCGAAGCGGCTGCGTGCAGTGGGGAGGCTGGGTTGCACGTCGGTGGCGTGGCAGTGGAGACAGTTGGGGTCGACGGGCAGCGGCGCGGGCATGGAGGTCGCGTTGTCGAAGGCCGGAGCCATCGCCCAGGTGTTGCGGCGCGTGTAAAAGTTGATGGGTAGCTCGAACCACTGGCCGTTTTGCTGGAAGAGATAGGTGCGGCCGCGATGGCCGGAGCCAATGTAGTAGAGCAGTTGCTGCTCGCCGGATAATGCGCCCTGTGGTGACGATGCGGGGCGAGTATAGGTCATCCATGCGGCGCCGTCGCGGAGGAAGACACGGTAGTCGATGGATGAGAGCGTGTGATGGAACGCCCCGGGAATGAGGCCGTCCGTTGCGACGCCGCTGCCGCGCGCCATAGCGGTGGCTTCGTACTTGTCGTAGATGGCCTGATGGCATTGCGCGCAGACTTTGTCGGGGTTATCGAGTGGGGTCACGAGCGCGGGCGTGACAGGCGTGGAGGCAGCTACAACGATGTGTGGTGTTGAAGCGATCACAGCCGCTGCTGCGACTACCGAGACACAGAAGAGGGTAGCGAGGAGACGACGGATTGGAGTGAGGACGGGCACAAGAAGTAGGCAGAGGAAGCTATTTTGCTGGAGGAGTTGCGAGTGCAGCGGCTCGGCTGCGTTCGAGGGCAGCGTCTGCAGTTTTTCCCTGACGAGTGTACGCGTCGGCCAGGAGCTGATGGGCTTCGGCGGAGTTCGGCGCGGCTTGTACTGCGGTGTTTAGCTGAACGATTGCGTCGTCGAGCTTGTTCTCAGCGAGCAGGGCACGACCGCTCTTCAATGCGAAGCTGGCGCGCTGGCGGCTGACGGCGGCACGGCTGAGGTCGGCGGCGATCTTGCGCTCGGCGGCAGCTTCCTCTTTTAGGCCAGCCTGTACTTCGAGTGCGGCGACCTCGACGTGCAGGTTGGGCTGGTCTGGTTGGAGAGCGATGGCGCGTTTGAGAGCTTCCATGGCGCCGGTGGGGTTGCCGGAGTCGCGGAGGACGCTGCCGAGCAGGCCCCATGCGTCTCCATTGGAAGGTTGTAGAGCGACGGCATGTTGCAGTTGCGTGGCGGAGTCCGCGAACCTGCCCTGCTGCATGTAGATGACGCCGAGCGTGTACGGGGGATCGGGCAGCGAAGGATCGAGTTTAGCGGCGTGTTCGAACTCGGGGACAGCTGCAGCGAGGTTGTCCTTCAGCTTAAGTGCGAGGCCGAGATCATAGTGCAGGTGCGGATCATTGGGCTCAAGCGCAAGACCGGCACGGAACTGCTCGATGGCGTGGTCGAGCTCCTGCTCCTGCAGATACGCCGCGCCGTAGTCTTCGCGAAGCGTTGGGACGTCAGGGCCGATGGAGAGGGCTTGCGCATAAAGTTGAATCGCGCCCTTTGCATCTCCGGTTTGCACGTGAGCGAGTGCGTAGTTCGTGAGTGCAGAAGAGTAGTCGGCGGGCTTCCACGCGTTGGAATTGTTTGTGGCGCGGGCGAAGATTGGGAGAGAGCCTGCTGCGTCTCCGCTGGCCTGGAGTGCGAGTGCGAGTGCATAGAGCGCCCGCAGGTTCGTTACGTTTGTGCTGAGTTCGGCTCCGCGATGGAGTTGGTCGAGAGCGTCCGTGTCGTTGCCCTGAGCAGAAAGAGCGCGTCCGAGCTGCAGGTGCGGATCGAAGCTGTTTGGGGTGGCTTCGACGGCGAGCTTGAGTGGGGCGATGGAGGCGTCAGCTTGGTTGAGCGCGAGGAGCGTGGTGCCGAGATGGTATTGCGCATCGGAGAGTGTGGGATCGAGAGAGACAGCTTGCTGGAACTGCGGGAGCGCCTGGGCGAGGTTTTCGTGCTGAGCGAGCAGTGTGCCGTAGGCGTCGTGTAGCTGCGCGGAGTTGGGTGTGTTGGTCAGAGCAGCTGCGAGCGTCGACTGGGCCATTGCGATATCGCCTGTGGCTGAAAGGGTTGCGGCGTAGGCGATCGTCTCAGGAGTGGAGAGCTGCGGTGCTGACGGTGTAGCGAGTGCTTGATGAAAGAGGCCAAGAGCTGTGTCGTAGTGAGCGCTCGCGACCTCAGCGCGAGCAAGGTTGAGATCGATGGATGCGTCAGCCGGTGCGAGTGCGTGTGCCTGGTCTAGCTCCTTCTCCGCGAGGTCGATCTTTCCCTCATCGAGGTAGACGGCACCGAGGGCTGCGTGGGTCGCGGAGACCTGCGGTGCGAGTGATACTGCGCGTGCGAAGGCGGACTCGGCTGTAGATAGATCTCCCTTGTTGGTGGCGTCGATGCCTTGAATCATCGCTGCCTTCGCCTGGTCGAGATTTATATTGTTCTGTTGCGCTAAAACAGAAAACGTCAGCAGGCAGAGGATCGCATGGATGGCGATGGCTCTGCGATGGGGACGCTGCGGTGTCATTGAAATTACTTTGAGACGGGCGAGAGGACAACATAAGTGCGTCCGAGGTAGAGACGATAGTGGTCCGCGCTGCCGGGTTGCGCGAGAAGCTGCAAAGGCGTCGGGCGAGCGATCTCAGCGTCATGCACGGTGGCGGTGCGGAAGAGTTCGTTGCCACCGATGTCCATGACGATCATCTGATTGTTGGCGATGAAGCCGAAGCCGTAGGCGCCGGGAGCGAGTGTGTGGTCGCCGATGTGCAGCGGGACTTCGGTGAGGAGATAGGCTTGGTAGTTCTGCTGGATGGCAGAGGAGTAGCCGGAGGTGTCGACGACGGTAAAGAGGATGAGCTTACCGTCGGCTACGCGGATGCCTGCGGAGTTGCGTCCCTGAATGGTGGCGGACTGACCGCGGAAGAAAACCTTTGCGGGAAGAATGGCCGCGGCTTCGGTGCGGTTGAGCAGGCCGGGCGCGGGCGCTGCGGTAGTCTGCGCGCAGGCCGCGACGGTTCCGAGGATAACGATGAGCGTTGCGGTGATGAGCGAGCGTAGACGGCTTGTCATGGTAAGGCTCATCCTACGGAACTGCAGCTAGCGCTTGCAAGGTAGAATGGAGCGGTTTTTATGAGGTGACGTGCGATGTTTCTGCGGGGTGCTATTGGGTTGAGTTTGTTGATGAGTGTGGGGGCAATGGCGCAGACGCTGGAGCCGGTGAATGCGTTTCCGCTGCGCAGCGATGGGCCTGTGCTGCGGCAAGCTGTCCATACAGGCGAGCCGTTCACGGTGGCTGGGCCGCAGGGGGTGCTGGTGGGGCAGCAGCAGGGTGAACTGGAGGCGTGGGTGCTACCGGTGAAGCTGTTGAGCCATCTGACGGTTGAGGCGGAGGTGGAAGGGTATCCGGTGCCGCTGGATCTGAACTCGATGGCGCGCGAGATTGAGGTTAGGCCGGACCACACGACGATTACTTACTCGCACATTGCGGTGACGGTGCGGCAGACGATGTTTGCTGCGAAGGACATGCTCGAGGGAACGGGCGCTGTTGTTGTGTTTCAGGTAGATGCGGTGCGGCCGGTGGAGCTGACGCTGCGGTTTACGGCGGAGATGCGGCCGATGTGGCCGGCGAAGGGGTTTGGTACGCCTTCTGCCGAGTGGGTGACGCAAGGGACTAGCGGGTATTACGTGCTGCATACGGACTATCCGGAGTTTGCCGGCGCGGTGGCGCTGCCGGGTGCGACGGACGGGATTATGGCGCCGTATCAGGAGCGGCCACAGGTGCATCCGCTGGAGTTTCGGTTGCACTACGATCCGAAGACGGACAGTGGCAAGGTGTATCCGTTGCTGATGGCGGTGGGGCAGACGAAGGCGACGGCGACGAATGCCGCGCTGGAGGCGAAGCTGGCGGAGCTCGATCGGCAACTGCCGGAGATCTACGCGGCGCATGCTGCGCGGTATCGCACGGAGGAAGAGCAGCGGACTGCGATTGAGACTCCGGAGGCGAAGCTGGATGCGGAGTTTGGGTGGGCGGAGACTTCGATTGAGCAGCTCCGCGCGAAGGCGACCGATGGCGAAGAGGCGCTGGTTGCGGGGTACTATGCTTCGGGTGATTCGGCGCGGCCTGGGTTTGGGTGGTACTTCGGGCGGGATGCTCTGTACACGTTGTACGCCGTGAACAGCTATGGGGACTTTGCGCTGTCGAAGGAGGAGCTGGAGTTCCTGCTGAAGCGGCAGCGTGCGGACGGCAAGATGATGCATGAGTACTCGCAGACAGCGGGGACGCTGGACTGGAGCCAGTTTCCGTATGAGTATGCGGCGGCGGATGCAACGCCGTTGTTTCTGACGGCGTTGCTGGATTATGTGAAATCGAGCGGCGATGTGGCGTTTCTGAAGGCGCATCGCGATGCGGTGATGCGGGCGTGGCAGTTTGAGACGACGCATGATGCGGATGGTGACGGAATTTATGACAACGCACAGGGCACGGGGTGGGTGGAGAGTTGGCCGCCCGGTATGCCGAAGCAGGAGGTGTATCTGGCGTTGTTCGACGAGCAGGCCTCGCGGGCGATGGAGGATTTGAGCCGGTTGCTGGGTGACGATGCGACGGCGGTTGCGGCGGCGAATCGTGCGAAGACGGTGCGCGCGACGATTGAGAAGGAGTACTACGAGGCGGGCAGCGGAGAGTATGCGTTTAGTTGGAACAACGGCAAGCTGGATACGACGGCTACGGTGTTTCCGGCGGTTGCGTGGTGGGATAGCAGTGAGGCGTTACAGCATCCTGAAGCGAGCTTGAAGTTGTGGGCTTCGCATCGGTTTGATACGGATTGGGGGGACCGGGATGTGGCGGAGGACCAGGCTTTGTATGACCCGATCAGCTATCACCAGGGGTCGGTTTGGCCGCTGTATACGGGGTGGGCGGCGATGGCGGAGTATCGCGGCGGGCAGCCGTTGAGCGGGTATCAGCTACTGATGCAGAATGTGGACCTGACGACGGCGCAGGACCCGGGTGCGGTGACGGAGTTGCTGTCGGGCGCGTTCTTTGAGCCGTTTGGGAGAAGTACGAGTCATCAGTTGTGGTCGTCGGCGATGGTGGTGACGCCGTTGCTGCGTGGGATGTTCGGCATCGAGGTGGATGCGCTGAAGCATGAGGTGCGGGTTGCGCCTCGGCTGCCTGCGGATTGGGACCATGCGGCTGTGAAGCGGTTGCGGGTGGGTGATTCGGTGGTGGATGTGAACTACAAGCGCGATGGTGCGGCGATGGTGGTTTCGCTGGTCCAGGTTTCGGGGCCGCGGGTTGTGCTGGGGTCTGAGGCTCGGGTGCCGCTGCCTGCGGTGGAGGTGGCGATTGCGCATGGGTTGCCGATGCGTGGGGCTCGGACGGCGCAGATGAAGGTGCTGCAGGCGACTTCGTCAGAGCACTCGCTGCGGTTGGAGCTGGAAGGTGTTGGTGGGACGACTGCGGTGCTGCAGGTGCGGCGAAATGTTGCTGGTGCGGTGGTGCGGGTTGAGGGTGGTGTGCTTGAGGGCGATGTGTTGCGGGTGCGGTTTGCGGATGGCGGTGGCTATCGGACGCAGGTGGTGATGCTGCAATGGTAGGTGCTGCACCCTCCCCCGGTTTTGGGGCTATGATCCGCAGCGGATTGGGGTTAGTGTCGTAACCGGTTTGGTGGTTACCTTGCTTTCGATTGAGGAAGAGCGCTAAACGAGAAGACCCCGCCTGGGCGGGGTCTTTGCTGCTTCTATTGTAATTGGCGTGTCAAGGGGGAAAGGCCCGGGGCTGAAGCCCCTTTCTTCCGGGGTCGGTTTCAGGGGCCTGAAGGCCCCTGAAACCTCCCGGGTACGCTCGCGCCTGCGGCTCTCTCTGCGGTTGATGCAGGTCTCTCCACTGCGCATCGCGATGAAGCTGCGATGCTTCGGTCGAGATGACAGATTTGTGGTGAGTGAGGGTGAAAGCAAACCTTGGGGCTAAAGCCCGTTCTTTTGCGTGCCTATGAGACCCGAGGCTGAAGCCTCGGGCTACCTGAGCTGTGGCAGGCGAAGAGCAGCTCATAGAAGAGCAGCTCATAGAAGAACAGACCATAAAAGCGGTTACTTTGGCCCGGTCGGGTCGCCGATGTAGGTAGCGTATGGGGCGAGGGTGAGGATTTTGTGCGGTACGGCGTCCGTCAGATTGGGGTCGTCGGTTTGGAGGGTGGTGAGGTGTGTTGTGTTGGAGTCGGTGAGGTTGAGGGTTTGGGGTTGGGCGGTGAAGTTCATCGCTACGAGGACGGTGTGGTCCGGTGTAGTGCGGATGTAGGCGAGGACGTTGTTGTTGGTGGTGTCGATCATCTTCATCTCGCCGGAGATGAGGGCCGGGTTGGTGCGACGCAGTTGGATGAGGTGCTTGTACCAGTTGAGGAGGGAGTCAGGTTCAGAGCTCTCTGCCTTGACGTTGGTGGTGGTGTAGCTGGGTGGGATGGGGAGCCAGGTTTTGGCGGCGGTGGAGAAGCCGGCATCCTTACCGTTGTCCCATTGCATGGGGGTGCGTTCGCCGTCGCGGCCTTTTTCTTTGGGCCAGCCGGTGATGCCTTCGGGGTCCTTCACGTCTTCTTTGCGGGTAGGGGTGGTGGTGACCATGCCGATCTCGTCGCCGTAGTACATCTGCGGCGTGGAGCGGGAGGTGAGCAGGAGTGTCGCCATGATGCGGGCGATGCGGGCCTTCATGGCGGGGTCGGTGACGGCTGGCCCGGTGACGGCGTGGCTATAGCGGTCCCAGATGCGGTCCTGGTCGTGGTTGCCGAAGAAGAAGTAGGGTTGGCCGTGCGCCGGGTTGCTCTCGATCTGCTGGATGTACATGCGGAACTTCGGCACGGAGAGCTGGTTGATGTCCGCGACCTGGAAGTCCATGGGGAGCTGGATCTCGTCGTGGTTGCTGCCGTACATCTTGGATAGAGCGGCGATGTTGGGCTCGTCTGCTTCGGCGATGAGGACGGGGTTGCCGGGATACTTGTCGACGACGGCGCGCATGGCGCGGAGCATGTCGTGGACCTCGGGGAGATCGTCGGTGTACTTGTGCTGGATGTTGGGGTCGCCGAAGGCGTTGGTGCCGGGGAGGCTGGGGTCGTTGCGCAGTTGCGGGTCTTCAAAGAGGCGGGAGACGGCGTCGATGCGGAAGCCGGAGACACCCTTGTCCATCCAGAAGCGGAGGACGTTGAGCATCGCCTTCTGGACTTCGGGGTTGCGCCAGTTGAGGTCAGGCTGCTGGACGTAGAAGTAGTGGTAGTAGAAAGACTTTGTCGTTTCGTCCCACTGCCAGGCGGAGCCACCGAACCAGCTTTGCCAGTTGTTGGGCGGGACGACAGGGCCGTGGAGGCCGTTGTGCTCGTTCTTCTTTTGCAGGGCGACGAGGCTGGGCGAGTTGGCGGGGATGCCGTCGTTCCAGATGTACCAGTTGCGCTTGGGGTTGGTGCGCGAGGAGCGCGACTGCTTGAACCAGGCGTTCTGGTCGGAGGTGTGGTTGGGGACGTAGTCCATGATGACGCGGATGTGGTGGTTTTTGGCTTCGGCCATGAGGTGGTCGAAGTCGGCCATGGTGCCGTACTGCGGGTCGATGGCGGTGTAGTCGGCGATGTCGTAGCCGAAGTCGACCTGCGGCGAGGGGTACATGGGGGTGATCCAGATGGCGTCGATGCCGAGGGACTGGAGGTAGGGGAGGCGCGAGGTGATGCCGTTGATGTCGCCGATGCCGTCGCCGTTGGTATCCTGGAAGCTGCGAGGGTAGATCTCGTAGATGATGCCGTGCTGCCACCAGGGGTCGTTGCTGGCGGTTTGCGTGAGGGCAGGGAGTGTGAGGAAGGCTAGGGTGAGGGCGAGGAGTGTGCGGCGCGTCATGGGCGGTACCTGTCAAGGAAAGTCGAGTGCCGGGTTTGAGGGGGTACGCTCGCGCCTTCGGCTCTCGCTACGGCAAGTGCGTTCACGCAAAGTGCGCAGAGGAAAAGCCCGCAGAGGACGCAATGGAAAACAAGCAACAGCAAAAGCGAGGACGGCAGGAGTTGGCGACTCCTGCCGTCTCGGTGATGCAGGACGGGATTACTTTACGCTACCGATCCAGCTGCTGTATGGCGGCAGCGTGATGTGGGTGAGCGAGGTGGTGGATTCGAGTGAGGGGGCGTCGGTGAGCAGCGTGTGGACTGCGCCGTGGGGGACGGCTGCGCTGGTGAGCGAGACCGTTTGCGGCTGCGCGGTGAAGTTGTGTGCAACCACGGTAACTGCGCCGGAGCCGGTGGAGCGGAGGTAGGAGAGCACGCTGGGGTTGGTGGGGTCGAGCATGGTGATGCCGCCGTCGCGGAGGGCGGGGTTGTCGCGGCGGAGAGCGGTGAGTTTTTCGAACCACTCAAGCTGCGAGTGGGCCTCTTTGGACTCGACTTCTACGTTGACCGTTTTGTAGCTGGGTGGAATGGGGAGCCAGGTGTGGGGGTTGGTGCTGAAGCCAGCCTGCGGGCCGGGTGTCCACTGCATGGGCGTGCGCTCGCCGTCGCGG
The DNA here is from genome assembly GCF_014083945.1 of Granulicella sp. 5B5. Classification (GTDB taxonomy): domain Bacteria; phylum Acidobacteriota; class Terriglobia; order Terriglobales; family Acidobacteriaceae; genus Granulicella. Next base: position 1,899,450 of record NZ_CP046444.1, on the reverse strand, counting down.
CCTTTCTCCTTGGGCCAGCCGGTGATGCCGATGGGGTCTTTGACGTCTTCGCGGCGGGTGGGCGTGGTGGTGACCATGCCGATGTCCTCGCCGTAGTAGGTGAGCGCGGTGGCGGGGACGGTGAAAAGGACGGCGTCGAGGACCTTGTTGACTAGCGGGCGGTCGACGGCGGGGTTGGGTGTGCCATCGCCGTAGCGATTGATGGCGCGGACGTTGTCGTGGTTGTCGAAGACGAAGAGCGGGCGGCCGCCGTGGACCTGGGTTTCAGCCTCCATGATGTGTTTGCGGAAGCTGTCGGCGTCGAGCTTGTCGTGGTCGCCGTGGAAGCCGAGCAGCATGTCCATGGGGAGCTGGAGCTCGTTCTGCGCGGCGCCGCCGTACCACTTGTCGAGCTCGGCGGTGTTGGGCAGGTAGGTTTCGCCGATGAGGACGCGGTCGCCGGGATAGCTGGAGACCATCGCGCGCATGCGGCGGATGACGCCGTGCACCTCAGGCAGGTTGCTGGTGTAGGTGTCGCCGACGCGCGGATCGCCGTAGGCGTTGGTGCCGCCGAGCTCCGGGTTGTTGTGCAGCTTGGGGTCCTCAAAGAGCGTGGGGATGGCGTCGAGACGGAAGCCGGCTACGCCGCGGTCGAGCCAGAAACGCATGGCGGCGAAGCAGGCCTTTTCGACCTCGGGGTTGCGCCAGTTGAGGTCGGGCTGCTGCTTGTAGAACTCGTGGTAGTAGAACTGATGAACGGCGGGCACCCACTGCCAGGCGGAGCCGCCGAAGCCGGAGACCCAGTTGTTGGGCGGGACCTTTCCTTCGTGCTCGAAGCGTTTTTGCCACGCGGAGACGCCGGGGGTATCTGCGGAGATACCGTCGTTCCAGACGTACCAGTTGTGCTTGGGGTTGGTGCGGGAGCTGGCGGAGTCGATGAACCACTGGGCCTTGTCGGAGGTGTGGTTGAGGACCATGTCGAGGAGGATGCGGACGTGGTGCTTTTTGCCTTCGGCGATGAGGCGGTCCATGTCGGCGAGGGTGCCGTACTGGGGGTCGACGGCCTCGTAGTTGGAGATGTCGTAGCCGAAGTCGACTTGTGGGGAGGGGTACATGGGGGCGATCCAGATGGCGTCGACGCCGAGATGCTGGAGGTAGTCGAGGCGCGAGGTGATGCCGTTGAGGTCGCCGATGCCGTCGCCGTTGGTGTCCTGAAAGCTGCGGGGATAGATCTCGTAGACGACGGCGTGCTGCCACCAGGGAGCGCCGGCGATAGTGGAACCCGGCAGGGACTGCGCGATCGCGGTGCCGGAGAAGAGAGTAGCGGCGAAGAGAAGGGCCGCAAACAGGGTGGTCAGCGAGGCAGGGCGATACATCGTGCGAAGCGACGCCAGTCGGCGGGAAATGTGCGTGCGGAGCACGTGTGCGGGGCGAAACGACATAAAAACTCCTCCAAATGCAAACGGGAGAAATATAGCATTCGCTGCCGATAGACAGCGAATCTGTCATGTCAGTTCGTTCTGCGGTCAAGTCGAACCGGGGGCGATGAATGGGGTTGGCAGGAGGGCGATCGGGAGGCTGCGTTTGCGTCGATATTCAAGGTAAAACGAAAAACTTCGCGACATAAAGAAATCATAATTTTTGCGTGGCGAAGTAATGTCATGACAATTGACGGGCATTTCTTTGGTTTCCGGCGCAGGAATATGTTGACAATTTGCAGGGCACTTGCGTAATGTTTGCGAGGTTCAAAAGCAGGCATATCTGCGGATGCCAATCTCAATCTTTTGGTGGATGCAGTCGAGAGCCAACGGGCCGCTACGCAGTTTGGCATAGGCGGCGGTAAGAGTACGCACCACCGATTGGCTCCAAACGAAGCAAGACATTTTCGGAGGACTAGATATGTACAAGAACTGGATCAAGGGGGCGAAGCTACCGCTGTTGATGGCCGCCGCGGCCGCCTTTCTGGCATCGGGGCCAAGCGCGGCAGCGCAGGCGGTCTATGGCCAGATTCTGGGCAGCGTGACCGATTCGACAGGCGCGGCGGTTCCGGGCGCGACGATTACGGTCACGGACGTCACGAAGAATACAGCGGTGACCCTTACCAGCAACGGCGCGGGTGAGTTTACAGCGCAACACCTTATTCCGGACACCTACGACGTAAAGGTCACAGCTGCGGGCTTCAAGGGGTATGAAGCGAAGGGACTTCAGGTCTTTGCCGACGATTCGGCGACGGTGAAGGCGGTGTTGCCAGTTGGCGCGGCAAACGGCGAAACGGTGGAGGTGGACGCCGATGCGGTGCCGCAACTCAAGACAGACCACGCTGACGTCGCAGTGACCTACACGGCGCAGGAGCTGACTGAGCTGCCGATTCCGGACCACAACTTTGCGAACCTGCAGTTGCTGCTGCCAGGCGCGGTGCAACTGGGCTGGTCACACGCCGCGGATGAAAACCCGCAGGGTTCGAAGCAAATCGAGATCGACGGCCAGGCGTTTGCGGGTGTGAACTACACGCTGGACGGCACGGACAATCAGGATGCGGTCCTGGGCATTATCGTTATCAATCCGAACTCGGAGTCGATGTCGGAGGCGAAGATTGCCACGCAGAACTTCGACGCGGAGTTCGGCAAGGCCGTCGCTTCGGTGGATACAATCCAGACGAAGTCCGGTACGAACCAGTTCCACGGAACGGTGTTCGACAATCGCGAGAGCAATGCCAACCTGGCACGCGATCCGTTCCAGCAGGGACCGACGCAGCTTGCTTCGAGCGGCGGTTTCCCGGGCGGCATCAAGAGCCAGTTCGGCGGTTCGATCGGCGGGCCGATCATCAAAGATAAGGTCTTCTTCTTTGGCGACTACCAGGGTGTTCGTCAGAAGGTGGGTATCGCCAGCACGGCGACCGTGCCGACCTCGCACCTGATTACCACCTGCCTGAGCGGCAATGGGTGTGACTTCAGTGAGTATGTGAACTACGGCGCGGCGAACCCGGCAACGACGAGCACAGGCGTATCGTACAACCCGTACCAGATCTACGAGCCCAACAGCACCACGCCGTATCCGAACGCGATCATCCCGAACTCGGCCCTTTCGCCAGCGGCGCTACAGCTGCTCAAACTGCTTCAGCCGTACGCGCCAAACACGGCGGGTACAGATGGCGGGTTTTCGCAGAACTACGCGGGCAGCGGCTCAGGTCTTTTCAATAGTGACCAATGGGACGTTCGCGGTGATGCGGTGCTGAACGAGAAGATACACATCTTCGGGCGCTTCAGCCGCTTTACCGATACGCTGACCGGCAAGACGATGTTCGGCAACGCGGGTGGCCCGGGCTTCGGTCTGGGCGGCTATGGCGGCACGTCCAAGGGCGCAAACGACAGCGTCGCGCTCGGCACGGACATCGCCATCAACTCCAAGTTGGTGACAGACGTTCGACTCGGCTACTTCCGTTATGGCATCACCACCGCGAAGTACGATACCGGCAACACGAACCTGCCCATCCAGGGCGAGAACGTGAGCGGCACGGGAGCCAACGCGTCACTCACGGTGGCGCAGGACTTCGGCGCGCCGGGCTTCAATATCTCGGACCTGAACGTCACGAACCCGACTGCAAGCCCGAACAACCCAACAGGGGGAGGAGCGCAGTACGGCGCCGGTTTGAACATCAATCGCTGCAACTGCCCATTGACGGAGCGTGAAGACCAGTTCCAGCTTGTGAACAACTGGACGAGGACGATCGGCAATCATTCCGTCAAGGTTGGTATCGATCTGCGTTACGCTCGCAACTTGCGCGTACCGTCGGATTCGGACCGCACCGGCTTGAACAACTTCGGCACAGGCCCCACGTCAAATGGATCGACGGGCGGTCTCGGTTTCGCGAGCCTGGTTCTGGGTGACGTGACCAGCTTCAACCGGTATGCGGGCACGCCGAGCGAGCTGAACGCAAAGGAATTCCAGCCACGGGATTTCTTCTACGGACAGGACACCTGGCGCGCAACTCCCAAGTTGACGGTGAACGTCGGCGCACGCTATGAGTACTACGCTCCGGAACGCGTGAACGGTAAAGGTAACGGCGCTCTGCTGAACCTGGCTACGGGCTACCTCAATGTGGCAGGTGAAGGCGGCATCCCGCTCAACATGGGCGTGGCGGCAGCGAAGAACACCTGGAACCCCCGTCTCGGCGTGGCCTACCAGATCGACCAGAAGACGGTCATCCGGGCCGGTTATGGGCGCAGCTTCGATCTTGGTGTCTTCGGCTCGGAGTTCGGCCATGTGGTCACGCAGAACATTCCCGTTCTGGCGAACCAGTCGATCTCCTCTCTGAACGGTGCCCAGAGCTACGCGTTCCAGTTGGATAATCCGGCGGTAAGCGGCACGAACTCCGCGGGGCTGGTGAACTACACGCCTGTCGCGGCGAACGCGCAGGGCCAGATCCCGGTCACGGCACCAATTCCGGGCACCAGTGCACTGGGAGCCGATGTTCCTTGCTCGCAAGCCGGTGCCAACTGCGCAACGGCTGGCGGTTCGGTCAATATGAAGGCGCGTCCGTTTACAGAGCGGCTGCCGACACTGGATGCCTGGAACTTCAGCGTACAGCGGTCCATCACACCGACTACCACGGTGACGGTGGCCTACGTTGCCAACAAGGGAACCCATACTCTCAGCGATTTGAGTGGCAATACCACAAATCCGAATGAGGCGGCGATCTCGCTTCCGGCATCGTTCAATGTGACGACGAACCAGGCGCTGCACTTCGATCCGGCTGGTGGCACCTGCCTTGCCGGCACGGCGGGTTGTACCAATCCTGTAAGTACGACGACGGGCGCAACCAGCAACCAGACGCTGCTGCAACGCTATACAAATGGCACACTGCCAGCGTGCGGCGGGGCAGCTTGTAACTGGACGCAGGCTATCAGCTACTACGGCGATGACCAGGACACTCATTACAACTCACTGCAGGTCAGTTTGGCGAAGACGTACGCGCACGGGCTTTCGGTCAATGCGAACTACGCTTACCAGCGAGGCCGCGATGCGAACAGCAGCTTTGCCACGTGGAACAAGCAGGCTGTGATCGGAAATGACAGCTCCATTCGCCGCAACGCGTTCACAGCCTATGGCCTGTACAAGCTGCCTTTCGGCAAAGACCAGAAGTTCCTGAACAGCAACAGGGCGCTGAACTATATCGTCGGCGGTTGGGAGTACAGCCCCACGTTTGTGTGGCAGAGCGGCTTGCCATTCACGCTGTCATTCAGCGGCTGCGGCAACGATCTGCCTGGCGATGCTCCATGCCAGGTCAACGGCAATCCTTCGTCGTTGCACACGGGGGTCAAGGGATTTCCTGGCGGCCCGACCGGCGTCACGTTCTTCCAGCAGCAGACACTGGGGACGACCTTCACCGATCCGGGTCTGGATACTATCGGCAACGCCGGGCGCAATACGGCCTGGGGTCCTGGTTTGTTCAACAGCGATATGTCCATCATGAAGAATGTGACCTTCCATGAGCGCTACACGGTGCAGTTCCGCATGGATGCGTTCAACGCCTTCAACCACATCAATTTTGAGAACCCGGGCGGCAATATTCAGAACGGCAACTCGATTGGCGGTGGCCCCGGGCCGAATGGCACGACCAACCCGCGCCAGTTGCAGTTCACACTGCACTTAGCGTTCTAACCCGCCATACTGCAAACGGGTGAAGGGAGAGCGATCTCCCTTCACCCTTTGCTTTTACTGGTACGGCGACTGTAGTAGTTTGATCAGCAAAGGTCTGTGGGGCTTTTTCAGCATGTTTCGATCTTCTTCGGTTCGCGGTCTGTGCGCTCTTATGAGCGCGGTGGCTGTGTGCCTGCTTTCGTGCTCGTTGATGCGTGCGCAGAGTGCGGCAGGCGCAACTTCCGCTGATTCGCTGGATGCCAAGACCGTTCGCCATAGCATCGACATGGGACATGCAGACCTTGCTTTGAAGCAGATTGCGACGCTGCGTGCAGGGCACGGCGTTATGGCCGGGCTGAACCGGCTCGAGGGGCTTGCAGAGTATCAGTTGGGCGATCTGCATGCTGCCGATAAGGCGTTTGCGGCGGCGCTGTTTGAAGACCCACATGATGTGGAGTCGTCGCAGATGCGTGGGCTTACGCTGTTTCGGTTGGGGCGGCCCGCGGATGCGATTCCTTTGTTGGAGGCGGCGGGCAAGCAGGGCGCGCTGGGAAAGGCTGATCCCAACTATATTCTTGCGCTCTGCTATATGGACACGAGACGGTATGACGATGCTCGCCATGCGTTTGCGGCGCAATATGGCTTCGCTCCGGATGGCGCAGCAGCGTACCTGATCGCGGCGCGGATGTTGTTGCGGCGGGAGTATCTGCCGGTGTCGCAGAGCTTTGCGCAGAAGGCGCTGGCGATCAATCCGAACCTGCCGCTGGCGCATGAGTTGCTGGGTGAGATTGCACTGGCGGGGGACCATCTCGATGAGGCGATTGCGGAGCTGGAAAAGGAGAAGGTGAATAATCCGCTGGAGCCTAGTGTGTATGCGGGACTCGGCGAAGCGTATAACCGGGCGGCGAAGTATGACGACGCGCAGCGTAACCTGCAGGCGTCGATCCTGCTTGAGCCGAATGCGACGGGGCCGTATATCTCGCTGGGGAAGACGATGTTGAAGAAGGGCGATGCGGTGGCTGCGCTGACGTATCTGCAACACGCGGAGCAGCTCGACCCGCAGAACTTTCGGACCCATAGTCTGCTGGGGCAGGCGTACAGGGCGATGGGGCGCGTAGAAGACGCGGCGCGTGAGACGGAGAAGGCAGAGAAGATACAGCAGGCGAGTGAGCCGAGGATCGACACGCAGCACTGATGCGAGGCGAGTGGCGATCTTTGAGGGTCACCATACTTCTGCTGGGAGAGAGGACGAGATGATTTGGACGCGACGCGGATTTATCAGGTCTCTCTCTCGCACGGCGCTGGTGTTGCCGTTTGAGGATGTGCTGAAGCTCGCCATGCCTGCGGGAGCGCAGCAACAGGTGCCGCAGATCGGAGCCAGGCCGAGCTATGATGCGAAGCCGAGGCCCGCGCCGAAGACGCTGCCTTCGCCGGTGACGGGGATGCCGCTGGGGTTCAGCTTTGTGGATGTAGCGAAGCAGAGCGGGCTGCATGCGAAGACCATCTATGGCGATGAGCATAAGAACCGCTTTCTGCTGGAGACGACTGGATGTGGCGTTGCGTTTTATGACTTCGACCATGATGACTGGCTCGATATTTTTCTGGTGAATGGCACACGGCTGGAGGGGTTTCCGAAGGGGCAGGAGCCGATCAGCCGGTTGTTCAAGAACAATCGCGATGGCACGTTTACCGATATCACTGCGAAGACAGGGATGACGCGGTCGGGCTGGGGGCAGGGTTGCTGCGTGGGCGACTATGACAACGATGGGCTCGACGATCTGTTTGTGAGCTATTACGGGCAGCCGATCCTTTATAAGAACCATGGCGATGGCACGTTTACGGATGTGACGGCGAAGGCTGGACTGACACAGTCGAAGACGCGGTGGAACTCGGGGTGTGCGTTTCTGGACTACGACAAGGACGGGCATCTCGATTTGTTTGTGGCGAACTATATCGACTTCGACATCAAGACGGCGCCGCTGCCGGAGGCCGCGGGGTGCGAGTACAAGGGCATCCAGGTGGCGTGCGGGCCGCCGGGGTTGGATGGCGGGAAGAACATTCTGTATCACAACAACGGCGATGGCACATTCACCGATGTGAGCCAGAAGGCGGGGATGTGGGACACGATCGGCACGTATGGGCTGAGCGTGACGGTGGCGGACTTTGATAACGATGGCTGGCCGGATATTTATGTTGCGAACGACTCGACGGCGGCGACGTACTACCAGAACCAGAAGGACGGCACGTTCAAGGATGTTGCGATTGAGGCGGGGATTGCGTACTCGCCTGATGGAAAGCCGCAGGCGGGCATGGGTGTTGCGGTGGGGGACTTCAATCGCGATGGGCTGCTGGATATTGTGAAGACGAACTTCGCGGGCGATACAGATTCGCTGTATGAGAACCTAGGCGATGGATCGTTTGAGGACCACACGTATCTTTCGGGGCTGGGGATCAATACGCGGTATCTTGGCTGGGGCGTGAGCTTTGTGGATGTGGACAATGATGGCTGGTTGGACATCCTGATTTCGAATGGGCATGTGTATCCGGAGGTGGATGGTTCGCACCTCGATGCGCCATATGCAGAGCACAAGTATTTGTATCGCAACCTGCGCAATGGGCAGTTTGAAGAGGTGACGAGCAAGGCGGGCAGCGGCATGACGGATGCTGTTCCGGCGCGGGGGTGCGCAATCGGGGACTATGACAATGATGGTGATATGGATGTAGTTGTGAACTGTGTGAATGCCGTGCCGCAGCTGCTGCGGTGCGATGCTGTTCTCATGAATGGGATTCAGCGGAACTGGATCAAGATCAAGCTGGTGGGGACGAAGAGCAATCGGACGGGAATTGGCGCGCGGATTACGGTGACGGCGACGACGGCTCCGCAGGCGATGAGTGGCGTGTGCAAACAGCCGATGAAGCAGATTGATGAGGTGCGCAGCGGCGGGAGCTACTACTCGCAGAACGATCTGCGGATGCACTTTGGATTGGACCAGGCGGTGAAGGTGGATGAGGTGACGATTGCGTGGCCCTCGGGGACGAGGGACTCGCTGAAGGACCTTGCGGCGAACCATCTGTATGTGGTGCAGGAGGGTGGGAAGATTTTGCGGGCGGTGGCGATGGGTGGGGTTGTTGAGAAGGCGGCGAAGTGAGATTTGCTGAAGCAGCTAGCGCTCGCTCCGCTCGCGCAAGAAGCAGGTTCCTCGCTGCGCTCGGAATGACAGAAAGAAAAGCAACGGCAAAAGCAAGAGCGGGTGCAGTGGCGCGGGCTTGTGCGGTTGTCGCTGTATTTTTGATGTTGTATGGGTTGTCGAGAGCGCAGATGCAGCAGAAGGTGTATCCGGCGAGCGCGGAACATCCGACGCCGGCGTGGTTTGTGGATGTGGCTGCGAAGGCGGGCATCCAGGTGATGAACGTGAATGGCAGTGCGACGAACAAGCGCTACATTGTGGAGGCGACGGGGTCGGGTGTTGCGATTATTGATTATGACCGCGATGGGTGGCCGGATATCTTTCTGGTGAATGGGCAGGAGCTGAAGGACGATGCCAAGGAGAAGAGTCCGCCGACGAGCCATCTGTTCCATAACAACCATGATGGGACCTTTACCGATGTGACGGCGAAGGCTGGGCTGATACAGACTGCGTGGGGGCAGGGGGTTTGTGTTGGGGACTATGACAACGATGGATGGGACGATCTCTACGTTACGGACTATGGGAAGAACCGGCTGTATCACAACAACGGCAATGGCACGTTTACCGATGTGGCCGAGCAGGCGGGCGTGGCTGGCACAGGCAAGGAGTGGGGCACGGGCTGCGCATTTGTGGACTATGACCGCGATGGCAAGCTCGACCTGATGGTGTCGAACTATGTGCACTTTGACCTTGCGACGACGCCTGCGCCGGGCGCGGATGCAGGTTGCATGTGGAAGGGAGCGCCGGTGATGTGCGGGCCGCGTGGGCTGCCGAGCGCGAAGAACATTCTGTATCACAATGAGGGCGGCGGCAAGTTTAAGGATGTAAGCGCGGCGAGCGGGATCGAGAAGACGTATGCGCATTACTGCTTCTCGGTGACGACGCTGGACTACAACGAAGATGGCTGGCCGGACATCTATGTGGCGTGCGACTCGACGCCTTCGGCGCTGTATAAGAACAACCACAATGGGACGTTCACGGATGTGGGTGCGGATGCGGGCGTGGCGTTCAATGAGGACGGTCGCGAACAGGCGGGGATGGGGTCGACCGCTGCGGACTACATTGGCGATGGGCACATCAGTTTGTTCAAGACGAACTTCTCAGACGATACGGCGACGCTGTATCGGAACCACGGCGATGGGTCGTTTGAGGATGTGACGTTTGCCGCGGGGTTGGGCAGGAACCTCGATGCGCTGGGTTGGGGGACGATGTTTACCGATGTGGACAATGACGGATTTCCTGACCTGCTGGTGGCGAACGGGCATGTGTATCCAGAGGTCGATAAGGACAATCTGGGGACGAAGTTCAAGGAGCCGCGGTTTTTGTACTGGAACCAGGGGAACGGGAAGTTCAAGGATGTGTCGCAGGTCAGTGGCCCGGGGATGACGGAGCCGCTATCAGGGCGCGGGCTGGCGGTGGGCGACCTGTGGAACGATGGGCGGTTGGAGGTGGTGGTGAACAACCTGAGCGAGCTGCCGTTGCTGCTGGTGAATGAGGCTTCGAACACGAACCATTGGCTGGGAGTGCGGCTGGTGGGTACGACGTCGAACCGCGATGGGATTGGGGCTCGGGTGACGGTGCGTGGCACGAAACGCTGCTGGGTGGATGAGGTGCGGAGCGGGTCGAGCTATTCGAGCTCAAGCGATTTGCGGTTGCACTTTGGGCTGGGCGCGGAGACGAAGATCGCTGCGATCGAGGTGCGGTGGCCGAATGGGGAGAGCGAGATGTTTGCGGTGGATGGTGTGGATCGGTTTGTGGAGCTGACCGAGGGGAAGGGGAAGCTGGCCGGAGCGAGGTAGTACGGAGGGAGGATCAAAGCCTTCCCGCCACGTTCGCGAAGTGGGCCAAGTTTCGCCACGGCCGTGTTGTCGGGTACGCAGGAAGTCAGTTGCTGTTGGGGTCGGTGGCGGCAGGTTTTGTGGGTGGAGGTGGTGGGATGATGTGTTTGCGTTTGGTGCGGAGGTAGGCGACGAGGTCGTCGATCTGCGGGGTGGAGAGAGAGTCGGCGAAGGCGGGCATGTCTTTGCTGCCGTCGTGAATCTGGGCGAAGATGCGGGCGGCGTTCATGCGCTTGCGGACGAGCTGTAGGTCGGGGCCGATCTCTCCGTTGACGCCGTCGGTGCCGTGGCAGTGGGCGCAGCCGCGGGTGGCGAAGAGCTCTGCCCCGCGGGCTCGCGCTGTGGAAGAGGCGGTGACGGTCTTTGGCTGATGGAGGACGAAAGCAAAGGCCAAAGCGCTCACGCAGAGTACGCAGAGTGAGCCATGTTTCGCAAAGGGAGTGTACACAGAGGACATTCTATAAGGGGCGCGGAGCTAGTGGCTGCCGCCCGTGACGGAGCCGGAGTCGCTGGCGGGGAGCATGGGGTTGAGCTCGTCGGCGCCGTGGTGGTCGAGGTCGTGGACATGCCAGGGGACGGACTCCTGCGCGATGTCGTGGTGCTTGCGGAGGTACTCGAGTGCGTAGGTGGAGGCGGTGGGGTCGTCTTTCTCGTCGGCGAAGTAGGCGGCCTCGACGGCGGCCTGGTCCTTGAGGTGCAGGCGGCGGTAGATGATGGCGAGGTTGTAGTGGGCGGCGAGGTTGTCGGGCGCGATGGACTGGACGAGCTCGTACTCGGTGCGGGCCTGCGCGTAGTTGTGGAGCTGATAGTAGGAGAAGCCGAGCTCGCGATGGGCGTCGAGAGAATCAGGGAAGGCGGCCGCGACTTTCTGCAGGTTGGCTATGGCCTCGTTGACGTCGCCGGAGTTGCGCTGCACGAGAGCAAGATAGTAAAGCGCGCGGGCATTGTCCTTTTTGAGCGCGAGCGATTTGTTGAGGTAGGGGACGGCGTCGTCGTACTTCTCCCAGGCGATGTAGGTGACGGCGATGTTGGTGGGCGGGTCGAAGTCGTCGGGGTGCATGGCGGCGACGCGCTCGAAGGCGGAGACGGCGGCGGCATACTGTTGCGCGTCGAGCAGGCCGATGCCGTAGTTGTTCCAACGCATCCATTCGGGGTTGACGGACTTGGGATCGGGATTGGGAATGGGGTCGTTTGAGCCGGACTTGAAGATGCGGGTGGTGGAGACCATGTCCACGATGGGTTGCTGCCAGTGGCCCTGGCCGATGGGGACGCTCATGCCGAAGTCCATGAAGTGCTGATCGAAGCGGCGGTAGCGGACGGTGGCAGTGACAGAGACAGGGCTGCCATCGCGGGGCATGGTGAAGGCGTAGCGGACGAGCTGCGAACGGCCGGACTGGACGGTGTTGTTGTAGGCGACGACGCGGTTGTCCCAGACTTGGTGGAGCGCGTTGAGGCTGCCCTGCTTGTTGATGAGGCGGTTGGTGAAGCTGTGCGCGGAGGGATCGAGCTCGTCGTCTTTGGGCTGAATCGCGCCGGACTCATAGAGGGTTTTGCCGGCGGTGTTCTTGACGGTGAAGTCGACCCAGGACTCGTACATATCGCGCTGCTCAGGGACGTGCGAGTGGCCGATGCCCTTGTTCTGGATGACGACGGAGACGACGACGCGTTGGCCGGCGTCGAGCGAGAACGGCACGGTGCCGAGAGGGGCGATGAGCTTGCCGTTCACGGAGTTTTCAGCGAGCTCGGCGGCGGGTGTGTTGAAGTTTTTAGGCTCTTTCTCGACGCCGAAGATGTCGACGTTGAAGACCTGGTTCTGGAGGAACTCGGTGACGAGGCGGGCCTGGTCAGGGTAGTGATAGATCTTGGGGATGGAGGTGTTGGCGCCGAGCCAGCGGTGGGAGACGATGGACTTGGGGCCGCCGTCGATGGACTTGGCACTGTAATCGGAGAGCGAGCCTATGGCCTCGCGCGCCATGTGGCACGTCTGGCAGGTGGAGACGACGGGCTTGTGATAGAAGGGCAGCGGCGATTGCTTGGCGAAGGAGGAGTTCTGCCACTCGTCATAGAGCGAGATGGCGCGCTGCCACTTGTAGTCGTTGAGCATTTTGGGGAGCGCGGCTTCGTGGCAGGCGGAGCAGAACTGGCTGGTCTTGTAGAAGGGCTTCATGACCGCGGCGGAGTGGCGGTCGAGGTGAGCGAGGATCTCCGCGTCGGAGACGGCGTGGTGGATGGGGTTGCCGTTTTCGTCGACCATGACGGCGGGGATACCCATGACGTAGCTGCCGGTGCCGCGCGTGGTGCCGGACTGGATGGAGTGGCAGACCATGCAGGTGACGCCGTCCTGGTCGTAGGGGCGGGTGCGCGGGGACCTCTCAGTGAGTGCGCCGGAGACGACGGAGATGGGGTCGTGGCAGCCTTCGCAGTGGCGGGTGTAGGCGATGCCTTTTTCAGCCGCGAGGAGGTTGACGTTGCGGAGGTAGTAGGGGACCCGGTTGGAGTTGGAGTGGGCGGACTCGCGCCACTGGGCGTGCGCGGCCTGATGGCAGTGGCCGCAGTAGGCGGCGGTGGGGAAGTCCTTGGGGTCGATGAAGGCGCCGGTGTCGGTGGTGGCGTTGGAGGGGTAGAAGGGGTGCTGTTCGCCGAACTTGTAGTTGTAGATGGCTGCGATCTTTTTGTTGTAGGCGGCACGGGCTTCGGCGTGGGTGTCGTCGTCGGTGGCGCGAGCGCGGACTGTGTGCGGGGCGAGAAGGATGGCCGTCGCAGCGGTGAGAAAAATTGCGGCGAGCAGCTTGCGGATTGAGAGGGCGAGCTTCATGGTGATTGCTTTGGAAGCGCTCCGGGGCTAAAGCCCCTTATCTTTCCTGGCATTGCTTTCGGACGGGCTAAAGCCCATCCCCTTCAAAACAGATTCTGCCCCACGCCTTGCGTGCATCCTGTGAACCCATCAACACTACATCGCAGATCGGATGGTTGTCAGCGAGCCGATGGGTGGATGTCTAGCTCCATCGAAAGGTGGAGTCTGTTGGAAGCATGCTGCGAAAAATACAGGGGTCTCTCCGCTGCGTCTCCGCTACGCTCCGCCTTCGGTCGAGATGACGAGCTTTTAGGGGCATGATTGTCATGGCTTGGCTGTGGGAGTCACGGCGGTGCCTTTGCCTTCGGTGAGGGTCTGGAGGCAGTCGATGGCGGGGATGGGGAAGGTTTCGACGCGGCCGCTGGGCCAGCGGACTTCGAGGGCGTCGACTTTGGTTGAGGAGCCGAGGCCGAAGTGGGGGCGCATGTCGGAGGTGGAGGCGAAGCTGCCACCGGAGAAGATGTCGCGGCGCTGCTTGATGCCGTTGGCGGTGAGGTAGAGGGTTGCGCCGATGGCGTCGCGTGAGGACTTGAGGCCGTCAGGGCCAAAGGGCTGGCCGCTGCCGATGAGGTGGAAGGCGACCCAGTGGTTATCGTTCTTGTCCACGTTGCGGAAGAGCGCGGGTACGGAGTCGATGTTGTTGACGACGGCGTCTACGCGGCCGTCGTTGAAGAGGTCGCCGACGGCGAGGCCGCGTGAGGTGTAGGTCTCGGCGAGTGCTGTGTCTTCGACGGCGGGCACGGGTGCGATTTTTTTGCCCTGCTCATTGTGGAAGAGCAGAGGGCGCTGCGCCCAGGTGGTGCCCCAGTTGTTGGCGTCGGCGTTGCGGTAGATGTGGCCGTCGACTTCGAGGAGGTCCTGCCAGCCGTCGTTGTCGTAGTCGAGGAAGGCGGTGCCCCAGCCGAGGAAGGGAATGGTGAGGGCAGCGATGTGGAGGTCGTCGGAGACGTCGGTGAAGTTGGCATCGCCGTCGTTGCGGTAGAGGACCTTGTAGTCGTCGGAGAAGGTGGTGTTGAAGATGTCGAGCTGGCCGTTGTTGCGGTAGTCGCCGACGGCGATGCCCATGCTGGCGGTCTCGCGGCCGTTCTTATCGAGCGCGTAGCCGGAGGGGTAGCTCTCGTCGTCGAAGGTGCCGTCGCCCTTGTTGATGTAGAGGTAGTTGGGGGTGGAGTCGTTGCCGACGAGGAGGTCGACGCGGCCGTCGTTGTTAACGTCGATGAAGAGCGAGGTGAGGCCATAGTAGCCGGGCTTGTCGGAGACGCCGGCGCGTTCGGAGACGTCGGTGAATGTGCCGTCGCCGTTGTTGTGGAAGAGATGATCGCCTTCGCCGGGCAGGCCGCGCGGACCGCAGATGGTCTTGACGCCGCGGTAGCTGCAGAAGGCGAGAGGAATGCCGTCGGAGGCGGTGGTCTGTTTGGAGAGGTCGTAGTGGACGTAGCCGGGGACGAAGAGGTCGAGGTTGCCGTCGCCGTCGTAGTCGCCCCAGGTGGCGCCGGTGGACCAGTTGCCGAGCTGGACGCCGGCCTTCTCGGCGACGTCGGTGAACGTGCCGTCGTGGTTGTTGTGATAGAGGCGGTTCTTGCCGAAGTTGGAGACATAGATGTCGGGCCAGCCGTCGTTGTCGTAGTCGGCGACTGCTGCTCCAAAACCCCAGCGATCGTTGGCGACGCCGGCCTTCTCGGTGACGTCAGTGAATGTGCCGTCGTGGTTGTTGTGGAAGAGGGCGGCGTGCGGGGGCATGGACTTGCTGTCGATGGCGGCCTGAGTGCTGCCGTTGACGAGGTAGATGTCGAGCCAGCCGTCGTTGTCGTAGTCGAGCAGGGCGACGCCGGAGCCGATGGACTCGAGGATGTAGCGCTTCTGGGGCGAGCCCATGACGTGGTGCCAGGTGGTGAGGCCGGCCTTCTTCGCGATGTCCTGAAAGATGATGGGGCCGGTTTTGACGGTGCCGCCCGCGGTGATGGGACGGTGCTCGGCGTCGAGGACCGGGGGGAAGACGCCGGCGTCGGCGGAACCACCCCTGGCGGCGGGCTGAGCGCCTTCCTGCGCCGAGCCCTTTTGGGACTCAAGCGGGGTCTGGGCCTGAAGATGGGCGGTATTCAGAAAGGAGGCTGCGGCGACGGCAACCAACGCATATCGGATTGCGTATTTGATCATAAGCAGAGCTGTAGGGTGCCTTCCAAGAGTGCCCGCCAAGCGTACAGTACCGAAAAACATCGTCATCATACGCTGCCAGAGCGGGGCCGTGCTTTTTCACGAAAAAACTCTGGTCAAAGGCAAAAGATAAGGGTAGTTTGAATAGGCTGTTAGTGCCGATTACCTTAGCTGTATTGCGTAAGTATATCTTCAAGCGACATATTATATTTGTGTCTCTCTCGACCTGTTCAGTGCGGGTGTCGATGCTTGACAGGGAAAGAATAGAACGAACTAAAAGGATTTAGTAAGCTCAATGAGCCCATCAGCCAGGAAGCAAAAGCCCCGCAAGACGCCGCCTGTCAGTGGTAAGGGCAAAGGGGGCGGCAGCCCGAGCCAGGATAGCTCGAGCGCGCCGCTGCACCGACTGATCTACGAACAGCTGCTGGAAGAGATCCAAACCGGTGTATACAAGCCAGGTGAACGTTTGCCGAGTGAGGCCCTGCTGTGCGAACGGTTCGGGGCTTCGCGCATCACGGTGGCCAAGGCGTTTCAAAATCTGCAGCGCGACAACCTGGTGCGGCGGCGGCCGGGGTCCGGGACATACGTGGAGAAGCCGGCGGAGCAGAGCTCGCTGAAGTTCGGGCTGCTGATCCCGGACCTGGGGAGCACGGACATCTTTGAGCCGATCTGCCAGGGGATCATGCGGTCGCCGGCGGCTCGGTCGCACTCGCTGACGTGGGGGCACCAGAACCTGGATGAGACAGACAAGCTGAAAGCGACCGAACGGCTGTGCCAGCAGTACATCGCGCAGAAGGTGGATGGCGTGTTCTTTGCGCCGACCGAGTATGCGGCGATGCGTGATGAGGCCAACTACCGGATGGCGGCGATGCTGCAGCGTGCGGGGATCGCCGTGGTGCTGCTGGACCGCGACTTTGAGCGGTATCCGGGGCGGTCAGGGTTCGACATGGTGGGGATCGACAACCACCGCGCGGGGTTTCTTCTGACCGAGCACCTGTTGAAGGCGGGGGCGAAGCGTATTTTGTTCGCAGTACGCCAGAACTCGGCTTCGACGGTGGAGGCGCGGATGGCGGGGTATCGCGAGGCGCTGTTTCGCGCGCAAGGAGACTGCGGAGCGTCAGTGGTCAGCGGGGACTTTGAGAATGCGAAGTTCGTGCAACAGGTGCTGAACCGCCATAAGCCGGACGGGATTGTCTGCGCGAATGACATTACCGCGGCGCGTTTGATGAAGACCCTGGTGTCGCTGGGCGTGAAGGTGCCAGAGGACATTCGGATGGTGGGTATCGACGATGTGAGTTATGCGAAGTTTCTGCCGACGCCGCTGACGACGCTGCGGCAGAACTGCGCGGAGATCGGCATTGTGGCGATGGACATGATGCTGGAGCGGCTGCGGCAGCCGGAGATGCCGGTGCGCGAGGTGCTGGTGCGCTGCGAACTGGTGGTGAGGGAGTCGTGTGGGATGAGTTCTTTGGCAAGTAGCAAGTAGCGGGCGAATCAAACCGAGTGCCGGTTGAAGATGCAGGTTTTGACTTCGCAAGGCAATGCTCATACGACGAATAGGGATGTGGAAACGTTCTGGATCGGATAGGGATTTACATCGAGCGTTCATCATTGTGTGAACGGACTGTAATGGACAGACCTCTAACATTGCGACCATGATCAAAAAATGTTTGTCTTTTCTTTGGATGGCTGGTGTTGTGCTGCTGTTGAGTACGCTGAGTGCGCGAGTGTATGCGCAGTATGACAATGGCAGCCTTGTGGGCACGATCAAGGACGCGACAGGTGCGCCGATTCCCGGTGCGAGCGTGACGATCACCAACACTGCAACGGCAATTGCAACAATGACAAAGACGAACGCGACGGGGCAGTACACGGCCCCCGAGCTGAAGGTGGGCACGTATAACGTGTCGGCGACGGCGGCAGGATTTGGCGATGCCGTGGCGCAGAACATTGCGATCAGCGTAGGTGGCCGCCAGAACATCGACCTGACACTGCAGGTGGGTGGGGCGACGGCGTCGGTGGAGGTGAGCGACGTGACGCTGCAGGCCGAGACGCAGGAGAGCCAGCGCGATCAGACGATCACGAACTACCAGAGCGAGGCGTTCCCGCTGGTGACGCGTAACTACAGCGACCTGCTGGCACTGATTCCGGGATCGCGGCAGGCGCCGACGGCGGCGCTGACGAGCTCGGTGAACTCGCTGCTGCGTGCGGGGTCGTTCAACGTGAACGGCGAACGGTCGATGTTCAACAACTTCCTGCTGGACGGCATCGACAACAATGCGTACGGCGAGTCGAACCAGGGTTTCGATAACCAGATCATCGCGGTGCCGCCGGACTCGGTGGCGCAGTTCAGCGTAGTGACGAACAACGAGAGCGCGGAGTATGGGCGCAGCTCGGGCGCAACGATCAACGTGGCGTCGCAGAGCGGAACGAACCAGTTCCACGCTACGGTATATGAGTTCATCCGTAACACGGACCTGAACGCAGCGGGGTTCTTCAAGCCGACGGTGGTGGGCGGTACAGGCATCACGACCGCGTTCAAGAAGCCGACGTTTAACCGCAACCAGTTTGGGTTCAATGTGGGCGGCCCGATCATCAAGAACAAGCTGTTCTTCTTTCTGGACTATGAGGGCTTCCGGCAGGTGCTGAAGCCGTTGAGCGTGCTGACGCTGCCCTCGCAGAACGAGCTGAACGGCGTTCTGGTGCAGCCGGTGCGGAACCCGCTGACCGGCAACATCTATCAGGCTGGGCAGGCAATTCCGACCAACGCGATCAATCCGCTGTCGCTGCAGATTTTGAGCTACTTCAAGCAGATTGAAGGCGCGTTGCCGGCGACTGGTATCCAGACGGCTTCGACGGCGAACGGCGTGACGGGCCTGGCTTCGAACGACTATGCGGTGCAGGTGCCGTTTACTGACAACGCCGACAAGGGCGACCTGCGCTTCGACTGGCAGAACACGCCGAACCGCTCGTTCTTCCTGCGTATCAGTGATCGCAAGGAAAACGGCGTGAACGATGCTGCGATCCCCATTCCGCTGGATGGGCAGACGAACGGTCACATCCGCATCCTCGACCAGCAGATTGCGCTGGGCGTGACGCAGCTGTTCGGTTCGAACAAGGTGCTGGACGCGCGTCTTGGGCTGGACCGCACGAAGGCCGGCAAGTACAACCTCTCGATCGGCAACACGGCATTCAACAACATCCCCGGCCTGCCGACGACGAACCCTGTGGTTGCGGGTGGTCTGCCTTCGATCGGCATCAGCGGCTTCACGGGCTTCGGGCGGCAGAGCACCAATCCGCAGTGGCAGGACCCCGCGCTCGCCGATCCGAAGGTGAACTTTACCTGGGTGAAGGGCAATCACACACTGAAGTTCGGCTATGAGTATGAGCGGGTGTGGATGGCGGTGAACGACAACAATCCTTTGTATGGGTCGTTCTCGTATAGCGGCGGTTACAGCGTGTGCCCGGCAGCAACGTATGGGCCTGCTTGCGCGACCAACAGCACGGGCACAGCGTCGGCGACGAGCGCCGTCTCGGATACATACTGGGCGGACTTTCTGTTTGGGCTGACCAACCAGTATTCGCTGGCGAACTTCTATGAAGCGCATCTGACGCGGAACATGCACAACATCTATGCGCAGGACGACTGGAAGGCACTGCCGAACCTGACGCTGAACATCGGTCTGCGCTGGGAGTATGCTTCGCCGTATGCCGATCTGTACAACCGGATCTCGAACTTCGACCCGACCACACAGACGGTGTTGACGACCACGCCGGGTGCTGTTGCCGGTAACGGCATCACGCCGGTTTCTTACGGCGGGACGTACGGCAAGACGCTGGTGAATCCGGACTATGACGACTTCGCGCCGCGCATCGGTTTTGCGTACGCAGTGGACCCGAAGACGGCGATCCGCGGCGGCTTCGGCATCAGCTATGCGCACTACACGCGCGCCGGTTCGGGCGACATCCTGGGGATCAACGCACCGCAGGCACAGTTTGCGTCGGTGACGCAGGCCACAACGCCCACAAATACTCCAACGGCCGCCAACCATTGCTCCTCGCCGCTGCCGGCGCAGATTATCGCACCGGGTGGGACGACGCCGAGCTGCTACGCGACGGCTGACCAGGGCTTCCCGAGCGGCTTGGTGACGAGCTTCAACTCGGCAACGGACAACATCACGTACGTCCCGAAGAACACCAAAGACAGCTACGTGGAGAGCTACTACCTGAGCGTGCAGCGGCAGCTGTTCAAGAACTCGCTGCTGGACATTGCATATGTGGGTAACCACGGGCTCAAACTTGAGGGCTTCCTGAACGCGAACCAGCTAAACCCGGCGGTGATTACGAATGGTGCGTTCACGCGGCCGTATGCGAACTGGCCTTCGGACATTACCGAGGCGCTGAATGAGTTCTACTCGAACTTCAACTCGCTGCAGGTGAAGTATGAGCAGCGTATGGTGGCTGGGTTGACGCTGCTGAACTCATTTACGTGGGAGCACTCGCTGGACAATGCGAGCGCTTCGCTGGAGGGCAACACGCCTTCGCCGCAGAACGGGTTCAACATCGCGGCCGACTATGCGCAGTCGGACTACAACCTGCCCGTCTCGAACATCACGAGCCTGGTGTATGACCTTCCCTTCGGCCATGGAGCACGCTACCTGAGCCATGGCGGCGCGCTGAATGAGGTGGTTGGCGGATGGCAGGTGAGCGCGATCAACACGACGCAGGCCGGCACGCCGTTCAACGTCACCTACTCGCCGAACTCCTCGCAGGCTGTGAGCCCGCAGATCGCGGCGACCTACCGCGGTGCGAACGAGTACCGTCCGGACAAGGTGCCAGGGCAGTCGGTGACACAGGGCGTGAAGAACCGCGCGGCGAACACGGGGTATGTGAACTACATCAACCCGAATGCGTTCGTGCTGCCTCCGATCAAGGACGGTGCGGGCAATCTGCTGAGCCCGTTCGGTAATGCGAGCCGCAACCCCGGCCGCACGCCGCCGTTCAACGAGACGGACCTGACGCTGAACAAGAAGTTTGCAACGCCGATCGAGCAGGTGAAGGTGGAGTTCCGCACGGAGTTCTATAACCTCTTCAACCACACGAACTACTACCTGCCGGGCGGCATCAGTGCCTCGCAGGGAACGACGACGGCGGTAGTGGGTGCGGGCGGTTCGGTCCCGGTGTCGGCCATCACGGCGGCGCCTTCGACCAATGGTCAGATCACCAGCACATATTCGCCGCGCGTGATCCAGTTTGGGTTGAAGATTTTGTATTAGAAAGCAAGTAGCAAGTAGTGAGTGTAAGAACAAGAGCGCCGCAGCCGATGGATGGCTGCGGCGCTCTTGTGTTGTGTGCGAGATTTAGAACAGCGCCTAGAAGACGAACTTGGCGCTGAGCTGAAGCTGACGTGAGGAGCCGCCATCGCTGGTGGCGAAGCGGGTTGCGGTGATCTGGCCGAAGGACGTTGACTGCACGTTGCCGGTCGGCTGACCAAAGTTGGGGTGGTTGAAGATGTCGAAGGCGTCGGCGCGAAGGATGAACGAGAGATTGTCGAAAATCTTCGTCTCCTTCTCGCCGGATAGATCGAGATCCGCGAAGCCGGGGCCGGTGCCGGCGTTACGTTGCGCGTTGCCGAGGCCCGTGTAGGTGGTGGGAGCGGTGGCCGCAGTGGCACTCGCCTGCGTGCCTACGATCTCAAAGGTGCAGGCAGACGTGTAGTTGGTGATGTCGCAGACGTTGCCGCCTGCGTTCAGGCCGCCAGGGTTAGGGAAGTATGAGACATTCGCCTGACCTGCGACCTGCTGTTTGGAACGAATGAGCTTGCCGACGATGTTGGGGCGGATGAGGCCGCTGTTGCCGTTGTAGCCGTCGCTGGTGGCGACGATGTTGACGGGGTTGCCGGTCTGGTACTGGAAGATCGTTTCGAGGCGATAGCCAGAGACCAGGCGGTTGCCCTTGAAGGGCAGCGCGTAGATCGCCGTGCCGGCAAAGTGATGACGGACGTCGAAGTCGGAGAGGCCGTAGTTCTCAGACGGGTTGTTGCTGTCTGGGAGAACAGCGCCACCCTGCGAGCCGAGGGAGTTGATATCCATCGACTTGGCGAACTCGTAGTTCATGTTGAATTGGAGTCCGTTGCTCATATTCTTGGCGAGCGTGGCCCAGAGCGCATTGTAGTTGGAGTAGCCGATGCTGTTGCGCTCCGAAAGGTTGGAAGCGATCGAAGCCCCCGGAGCGATGGGGCTGGTGGACGAGAGTGTATTGAAGGGCCGCGGACTACCCGGGATGCCGGTCGCCTGGTTGGCATTGGTGACGATGAGCAGATGATGGCCAGTGGAACCGTAGTAGCCGAGCGAGCCGACCATGCCCCAGGGCAGGGCCTGCTGCACATTCAGGTTGAAGTCCTCAACGTAGGCGTTCTTGAAGTTGGGGTTGGTCCAGTTGAGGGCGAAGCCGGATGCCGCCTTGGCGGAGGCATAGGGGTTCGCAAGAGAGATGGGCGCCGCGCTGTTGGAGTACGAGACGGCGGTGGTGAAGGGCGGATTGCTCGTTAGGTTGCTGACGGTGCCGGCAACGGGTTGGTCGACCAAGTAGCCGTAGGCGCCACGGATGACGGTCTTCTGGTTCTGGAAGAGGTCATAGGCGAAGCCGACGCGCGGCTCGACGTTGTAGTTCTGCTTGTAGGCACCGTTGGCAGGGATGCCGTTGGTGCCGGCTTGGGTGAGAGTGACGTTGGCTGGGTTGAAGATGGCGATGCGGTTCTCGCCTTCGAGAGGCGTGCCATTCCACTCAAAGCGCAGACCGTACTCGAGGACGAGGCCGGGAAGGGGTTTGTAGGTGTCCTGGATGAATCCGCCCGCGGCATCGGCGTAGATGCGGTAGTCGATAATGTTGGGCTGGATGCTGAAGACGGGTGTGACGTCCGCCGCGAGGTTGGCGGAGCTGAGGGTCATACTGCCGATGTTGCCGGCGAAGCTATAGAGGAGGTAGCGACGGAACTCACCGCCCCACTTGATCTCGTGCTTGCCCTTGAGCATAGTGACGGTGTCGGCGAGAACGCCGGTGGTGGTGTCGCGGCCCTGCGGGAAGCCGGAGGGACCACCGATGGTGAAGCCTACGTCGCTGATGGTGGTCTGCGGAATACCAACGTTGCCGGTGAGGCCGTCGTTGATGCCGATACTGGATGGGCTGAGCGTGTTGGCAGGGTTGAAGGCGATGGCGATGCGGTTGAAGCCGAGGCGCGCCTCATTGGTGATGGAGGGGGTGAAGATGTGGATGTACTGCAGCGTGCCGATCTGGCGGTGCGCGGCGCGGTGGTCGCCCCAGCCGGGCAGCGTGTCGCCCTGCAATGAGGGCTCAGTGCGAACGTCCTTCTGGAAGGCGTAGAAGCCGTGCAGAGAGTCGCTGTCGCCGAAGTTGTGGAGCACGTCGCCGGTGTACTGGTCGATCTGGACCGGGCCCGGCGTGAATGAGACGTAGTTGGAGCCACTGTTGGGCAGCGGCACGAGAGCCGCAAAGGCCGCGGCGATGGGATCGGCGGCGGCGTTGGCAGCGAATGCCTGCTGCTGTGCCGGAGAGAAGACCGGGCTGTTCTGCAGGATGCCCTGGTGCTGGCGAAGGGCCTCATAGCTGAAGTAGAAGAAAGTGTGTCCGCGCCAGATGGGGCCGCCGACCGAGCCGCCGAAGTTGTTGCGCTTGAGGGGGGCCTTGTTGCCGGTGTTGCCGGCGAGAGCGACGCCGGTGGTGGGGTTGAAGCCGCGGTTGAAGTAGTTGCGTGCGTCGAGCGCTTCGTTGCGGAAGTAGTCGAAGACTTCGCCGTGGAACTGGTTGGTGCCCGAGCGCGTAGCGACGGTGACGATGGAGCCATCTGAGCGGCCGAACTCGGCGGGGAAGGTCTGGTTGTTGATGCGGAACTCAGAGGTGGTGCTGATGGAGGGCTGGAAGGTGATCTGGTTCTGACTGATGTCGTTGAGGTTGATGCCGTTGATCTGGAAGTTGACCGAGTCCTCGCGATTGCCGGCGGTGATGAAGGAGTTGGCGCCGAGGCCGCGGCTGGAGGCGGTGAGCGAGCCGGATGTCGGGGCGACGACGCCGCCAGGAGTCAGCACGGTGAGGTCGAGGAAGTGGCGACCGTTGAGCGGCAACTCCTGCACGGTCGTCCTGCCGATGACTTCGCCGACAGCGGCCGTCTCGGTCTGGATCTGCGGCGGAGTGGTTTCCACCTGCACCGTAGTGCCGGTGGATTCGATAGACAGCTTGAGATTGGCGGACGCCGACTGCGCGACCTGCAGGGTCAGCTTCGGAATGCTGGTGGTGGAGAAGCCGTTTGCCGAAACCGTGACGGAGTAGTCACCGGGCTGGAGCGAGGGCGCGGCGTAGAGGCCGGCGGAGTCGGTGGTCAGGTCGCGGTCGGCGCCGGTGGCGAGCGAGTGGATGACCACCTTCGCGCCAGGGACGACGGCACCCGTGGGATCGGTGACGGTGCCGCTCAGCGTGGCCGTGGACTGGCCTAACGCAGTGGCAGCGAACAGACCCACAAGTATGAACAGGGACAGAATGCTACGGAACTTCATGACGCCTCCAAAAGGAAATGCAAACTCGTGCAGGGGTAAGAGTGAATGGGTTGTAAGGAAAAGCTCAGCCAGCGCAGAGCCCAGGCAGGGAATACGCAACGCGAAGGGATATGTTTCAACTGTATGACAGCCGGCGTCAGCTAGCTATACGTGCTACTACGGATGCATCCGTAGTTTTACGGATGCGAAGCGCAAGATTGGACTCTAGAAATGCTAAAAACCGCCGATAACTGACGCTATGCGCGTCCACTGTGGCCGTTCCGCCGCCTACCTGCTCTTACGGCAGATTGGCCTAAGCGCGGGTTAAGCTTCCGGCTGAACGGTATTGAGCTTTTCCCGAAGAAGATGCGGCATCAGCATTAGGTGCGCTCGCGCGCGAGAAGCAGGTTCCTCGCTTCGCTCGGAATGACAGAAAGAAAAGCAAGAACAACGGCAAACGCAAATGCCATCACTAGAAAGCGCGGACGGCTTTGTCCACGACGAGCTCGTCGACGCTGATGTTGAGGGCGATGCCGATCTTGCGGAAGCCCTCGCGCCACTCGCGCGACCAGTAAGCGCTGTCGCTGCGGCGGAGCAAGTCGTTCCAGATGTTCTGCGCCTGCCATAGATTGATGTCCATGGGAAGGAGGCGGAGGCCTTCGGCGATGGTAAGGGTCTCGTTGAGGATGGTGAGGCTCTGTTGCGACTGCTGCATCTGCGCGGCGCTCTCAAGCCGGACCATGGCGCGCTTGATGCGTTTGTCCGCGGTGAAGCTGAGCAGCGGTGCGTCGAGGGTGACGTGGTCCGTTGCAGCGCGGCGGAGCAGGCGGGCAATCTCGGTGGCGTCGAATGTCTCGGCGTCGAGCGTGTGGCGCAGGCTGGCGTTGATGGCGAACCCTGCGGTGACGGCGAGCGCGGGTGGCGCGGGGACGCGGGCCTGGCTGATGAAGTCGAGCAGCGTCGCGTGCTCTTCGTAGATGCGCATGAGCGAGCCCTCTACTTCAGAGAGCGTCTGGTTGAGGATGCTTTGCAGGATGCGTTGCTGCTCGTCTGCGAAGAGCGATGTGAGCGAGTAGAGCGTGCCATCGAAGTAACGGTCGATGAGGCGGATGAGCTCGGGCAGGTTGGCGCGGTGGACGGCGTCGGTGGCCTGCGCGACGAACTCGTCCCATGCGGGCTTCGCGGAGGGGTCGTTGGGGTCGTAGCGCTTGACGGCGGCGGTGAGGTTCTGGTCGCCGAGGTGCAGCACGGCGAAGCAGAGTTCCTCGCTCTCCTCGGTGATGCGGGAGCGCAGCAGGGCGCGGCCGACGGCGAAGCGGCCGTGGCCGGAGGCGCGCACGTCGTAGCTGTAACGCTGCACGTCGAAGCAGAAGATGTGGCCCGCGTCTGGATAGCTGCGGAACATGGAGCTGATGGCATAGTGCGCGCCGACGTGCTCAAGGTCGAGCCGGCCGCCGAGGACGTAGCGGCGGTAGACCTCGGCGCCGTTGCCGATGTCGGGCAGGTTGCTGGGCGCCTTGGCGAGGATGTCGAGGAACTCCTGCTCGAGCTGTTTGCCGGGCTCGCCGAAGAGCTGTTCTGCGATCTGCAGCACGCGACCAGCGTAGGCGATGATCTGCACGGTCTCGATGCCGGAGATATCGTCGAAGAACCAGCCGCAGCTTGTGTACATGAGCTGGGTGTGCCGTTCGAGCTCGAGGAGCTCGAGCGCGGTGATACGCTCGGCTTCGGAGAGCGGGTGGGTGGCGTGCTCCGTGAAGAAGGCCTCGACGTTGTCAGCGCCGCGGTCGAGGATGACCTGGATGTAGGCGTCGCGCGCGGCCCAGAGGTCTTTGAAGAGGCCCGCGGCGACGGACTCGGCGAGCGGTGCGGTGCGGTCGCGGAGCATGTCGAGCGCCTCGCGCAGGGGCGCTCGCCAGTTCTGCTGCCAGCCGACCTTGCCGCCGTTGCATCCGCAGTTGGAGCGCCAACGCTCGACGCCGTGCGCGCAGCTCCATGAGGTGTCGTCGGCGACCTCGGCTTCGCAGACGGGTGGGAATTTTGCGAGGAACTCGCCGTAGTTGGTGATGCGGGCGGCGTTCTGCTGCTCGGTCCAGTAGAGCGCGTAGCTGAGGGCCATCTCGCCGTGCTTGTGATGGTGGCCGTAGCTCTCGCCGTCGGTGGCGATGTGGGAGAGCTGTGGGACGCTAGGGTCCTTGTCGGTGTGGATGCCGGTGAGCAGGCGGCGGGCGAAGTCCTCGCCGTTGTTCAGGATGCCCTCAAACGCTACGGCGCGGGAGACAGGGCCGTCGTAGAAGAAGACGGCGATGGAGCGGCCTTCATTCAACTTAACGAGATAGGGCTGGGTGATGTCGACGGTGGCGCCGGGGGTCTCGGTCCAGGGCTGCTCGGCGGGGGCGGCACCGTCGGTGGCCTTCTTGCGGCCCTTGGCGGGCTCGGCACCGGCCAGCTTGCGGACGCGCGCGCACTGGTGCGGAGCGAGGATGGTGAACTGGATGCCCTCCTGCGCGAGGAGGTCGAGCACGTCGCGGGAGACGGCGGTCTCGGCGAGCCACATGCCCTCGGGCCTGCGGCCGAAGCGGTACTTGAAGTCGGCGATGCCCCAGCGGACCTGGGTGCGGGCGTCGCGCTCGTTGGCGAGCGGCATGATGATGTGGTTGTAGACCTGCGCGATGGCCGAGCCGTGGCCGCTGAAGCGCTCGGCCGAGGCGGTGTCGGCGTCGAGGATCATGCGGTAGGTGCGCGGGGCGAAGTCCTGCAGCCAGCTAAGGAGCGTGGGGCCGAAGTTGAAGCTGATCCGCGAGTAGTTGTTGACGATGCGGACGATCTCGTTCTTCTGGTTGGTGATGCGGCTGGCCCCGTTGGGGGCGTAGCACTCGGCGGTGATGCGCTCGTTCCAGTCGTGGTAGGGCGCGGCGGATTCCTGGACCTCGACGGTCTCAAGCCAGGGATTCTCGCGGGGAGGCTGGTAGAAGTGACCGTGCACGCAGATGTAGTGCTGCGGAGCGGCTTCGGCGGGGTTGGGCGTTGTCTTCGTCGGAGCCATAAAGTCTGTTAGATGTCCTGTTCGTACTGATGGTAACGCGATAGGCAATCGTGATCCCCTCCCCCTCCCCCTATGTAGATGAGGTATCCAGCAGAATCAGCGACTTACGGGGTGATCCCCTGGGTAAGTGGCTGATTCTGTATATAGTTGCGGGTATGATATGGGAAATAAAGGGGATAGAGGACAGGGGAAGAGGATAGAGCGAACGGTGATTGGATTTGTGGCTTCAGTTGTCAGTTTGCCAGTTATCCAGTGAGCCAGTTTGGTTCCTACTTCCAGTATAGAGGGTGCGAGCGGAGAAAGTGTTTCGGGTGTGTAGGTGCAAGTGTTTTCATTTGTGTTGTTTATGGGCGCTCAACGGGTGACGGGGCTTGACATGCTTTAGCTGGCGGCCTTGTCTTGGTTGGCGAGGTCGCAGGCGCGCCAGAGGTACCAGCTGGCGACCGAGCAGAAGGGCTGCCACTTTTTGGCGCGGCGCTCGATGACGTCGGGCTTGGGGAGGTGGGCTGGCGTGACCTTGGTGGTGGGCTTGAGGCCCTGGAAGGTGAGTGCGAAGCCTTTGCGGATGCCGTAGTCCGAGGTGGGCAGCACGTTGGCGCGGCCGAGGCGGAAGATGAGCATCATCTCGACGGTCCACTTGCCGATGCCACGGACCTGGGTGAGGTGCTCGATGATGGCGGCGTCCTCCATCCGGCGGATCTTGGCGAGGGTGGGGACGGTGCCGTCGATGGTTTTGGCGGCGAGGTCGCGGAGGGCGAGCGCCTTGTTGGCGGAGAGGCCGGCGGAGCGGAGCTGCTCGTTGGGTGCGTCGAGGATCTCCTGCGGCGTGGGGTGGCGGTGCTCGAATGGTTCGCGCGGGTCGGACATATGCGCGAGGTCGCTGAAGCTGCGCAGGAGCTTGGCGTGGATGGCTGCGGCCGCTTTGCCGTGGAGCTGCTGGTAGATGATCGACTCGGTGAGCGCTTCAAACGGAGACTGCTTGGCGGCGAGGCGCATGGTGAACGGGCCGGCGCGGGCGATGAGCTTCGCGAGCTTAGGGTCCGCGGCGATGAGGGCGGCGACGGCGTCTTCGCGCGAGTAGGGAAGCTTGGCGCTTTGCTGCGAGGCGTGCGGCATGGGGAGAGTGTGGCACAGATGAGGCGGGTTGGGGAAGAGAAGGCGAAGAAAATTTCCAGGACATTCGCTTCGAATCCTCAAAAGGGAACGAGGCTAAACGAATTGTCGAACTACTTGCTTGCTGCTTGCGTATCGACTGAGCGAGACTTCACAAACAATGATCTTTCGCATCGAAAGTTGCTGGTGGGTACGCCGTCCTCATCCCTGAGGATGTTGCGAAGGTGTGGAACCTGCATGACGGTTCCGCGGTTGAGGTGCATCTCGCCGGTGCGTCAGGTGAGAGTGATGACCCAGCGACGATACAAGCGCAGAACGAACGCGCCATACAGATACACGAAGAGTCCCAGTCGCGAATGGATGCTGTCTATCGCGCGTTAGCGAAGGGGCCTGAAGGTGTTGGTCCTCACGACCCGCCGCCATTCGATCTATACAAGTGGTGAGATTTCCGCAGTGGAACTCGGACTAATGTGGACGGAGTTATTTGCGTAGATACGGGGCGTTGCGGGGATTTGCGGCGGTTTTTGAGGGAATGTTTCCGGCGGGATAAAAATGGGCTTCGATAATCGAAGGTGGATACGAGTATCGGCCAGTAACAGATGTTTGCGGTCACAACAGACGCGAAAGTCACTGCTATACTTTCGATAAAGTTTACGTTTGTCAGCCGCACATGGGCAGGCCGCAGATGGATATTCGCGGTGGAACGGCGTCCTTAGCGGTAGCAGCTCCGATAGAAGTTATTCAACCTCCACAGTGTTTTTTGACGCAGAGGAAGCAGGAACGCACTCATGGCGCAAGTATTTGACCGCAGTTCGAATGCACTGGCTCGCGCGAGCCTCGTGCTGACGGGCTTGATCGTCATCGCGCTCGGTGTGGCGCTGAACTCATTGCAGCGGTCACCGTGGGTGACGCGGCAGGGGCAGCGGCCAGACCAGCCCGTACCGTTCAGTCACAAGCACCACGTGGAGGGTCTGGGCCTGCAGTGCCAGTACTGCCACACGTCGGTGGAGAAGAGCTCGTATGCGGGCATCCCGCCGACGAAGACGTGCATGAACTGCCACTCGCAGATCTGGACGAACGCGCAGCTGCTGGAGCCGGTGCGGCAGAGCTGGGCGACTGGCGAGTCGATCCGGTGGATCAAGGTGCATGACCTGCCCGACTACGTGTACTTCAATCACGAGATCCATGTGAACAAGGGCATCGGCTGTACGAGCTGCCATGGCCGCGTGGATGAGATGCCGTTGATGTACCAGCAGAACACGCTGCAGATGGAGTGGTGTTTGAACTGCCATCGCAACCCTGGTAAGAACCTGCGGCCGACCAGCGAGATCTACAACATGGCATGGGCCGGTCCTTCGACGGAGAAGCCGGTGTGGTGCGCGACGGCGGCGAACACAGACGGAACGGGTGTTCCGACGGCGCAGGGTGTGAACTGTGTGACGACCGACCCCTCGAAGACCGGGCGGACGGACATTGCACAGAACGACAGCGGCTCGGTGCTGACGGGTTCGACGAACCCGAATATGCCGGTGGGCACGATGTCGGATGCGCCGGTGCTGATGCTGCCGGCCAGCTACACGAAGTTTACGAACCAGGAAGACCTGGGCAAGTATCTGACCGGGCAGTACCACATTCGGACGGCCAACGAGCTTTCGAGCTGCGAGGTGTGCCACCGATGAACGAGACACCTATGGAACTTGAAGTGAAACAGACGGCAGAGCAGCCGGCGCAGGTTGTAACGCAGATCGCTCCGGCAAAGATGACGCTGGCTGAGGTCCGTGCCAAGCTGGAAGGCAAGACCGGGCGCCGCTACTGGAAGAACCTGGATGAGCTCGCGGATACGGAGTCGTTCCAGGAGCTGATGAAGGAAGAGTTCCCACGCCAGTCGTCTGCTGGTGAGTGGACCGATCCGGTGAGCCGCCGCGGCTTTCTGAAGGTGATGGGCGCGAGCTTTGCGCTGGCCGGACTGGCCGGTTGCACCAAGCAGCCCGATGAGCCGATCTTCCCGTATGTGAAGCAGCCTGAGGACCTCGTCCTGGGCAAGCCGATGTTCTTCGCGACGGCGCACCCGTTCCCGACCGGCGCTGTGCCGGTGCTGGTGAAGTCGGATGCGTTCCGCCCGATCAAGCTCGAAGGCAACCCGGAGCACCCGATCGCCAAGGGTAAGTCGGATGCGTTCACGCAGGCGTCGCTGCTGGACCTGTACGATCCGGACCGTTCCAAGAAGGTGTTCTACCGCGGCGATGAGTCGGGGTTTGGCAACTTCCAGCAGGAGTTCGCGACCGCAGTGCAAAAGCTGAACGGTGGGCAGGGGCTCTACTTCCTGTCGGAGACGGTCACGTCACCCACGCTGGCTGCGCAGTGGAAGCAGGTGCAGACCAAGTATCCGCAGGCCAAGCTGGTGCAGTACGAGCCGGTGAACCAGGATACAGGCCGTGCAGCTTCGAAGGCCGCTTTCGGCGACTACTACGACACGCAGTACAAGCTCGACGACGCGGACATCATCGTGTCGCTCGATGCGGATTTTCTGGGCGGCATCGGCTTCCCGGGCTTCCTGCCGCTGGCAGCCGCGTATGCGGAGCGCCATCGCTATGAGGCCGGCAAGACGATGAACCGGCTGTATGTAGTGGAGACGATGCCCACCGTGACCGGCTTCAAGGCCGAGCACCGGCTGGCGCTGAAGCCGAGCGATATCGACGCGTTTGCGAGCGCGCTCGCCGGTGGAAGCGCGACGCTCTCCAATCCGCAGGCGCAGAAGTTCCTTGCGGCCGTGCAGGACGACCTGAAGAAGTCGGGTGGCCGTTGCGTGGTGATCGCCGGGCCACAGTCGTCGCTGGCCTGCCACAACGCGGCGCTGGCGGTAAACGCCAGCTCGGGCGCTGTCGGCAAGACGGTCTTCTATACGGAGACGGTGAACCCGCTGCCGAGCGAGCAGACGGCTGACCTGAAGTCGCTGGTTGCGGACATGAGTGCCGGCAAGGTGCAGTGGCTGGTGATGCTCGGCGTGAACCCGATCTACAACGCGCCGCGCGATCTGGAGTTTGCGGCGGCGTTCAACAAGGTCCCGACGACGGTCCACCTGGGCATGATGCAGGACGAGACCGGCGTGATCTCCACCTGGCACATCAACAAGGCGCACTACCTGGAGAGCTGGAGCGACGCTCGTGCGTACGACGGGACTATCTCCATTGTGCAGCCGATGATTGACCCGCTGTACGGCGGCAAGAGCGCGCACGATGTCTTCCAGGCGCTGCTCGATCCTTCGATCAGCGCGTACGACGCGGTGGTTGCGAACGCCAAGACTTACATTAAGGGCGCTGACTTCGCCAACGCGTGGCGCAAGGCGTTGCACGATGGCTGGGTGGCCGACACGGCGTTCACGCCGAAGACGCTGGGCGCTCCGAAGGCTGCGACGGCCACGGCTGCTCCGGCTGCGGGCGGCGTCGAGATCAGGTTCCTCGCGGACCCCTCGCTTTACGACGGCCGCTATGCCAATAACGGCTGGCTGCAGGAGCTGCCCAAGCAGGTGACCAGCATGAGCTGGGACAATGCAGCCCTGATGAACATGGACCTGATGGGCAAGCTGGGCATCGAGGAGAATGATGCCATCGAGCTGACGCTCAACGGCTACAAGGTGATTACGCCGGTGCTGATGAGCCCGGGGCACCCGAACGATGCGGTGACTGTCCACCTCGGCTTTGGCCGCACGGCGGATGCGGGCCGCGTGGGTGCGGGTGTGGGCTTCAATTCCTACCTGCTGCGCAGCTCAAGCGCGATGCTCTCCTCGGGTGGTCTGCAGATCGCCAAGGGCAAGGGCACATATGACCTCTGCGTCACCAAGGTGCACAACATCGAGCACCGCGGAGCCTTTGCACAGACTGGCCTGGAGCACCCTGAGTTCGATACGCAGGGTACCTACTCGCTGGCTGGGCATGAAGCGTTCGAGCGGTCGATCATCCGCTACGCGACGCTGGCCGAGGCCACCGAAAACCCCAAGTTCGCCAGCGAAGGTACGCCGAGCGGCCACACCTCCGTAAACAAGGTTGGGTACAACCCGCAGGGCGAAGCGCCGGAGCATGGCGACAGCTTCTACCCGGATGCGTGGCGCTATGACCACATCGATCCCTCGACGCACATCGCGCAGAACAAGTGGGGCATGTCGATCGACCTGAACTCCTGCGTGGGCTGCAATGCGTGCATCGTGAGCTGCTATGCGGAGAACAACATTGCAGTGGTCGGCCGCGAGCAGGTGAAGATCGGCCGCAACATGCAGTGGCTGCGCATCGACACCTACTTCGAAGGCGACCTGCACGCTCCGCGCGCGCACTTCCAGCCGATGACCTGCCAGCACTGCGAGAGTGCCGGCTGCGAGCAGGTCTGCCCGGTGGGCGCCACGGTGCATACGCCGGAAGGCATCAACACGATGGTGTACAACCGCTGCGTGGGTACGCGCTACTGCTCGAACAACTGCCCGTACAAGGTGCGCCGGTTCAACTTCCTGCTGTACTCGGACTTCGACACCGAGAGCCTCAAGTTCATGCGCAACCCGGATGTTTCGGTACGCAGCCGCGGTGTGATGGAGAAGTGCAGCTACTGCATCCAGCGCATCGAGGCGGTGAAGATCGAGGCTGACAAGAACAACCGCCCGATCAAGGACGGCGAGATCCTGACGGCCTGCCAGCAGGCCTGCCCGACCGACGCCATTGTCTTCGGCAACCTGAACGACCCCAACGCCAAGGTGACCAAGCGCCAGGCCGAGGAGCGTAGTTACCAGGTGCTGGCCGACTTGAACTATCGCCCGCGCACACAGTACACGGCCGGCGTCATCAACCCGAATGCGGAGCTTGCATAAGTATGGCAACCCAAGGACCCATTCACGAGAACGAGATCGTCGACCCGATGATCGACCCGCGCACCGGTGAGTACGCGGTCATCGCACCGGGCCACACTTTCAAGAGCGTGACGCAGAAGATCGCGGGCATCGTGCTGACGGACAACACGCCGTGGGCATGGATCGGCGGTATCTTCCTGGCGATGACGATCGCGACCGGCGTGGTGATCGCCGTGACCTGGCTGGTGCTGAAGGGCGTCGGCATCTGGGGCGTCACGATCCCCGGCGCCTGGGGCTTCGCCATCATCAACTTCGTGTGGTGGATCGGTATCGGCCACGCGGGCACGCTGATCTCGGCAATTCTGCTGCTGTTCAAGCAGACGTGGCGCAACTCGATCAACCGTTTTGCCGAGGCGATGACGATCTTCGCCGTGGTCTGCGCGGGCATGTTCCCGGTGCTGCACATCGGCCGTCCGTGGTTGGGTTACTGGCTGCTGCCGTACCCGAACTCGATGAACGTGTGGCCGCAGTTCCGCTCGCCGCTGGCGTGGGACGTGTTCGCCGTCTCGACGTACGCGACGATCTCGGTGGTCTTCTGGTACATCGGCATGATCCCGGACTTCGGCACGCTGCGCGACCGCGCGACGCTGCCCATCGCCAAGTACTTCTATGGCATGCTGAGCCTGGGTTGGCGCGGATCGACCCGCCACTGGATCCGGTATGAGTCGGCTTCGCTGCTGCTGGCGGGCCTCTCGACGCCGCTGGTGCTCTCGGTGCACACCACCATCTCCTTCGACTTCGCGGTCGCGGCGATGGCTGGCTGGCACACGACGATCTTCCCACCGTACTTTGTGGCCGGTGCTGTGTACTCGGGTTTTGCGATGGTGCTCACGCTGGCCATCCCAATCCGCAAGTTCTACCACCTTGAAGACCTGGTGACGCTGCGTCACCTCGATAACATGGCGAAGGTCATGCTGGCGACGGGCTCGATTGTGGCTTACGGCTACGGCATGGAGGTCTTCATGGCGTGGTACTCGGCCAGCCACTGGGAGTTCTTCATGATGTGGAACCGCATGTTCGGGCCGATGGGCTGGGCATACTGGATGCTCATCCTGACCAACATTGCGATCCCGCTGACGACGCTGTGGTTCCGCAAATTGCGCGTGAATGTGGGCTACCTGTTCGTGCTCAGCTTCATCGTGAACATCGGCATGTGGTTCGAGCGCTTTGTCATCGTCGTGACCACACTGTACCGCGACTACCTGCCCAGCAGCTGGGGCACGTACCGCGCTACCAAGTGGGACTACATGCTGTTCATCGGTACATGGGGCCTGTTTACGACGCTGTTCCTGCTGTTCGCGCGTCTGGCTCCGATGATTCCGATGTCTGAGATCCGAATGATGCTGCCGGCGACGAAGATTCGTCCGCCGCACAGCGGAGAAGCTGAAGTGGTTGTACAGGAGGCGCTCTAAATGCCGCCGCGTGAGGGAGTCTACGGCCTGCTGGCCGAGTTCAATACGCCCAGTGAGCTGGTGCATGCCACGGAGATGGCGCACCGTGCGGGATATCGCCGCATGGAGTGCTACACCCCGTATCCGGTGGAGGAGGCAGCCGAGGCGCTGCGCTTCCACAAGACCCGTGTGCCGCTGATGTGTCTGCTGGGCGGCGTGATGGGGCTAACAACCGGCTTTCTGCTGGAGATGTGGGTCAACGTGTGGGGGTATCCGCTGAACATCCGCGCGATGCCGCTGTTCAGCTGGCCGGCGTTCGTCATCCCGGAGTATGAGCTGACGATCCTGTTCGCGGGCCTGTCGACGGCGTTCGGCATGATCGCGCAGAACGGCCTGCCGCAGCTATACCATCCGCTGTTCAACGCGCCAAACTTCGCAAGCGGTGCGACGTCGGACAAGTTTTTCCTCTGCCTGGAGGCGAACGATCCGCGCTTCTCAACGACGGAGACACGTGCGCTTCTGGAGAGCTTCTCGCCGGTTTCGGTGGTGGAGGTAGACCACTAATGCAGGGAACAGGGAATAGGGAACAGGGAATAGGAACGATGCGTGTGATGCGATCGATTTCGGCAATGGGTGTAGCGGCGACGATGCTGCTGGTTGCCGGTTGCCGGCAGGACATGCACAACCAGCCGAAGTTCATTCCCCAGCGCGGGACGTCGTTCTTCGCGGATGGCCGCTCAGTGCGCCCGCAGGTGGAGAACACCGTGGCGCGTGGCCAACTGCATGAGGACACGTACTTCTATACCGGCATGGTGAACGGCAAGGAAGGCGACGGCCTGCCGATCGAGCTGACCGCGGCGGTGTTGGAACGCGGCCAGGAGCGGTACAACATCTACTGCACGCCCTGCCACTCGCGCGTGGGCAACGGCAACGGCATGATCGTGCAGCGCGGCTACAAGCCGGCGGGCAACTTCCATACGGACCGCCTGCGCCAGGCACCGCTGGGCCACTTCTTCAGCGTGATGACGAACGGTTATGGTGCGATGCCGGATTACTCGGCGCAGATTACGCCGGTGGACCGCTGGGCGATTGCGGCGTACATCCGCGCGTTGCAGCTGAGCCAGGATGCCAAGGCGAGCGATGTGCCGGCCGGGCAGCACCCCATCGACCTGCATGAGCTGGCCAAGGAGCAGGGCCTGCCCCCGGGCTTCGCTGATGACTGGGGCAATGAGTTGCCGGCAACGGCTGTGAAGGGATCGCCGAATGGCAAGAGCTTTGTCCTGCCACCTTCGGCAACGCCGGGCATGGTGACGGCAGTCCAGAACCAGAAGTAGGCCAGCGGTAACGGCCAGAAGAACCAAGCAGCACCGGCAGTACTGAAGACACTTTAGGAACTTTGAAGGCGACGGAACGCATGGCACTGGAACACGAACATAACGGAGCGGAGTTGGCGCATGGAGGACACGGGCATCACGGCCCGAACGTGCTGCCCAGCGTGCTGACGGCACCGGAGGTCGTCAAGACCTGGCGGATGCGTGCAGCCATCGTGGCGGTGGTCTTCGCGCTCGTCTCGCTGATCTTCATGGCGACTCCCGACGGCCGCACCCACCTGATGCGCGCGTACCTCGCGGGGTATATGACGTGCTTCAACTTTGTGGGCGGCGCACTGGCCTTCCTGATGGTGCAGTATGTCTCGGGCGGTAAGTGGGGCCTCGTCCTGCGGCGTCCGCTGGAAGCGATGACGCGCACGATCCCTCTGGTCCTGCTGCTAACGATTCCCCTGCTGGTGATGATGCCCAAGCTGTATCTGTGGGCGGCGTACACCACCAAGGCTGCCTCACTGCAGGCCTACCACCAGGGCCTGGTCACCAACGAGCAGCATCTGGACATCGACTTCCGCCACACGATGCTGAACCCCGGCGCGGCCATCTTCCAGGCCTGCGTGGTGCTCGGATTCATGACCTTCCTGGTCTTCCTGCTGAACCGCTGGTCGCTGCTGCGCGACAGGGACCAGGCGGCCGGCACGATCGGCAGCTACGAGAAGTGGCGCATCCGGTTCGAGAATGTCTCCGGGCCTTCGATCCTGCTGTACGTCATTTTGATGACGGACTTCGTGATCGTCTTCGTCAAGTCGCTGGACATTATCTGGGCGTCGTCGGTGTATGGGCTGCAGTTCCTTGTGGCGCAGGGCTATGGTGTGCTCGCGGTCGGCATCCTCACGCTGATCCTGCTCTCGCGCTATGAGCCGATGAAGACGCTCTTCCGCACCACCGAGCAGCACGATCTCGGCAAGCTGGCCTTCGCCTTCACGATGCTGAACATCTACCTCACCTTCGCGGAGTTCCTGATCATCTGGTCGGGCAACATCCCGGATGAGGTGACGTACTATATTCACCGTATCCAGGGGGGCTGGTGGACAGTATGTACCGCCGACGTGATCTGCCACTGGGTGATCCCGTTCTGCATCCTGCTCTCGCGCGACATCAAGCGCTCGAAGCACAAGATGATCTGGGTGGCGACGGTGATGATCGGCGCGCGCTTCATCGACATCTTCTGGCTGATTGAGCCGAGCTGGAACAAGACCGGCGATACGCTGCACCTGATCGGCAACTACGGCCTGCTGGCTTACATCACGGTCCCCGTCACGCTGGTGGCGATCTGGGCTGTGTACTACCTGACTGAGCTTGGCCGCCGTCCGCTGCTGAACGTGAACGACCCGCATACTGAAGAGCTTCTGGAGCCTGAACATGCCCACTAACGACTTCGATCCAGGACTACCGACCTTCACCGGGCCTCGCGATGCCGACCATCCCGGCTACGAGACGCAGGACGTCAACGTCGGCGGCGTTATGACGTTCGTCGCGGGCCTCGCCGGGTTCGTGGTGATCTTCTTCTTCTTCTGCTTCCTGATGGGCAAGGCGATCAACTACGTGCTCATCAAACAGGACGGCCCGGTGGACAAGTGGCACATGACCACCGCGGACACCACCGGCGCGACGCCGCATGGCGCGAAGCGCGATGACCTGACCTCGAACGCGGTCATCGAACAGAACCAGTTGCGGGCCGTCTCGCAGGCGTTCCCGACACCGCGCCTGGAGACCGACGATGGCAACCAGGACACGGCCGACCTCCACGCCAAGGAAGACCTGCTGCTGGACAACTACAGCACGTCGAACGATATCCCGGCGGGCACGGTGAGGATTCCGATTGAGCGGGCGATGGAGTTGGTGCTGCAGCGCGGTCTGCCCAAGCCGGCCACCGCTGCCCCGACTGAGACGCTGATGGTTGGCGACTCGAAGCCGACGATCACGGTCCCCCTGACCGACGGTTTTGCGCGCACCGGCTACGAGCAGGAGGCGATCGAGACGCGCGAGCAGAAGAACGAGTACGTCAAGGCCACGGGCTCCAAGGAATAGGCCTCGCCAGAGCGTGAGACAGGCAAGAATCGAACGAAGAGAGCAGAGACTGAGATGACGATGTACAGCACAACCCGGAGAGCGATGGCGGCCAAGGCAATGCTTGGCGCCGCCCTTGCGCTCGGCTGTGTTGTGTCGGTCGCCGGCGGCTCGCTTTCGGCCCAGGTCTCAAGTTACGGCGACAAGCAGGAAGGCCAGAACGTAGGCGACCAGCTGCCGAACGTGCTGCAGAAGGTGCAGGTCACGCAGCACCTGAACGCGCAACTGCCGCTGGACGCGAAGTTCGTCGACGACACGGGCCAGCCCGTGGTGCTGGGCAAATACTTTGACGGCAAGCACCCGGCGATCCTTACGACGATCTACTACAACTGCCCGATGCTCTGCTCGGAAGAGCTGGACGGGCTGGTGAGCTCGTTGCTGATGGTTCACCTTGTGCCCGGCAAGGACTTTCAGATTGTCGTGATCTCGATCGACCCGAGTGAGACGCCGGAGCTGGCAGCGAGGAAGAAGGCGTTCTACCTCAAGCGCTATGGGCATCCGGAGACGGCGGATGGTTGGCACTTCCTGACCGGGCAGCGGCCAGCGATCGACGCCGTGACCAACGCGGTTGGTTATGGCTACGTGCGCGTCCCAGGGCCGGACGGCAGGCTGACGCAGTTCGCCCATGCCAGCGCCATTGAGCTTGCGACACCGGCGGGCCGGGTAGCGCAGTACTACCTCGGCGTGGAGTATTCGCCGCGGGACATTCTGCTGGGGCTGATCGATGCCTCAGGCAACAAGATCGGGTCGCCCGTAGCGAACATTTTGACGTACTGCTACCACTATGACCCACAGACGAACAAGCACTCGCTGGCTGTGGTGCGGGTGGTGCAACTGGGCGGCATCGTAACGGTGGCGTCGCTCGGCAGCTTCATGTTTTTGATGTTCCGGCGCGACATTCAACTCGCACGTGAAGCGGATCAGGAACAACCTCAACCGGACAACAACCGGCGAAACGGATAAAGGCGAACGATGGGTATTAGTCCAGTACTATGGCAATTTTTGACGAATTGGCTGCACGGCTCGGCGCTGTTCCCGGCTGAAGCCTCCAGCATCTCGCCGTGGGTCGATGCGCTCTACTTCTTCCTGCTGCTGATGACGGTGTTTGGCGTTGTGCTGGTGGGCGCGCTGCTGACGTTCTTCTCCGTCCGCTATCGCCGCGAGCGCAGCCCTGTGGCCACGCAGGTCGAAGGCTCGACGCTGCTTGAGGCCACCTGGACCATCATTCCGCTGGCGATCTTCCTGCTCGTGTTCGTATGGGGCGCGCTGCTGTACTTCCGCATCTACAACCCGCCGACCAACGCGCTGAACATCTACGTGGTGGGCAAGCAGTGGATGTGGAAGGCCGAGCACCCCGGTGGCCAGCACGAGATCAACGCGCTGCATGTACCCATGGGCAAGCCGGTCCAGTTGACCATGATCTCGCAGGACGTGTTTCACAGCTTCTCGATCCCGGACTTCCGTGTGAAGCGTGAGGTCATCCCCGGCCGCTACTCGACGGTGTGGTTTGAGGCCACGCGGCCGGGAACGTACCACCTCTTCTGCACGCAGTACTGCGGCACGCAGCACTCTGGCATGATCGGCGAGGTAACGGTGTTGACGCCCGTGGACTACCAGAAGTGGCTGCACGAGTCGACCAGCGGCATGAGCCTGGCGCAGAACGGCGAGCGCCTCTTTGCCAGCATGGGCTGCAACCAGTGCCACAGCGGCACCGCCGCAGCGCGCGGGCCGAACCTCGCAGGCGTCTACGGCTCGAAGCTCACGCTCACCGACGGAAGTCAGGTCCTGGTGACCGATGCGTATCTGCGCGACGCGATTTTGAGCCCATCGCAGCATGTGACCGCCGGCTTTGCCCCCATCATGCCGACCTACCAGGGACAGATCAGCGAGGATGGCTTGATTGACCTAGTGGAGTACATCAAGGGTCTACAGTCGAATTACCGGGTGCAGCAGACGCTGGTGACCTCCACGTCCAGCGACGCTGCCCCTAAAACGCCCGAACCGGGCACAACCACTCCGGAGATGGTGAAGCCATGAGCGCCCAGACCATAGTCTCTTTACCCGACCAGAGCACGGCCAAGATGCCCAAGCGGCACTACATCAACAACGAGCACGGGTTGCTGAGTTGGCTGCTGACAGGCGATCACAAGCGTATCGCGATCCTGTACCTGATCTCGATCACGTTCTTCTTCTTCATCGG
Organism: Granulicella sp. 5B5; assembly: GCF_014083945.1. Taxonomy (GTDB): domain Bacteria; phylum Acidobacteriota; class Terriglobia; order Terriglobales; family Acidobacteriaceae; genus Granulicella. The sequence continues at coordinate 1,859,152 of NZ_CP046444.1, read as the reverse complement.
CGGCGCCTTCGCGGGGCTGATCCGGCTGGAGTTGCTGACGCCGCAGTCGGACCTGGTGGCCGCCGACACCTACAACAAGTTCTTTACGATGCACGGCATCATTATGATCTTTCTGTTCCTGGTGCCGTCGGTTCCGGCGACGCTGGGCAACTTCCTGATCCCGATCATGCTGGGCGCCAAGGACCTCGCGTTCCCGAAGATCAACCTGCTGAGCTGGTACCTGTACCTCGCCGGCGGCATCTTCACCCTGACGGCCCTTGTGCTGGGTGGGGTTGATACAGGCTGGACGTTTACGACTCCACTCTCGACGCATTACCTGAACACACACGTCATTACGACAGCGCTAGGCATCTTCGTCGCGGGCTTCTCGTCGATCTTCACGGGTCTTAACTTCATCGTGACGATCCACCGGATGCGTTGCCCTGGCATGACGTGGTTCAAGATGCCGCTGTTCGTGTGGTCGCACTATGCCGCCAGCCTGCTGATGGTGCTGGGTACTCCGGTGCTCGCAATCGCACTGGTGCTAGTCCTGCTGGAGCGCCTCTTCGGTATCGGCGTCTTCGACCCGACCAAGGGTGGCGATCCGCTGCTCTTCCAGCATCTGTTCTGGTTCTACTCGCATCCGGCCGTGTACATCATGATTTTGCCGGGCATGGGCGTCATCTCCGAGGTCATCGCGACGTTCAGCCGCAAACGCGTCTTCGGTTACTCGGCGGTCGCGTTCAGCTCGGTGGCCATCGCGCTCTTCGGGTTCTTCGTATGGGAGCACCACATGTTCATCATGGGTGTCTCGAACTACTCGGCGCTGGTTTTCAGCCTGCTGACGATGCTCGTCGCCGTCCCCTCGGCGATCAAGGTCTTCAACTGGTCGTTCACGCTGCAGAAGGGTTCCATCACGTTTGAGACCCCGATGCTCTACGCGTTCGCGTTCATCGGCCTGTTCACCATCGGCGGCCTCACGGGCGTCTTCCTCGGTGCGCTGGGCATGGACATCCACCTGACCGAAACCTACTTCATCGTGGCGCACTTCCACTACGTGATGGTGGGCGGCATGCTGATGGCGTTCCTCGCGGGCATCCACTTCTGGTGGCCGAAGATGACGGGCCGCATGTATCCGGAGTCGCTCTCGAAGCTCTCCGCGGTCACGAGCTTCATCGGCTTCAACCTGACATTCATGCCGCAGTTCATCCTGGGCTACCTGGGCATGCCGCGCCGCTATGCAGCGTATCCGCCTGAGTTCCAGGTGCTGAACGTGCTCTCCACGGCGGGCGCGACGGTGCTCGGTGTCGGCTTCCTTCTGCCCCTGTTGTACCTCGGCTGGAGCCTGAAGTACGGTGCCATCGCGGGCAACAATCCGTGGCAGGCGACCGGCCTTGAGTGGCAGATCCAGTCCCCGCCGCCGACCGAAAACTTTCTCGAGACGCCTATCATGGATCATGAGGCCTATGACTATGAGTGGCTCGCCAACAAGACCAAGCATGAGGTGACGACCGTTGGATAGCGCAACCGCAACCACGCACGCGCACGGAGTTGGCGTCGCCATGGGGCATGAGGAGCATGAGCACGTTGTGCTGCCTCAGCACCGGCACCACTTCGAGACCGAAGAGCAGCAGCGGGAGGCCGGCAGCTTCGGCATGTGGCTCTTCCTGCTCACCGAAATCATGTTCTTCGGCGGCATGTTCTTCTCCTACCTGCTCTATCGCAACTGGTACTACCCGGCCTTCGCCACGGCGTCGAACACGCTGAACATCTGGGAGGGAGCGATCAACACGGCTGTGCTGATCACCTCCGGCTTCTGCATGGCGCTGGGCGTGTACGCCGCCGAGGTCCGCAAGAAGGGCATGCTCGTCACGACGCTCATCCTCACGACCGTCTTCGGCCTGATCTTTCTGGGCATCAAGTACGACGAGTACCACGAGAAGTATGAGCTGCACCACATTCCTGGCAACAGCTTCAGCGTCGCGCAGTTCGTGAACCCGCATGCGTACGGCATCCAGGAAGAACCGCTCGCGCCGGACATGGCGCAGCGCACTCAGATCTTCTTCTTCCTGTACTTTGCGATGACCGGCATGCACGCGCTGCACATGATCATCGGCATTGCCCTGTTACTGTGGCTGATTAAGCGCGCGCAACGGGGAGACTTTACCAATGGTTATGTCGCTCCAATCGAGAACTTCGGACTGTACTGGCACTTCGTCGATATCGTTTGGCTGTTCCTGTTCCCGCTCCTGTATCTGATCAACCGTCATCCGCTGCACTAAACCAAGAACTGTGAATCTGAAGGAATCTGCAATGAGCCATGCTGCGCACTCTGAAGCACACGATCCGAACAATGTCACCAATCCGGAGCATGCAGAGCACCACATTGTGACACCGCTGCAGTACACCTATGTGTTCATCACTCTGCTGGTGGGCACGGTGCTCACGGTCGCGGCCGCGTTTGTGAACATGGGTGTGTTGAACCCGGTGGTTGCACTGGGCATTGCATGCTTCAAAGCCTGCATCGTGATCCTATTCTTTATGCACGCCGCCTATCAGACCCGTCTCATCAAGGTGACGATCGCCTCCGGGTTCTTTCTCTTCCTGGTGTTGGTCACGATGACGCTGACGGACTACCTGAGCCGCTCGTGGGGCCTCTGGTAACGGCTGCGTTTCAAGCTGCTGGAGAAGCCGCCTTCCGGGGCGGCTTTTCTATTGCCTATCGCAAACCCGGCGTTGAAGCAGTAGCGAAAAGGGTTGATATCCTGAAGTCATGACAGATCAAACCAGGAGTACTCCGGAGAAGAGTGTTGCCGTTTACTGTGCATCGGCCATGGGGGCGCGGCCGCAGTACAAAGCCGTGGCGGAGGAGCTTGGGCGCTCGCTCGCGCAGCATGGCGTCGGCCTCATCTACGGTGGCGCAAAGGTTGGGCTGATGGGTGCGGTTGCGGATGCAACGCTCGCCGCAGGCGGGCACGTCGTGGGTGTCATCCCGCACGTGCTGGTGGACAAGGAAGTCGCACACGAGGGCATCACCGAGCTGCATGTGACCGAGACGATGCACACGCGCAAGGCGCTGATGGCCGGCCGCGCGAACGCGTTCCTGGTGCTGCCCGGCGGCTACGGCACGTTTGAGGAGATGTTCGAGGTGCTGGCCTGGCAGACGCTGAAGATCCACTCGAAGCCCGTCGTGGTGCTGAACATCGAAGGCTTCTACGACAAGTTGCTTACGTTCCTCGACCACTGCGATGAAGAGGGGATGATGCGTGGCAACCGCAAGATCCTGCTTGTGGCGGAGACCGTGGAGCAGGCGCTCACGCTGATGGGAGTGGCATAACGGCGGACCTTCGCCGGCGCATACAATAGAAAGAGAATGCACGTCTCTTCCATCCCTCACCTGAACTTTATCTGGCTGGTTACGGCGTCGCTGGTCGCCGGGGTGATGAATGCGATGGCGGGCGGCGGCTCGTTCCTGTCGTTCCCTGCCATGCTGGGGATGGGCGTGCTGCCGGTGCAGGCGAATGCGACGAATACCGTCGCGCTGTGGCCTGGCCAGCTGACATCGCTGGCGACGCTGCGCGGCGACGTGACCCGTTCGCTGCTGCTGCCGGTCGGCATCACGTGCGTACTGGGCGGCGTCACCGGGGCCGAGGTGCTGCTGCACACCGGGCAGACCACGTTTCTGCACATGATCCCGTGGCTCATCCTGGGTGGCACACTGATCTTCGGTATCAGCGGCCGCCTCTCGCAGTGGCTCAGGTCCCGGAGCGAGCATGTGGGCGAGCGACCGATCCCCGCGCTGCCGCTGATGGCATCGCTCTTCCCGGTGTGCTTCTACATCGGCTACTTCGGCGCGGGCGGCGGGTTTCTGGTGATGACGATCCTCGCGCTCTTCGGCATGGAGGACATGCACAAGCTCAATGCGATGAAGGTGTTCGCCGCGCTGTCTTCCAACTTCTGCGCGATCGTGACGTTCATCGTTACCGGCAACATCGAGTGGCGCTACTGCGTGGTCTCGATGGCGTTCGCCGCGCTGGGCGGCTGGCTGGGCGCGCGGCTCGCCAAGCGGGTGCCGGGCGAGGTGCTGCGCGGCATCGTAGTGGCCACGGGGCTGGTGATCGCTGCATACTTCTTCTGGAGGCAGTCGCATACCGCATGATGACGAAACCCCAGATCGACCTGATTGGCTATGCCGCGGCGACGATGACGACGATCTCCTTTCTGCCGCAGCTCATCCGCGTCGTCCGGCTGCGCTCGGCGCGAGACATCTCGCTGATCATGTTCCTTGTGTTCTCGGCGGGCACGTTTTCGTGGATGGTGTACGGCTTTCTGAGCCACTCGCCGCCGGTGTGGATGGCGAACGTGATCACATTCGCGCTGTCGCTCTCGATCCTTGTCCTGAAGCTGAAGTACGACCGCGAAGTACTCGAGACCGAGGCGCGTGCAGGAGGTATCGAATGAGCCACGAAGGCATCAAGTTCGTCAGTGCCGATGAGGCCGCGAGGCCCGAGCTGCCGAAGCTGACCGGCGACGCGATCAAGCCTGCGAAGGTGCGCGTCGACAAGACCGGCGGCACCGGCGTGAACATCGCCTGGGCCGACGGCCATGAGAGCCACTGGAGCTTTGCGTGGCTGCGCGCCGCGTGCCCCTGCGCCACATGCCATGAGGCGCGCGAGGCCGAAGGCCGTGATCCGGGCGTTCCGAAGCCCAAGACCGCAATGCTGCTGCCCATGTATGAGGCGCCCTCGCGGCCGGTGGAGGTGACGCCGGTAGGCAAGTACGCTATCCGCTTCAAGTGGAACGATGGGCACGAGGCGGGGCTGTACTCATGGGACTACCTGCGCAACGTGTGCGACCATCTGGGCAACGGCAAGTAGCCTACGCGGGCAGCTCAGGCGTGGCAGCGAGCAGCTGTTGCGTGTAGGGCTCGCGTGGCGCGTTGCAGACTTCGCTCCAATCACCGCTCTCCACAATGCGCCCGCGGTGCATCACCACGATGCGCTGGCACAGGTACCGCACCAGTGGCATGGAGTGCGAGATGAACAGCGACGTAAGCCCATAGCGCGTTTGCAGGTCGCGCAGCAGGTTGATCACCTGCGCGGCCACCGAGACATCGAGCGCGCTCACCGGCTCATCGAGCACCAGCAGCTCCGGCCGCAGCGCGAGCGCCCGCGCAATGTTGATGCGTTGCCGCTGGCCGCCGGAGAACTCATGCGGATAGCGGCTGAGAGCTGTTGTCGGCAAACCAACTTCATCCAGCAGCACCAGCAGCCGCGCATGGATGCCTTCGGCTGGGCGCTCATGGTGGATGGCGAACGGTTCGCGCAGCGTCTGCTCTACAGTGAGGCGCGGGTTCAGCGCGGCGTAGGGGTCCTGAAAGACGATGGCCGCACGGCGGCGCAGGCGGCATAGCTCGCGCGGTCGGAGCGCAAGTAGATCCGTCGCGGAGCCATCGGCATTGTGCAGTGTGACACTGCCGCTTGTCGGCTCAATCAGTCGCAGCACCATGCGCGCGACGGTGCTTTTGCCAGAGCCGGACTCGCCGACCAGGCCCAGCGTTTCGCCACGATGCAGCGTGATCGACACATCGTCGACGACGGTGCTATCGCCGTAGCGCTTGGTCAAGTGGCGGGCTTCGAGCAGCGGGGTTGCGGGCAGTGTCATGTGGTGGAGCTGTAGATAATCCGCCAGCCGCGGTCTGTCTTCTCAAGGATGTCGGTGAAGGTCCCCATGGCATCGCCGCCGGCCTTCTTGTTGCGCGTGAGCTGATACTTGCCGGTGGCGAGCGCGAAGTTATCGCCAAGCTCGCGCACATTCACCTCGGACTCGTCGAGCGAGCCCATCGCAGCGGCGTTGGGAAAGTTGACGAGGTAAGCGTTGTAGATGCTCTGCAGGCCATGCACTGGCGCGGCGAGCACCGCAATGGTATCCGGCGCACCCTTGTAGAAGTTCACATAAGCGGCGAGGTCGCCCTTGTTCCAGGCGGCCTGCTGCTCCAGCAGCGTCTTTGTGACTTCGAGCTGCTCGTGGGTTGCGGTGTACAGCTGGTCAGCTTGCTGTGCGAGCGCAGGCAACGCGCAACAGGCCACGGCAAGCAGAACGAAATGCGCGGGACGAAGGCGACGCATCGAAGACCTCCAGTTTCCATAGTACGAGCAGCGATGGCGATTGGTTCTGGCAGCATTCGACTATTGTTGACCGGGCGGCAGCGAGGTCGAGTCGTCACGCACGATCTTCCAGCCGGCCAGGGTCTTCTCAAACACCAGCAGAAAGTAGCCATCGGCGTTGCCGCCACCTGCCTGCGTGCGCTCCAGGTGAAAGTGCCCGGTGACGGTGGCAAAGCGCACGTCCAGCGGCTGCACCTCAAGCTGCGTAAAGGTCAGCGTGCCCATCTGCTCGCGCGTGGCGTAGTTGCGCTTGTAGGTGGCCACCATCTGCTGATAGCCGCGGCTGATGCTGCGGCCAATGAACAAAATGTCCGGCGAGTCCTTGTAGGAGGTGGCAAAGGTGTCGAGGTCGCCGCGGTTCCAGTCTGCCGCGGACTTGTTCATCACACCGATGATGGTTGCGGCCTCGCCGTTGTACTGCGCGGCTGCAGCCAGCGGAAGCACGCAGAGGATGGCTGCGAGGACAAAACGGAACGGACGCATGAAAGGCTCCTGGAGAGAAGTTGCTGCAATTCGCAGGACAGAGACGCCTACAATATACCTATGCCTGAGCCAAACGCCAACACAAGGAGCGTCCATGCGGTCTGCACGCACGACTGCCCGGACTCGTGCGGCGTGCTGGTGACGGTGGACGAGTTGACCGGTCGCGCGTTGAAGGTGCAGGGCGACCCGGCGCATCCGGTCACGCGCGGCTTTCTGTGTGGCAAGGTAGCGCGCTATCTCGACCGCGTCTACTCGCCCGACCGGCTGCTGTACCCCATGCGCCGCAAGGCCGGCGTGCCCAAGGGGCCGCTGCCGCAAGGGCGTGAGACCGAGGCCTTCGAGCGCATCAGCTGGGACGAGGCGCTGGATACCATCGCGGCACGGTTGAAGGCCATTGCAGGTGAGCATGGGCCGGAGAGCATCCTGCCGTACAGCTATGCGGGCACCATCGGGCAGCTCGGCTACGGCTCCATGGACCGCAGGTTTTTTCATCGGCTGGGCGCCTCGCAGCTCGACCGCACCATCTGTGCGAGCGCGGGCGGCGCTGCGCTCACTAGCGTCTACGGCGCCAAGCTTGGCACCGTGCCGCAGGAGTTCGCGCACGCCGGCCTGATCATCGCGTGGGGCGCGAACATCCACGGCAATAACATCCACCTGTGGCCGTTTATTGAAGAGGCCCGCCGCAACGGTGCGCGGCTGATGGTGATTGACCCATACAAGACGCGCACGGCAGCACTGGCAGACGAGCATCTCGCGATTCGCCCCGGCACCGACGGCCTGCTCGCACTGGCGATCATGCATGTGTTGTTTCGCGACTCCCACGCGGATGAGGAGTATCTGCGCGACTGCACTCGCGGCGTCGAAGAGTTGCGCGCGCATGCGCTGCGTGAGGAGCACTCGCCAGAGCGCGCGGCACGGGTTACGGGCCTTGCGGTAGAGACGATTGAGCGGCTTGCGCGGGCCTATGGACAGGCCGGTCGCGACGGCCGTGGCCCTGCGGTCATCCGCATGAACTACGGCGTGCAGCGCAGCGAAAACGGCGGCACTGCCGCGCGCGCCATCGCCATGCTGCCGCTGATTACAGGTAGCTGGAAGCAGCGCGGCGGCGGGATGTTGCTCTCGACCAGCGGCTCGTTCCCCTACAACAGCAAGCGGCTGCAGATGCCGGAGCTGATGCAGAGCAGCCCGCTTGGCCGGGCGTCGCGCGTGGTGAACATGAGCCAGCTGGGCGAGGCGCTGACGGAGTTGCAGGGGCCGCCGGTGAAGGCGCTCGTTGTCTACAACTGCAATGCGGCGGCGGTCGCGCCGGACTCTGCAAAGGTGCTCGCCGGTCTGCGGAGAGACGACCTGTTCACCGTGGTGCACGAGCAGTTCTTTACGGACACTACCGACTACGCGGACATCGTGCTGCCGGCAACGACGTTCCTCGAAGCCAAGGACCTGATGGGCGCCTACGGGCATCTGCAGGCGCAGATCTCCATGCCTGCCATCGCGCCGCTGGGTGAGGCGCGCAGCAACGTCGCGATGTTCGGCGCGCTCGGCCAGCACATGTTTCCGGGCGAAAACGCGTTCCTCGACGGCGAGGACGAGTTGATCGCGCAGGCGCTCGACGTGCAGCACCCGTGGCTCGACGGCGTGACCAAGGAGCGGCTCGAGCGCGAGGGCCACGTTGCGCTGGCGCTGCCTGAAGACGAGCTGCCGTTCAGTTCCGCCAAATGGTTTGGCACGCCAAGCGGCCGCGGCGAATTCACGCCTGTGCCCGTCTGGATTGCGCCGAGAGAGTCGCGCAACGGCACCGACGCCGAAATCGCGTATCCGCTGGAGTTCCTGCCGCGCAAGGCGGACAACTTTATGAACAGCACCTTCGCGAACCTGCCTGTGCATCAGCAGATGGAGCGCAAGACCGCAGGCGTGCTGGAGATGCACACGGTCGATGCAGCCGCGCGCGGGTTGAAGACAGGCGATGCCGTCTCGGTGTGGAACGGGCGCGGGCGCGTGACGCTGACGGCGCGTGTGGGTGAGTCGATTGCAGCAGGCGTGGTGGCCGCGCGGCTGGACTGGCAGAAGCTCTCCGCCGAGGGCAAGAATGTGAACGCACTCACAAGCGAGCGGCTCACGGACATCGGCGGCGGCGCAACCTTCTACTCTACGATGGTCGAGGTGACGAAGCTGGAGCGTCTCGCTGCAGACTGAGCCGTCGCCTCGTAGAAAGCACGCTGCAACAGCTAGAATGGCGTGATGCCGTTGATTGCCAAGGTTGACCTGGTGGGTGTTGGGCTGAACGCCACCGATACGCTGATCCCGCTGGCGGAGTTCCCCGCGCGCGGCTCAAAGCTGGAGTACACGCAGGAGTCCGTGATGCCGGGCGGTCAGGTGGCCTCGGCGATGGTGGCGTGCCAGACGTGGGGCCTGAGCACGCGCTACGTCGGCAAGCTTGGCGATGACGACGCGGCGCGGCTGCATGAACGCGCCTTCGCGCAAGCCGGTGTCGAGATGCGGCTCATTCATGTGCCCGGCGCGGCCAGCCCGCGCTCGCTGATCCTTGTCGACAAGCAGGGCGAGCGCACCGTGCTCTGTCGCAAGGACGACCGCCTCATCCTGCAGCCACAGGAACTGCAGCGCGAGTGGGTCGCCAAGGCGCGTGCACTGCTCGTCGATGGGCACGACACAGCAGCAGCAACGCAGGCGGCGCAGTGGGCGCGCGAGGCAGGCATCCCCGTCGTTGCCGACCTCGATGAGCCGTATGAAGGTGTTGAAGCGCTGCTCGAACGCATCGACTGCCTTATCGTCAGCCGTGACTTCCCTTGCCGCATAATGCAGGAGCCGGACCTGCACGAGGCGCTCAAAAAGATGCAGGCGCGTTATGGCTGCTCGCTCACCGCGGCAACACTGGGTGAGAACGGCGTGCTCGCGTGGGACGGTAGCCGCTTCCACTACAGCGCCGCGTACCAGGTGCAGGTGGTCGACACGACCGGCGCGGGCGACATTTTCCACGCAGGCTTCTTGTATGGCCTGCTGCAGGGCTGGCCGCTGCAGCAGCAACTCGACTTCGCCTGCGCAGCCGCAGCCATGAACTGCACCGGCGAAGGCGCGCGCGGGGGCATTGGCCCGGTCGAGAAGATTGGGACGATGATGGCCACAACGCCGCGCTATCCACGGCCTGCAAGCTTACCTGTTGTGGATGAGGTGCTCGCTTAAGCGAGGCCGGTCGATTGCGCCTGCTCATGCGCGTGGTAGCTGCTGCGCACCAGCGGGCCGCTTTCTACGTGGCGGAAGCCCATCTGCAACGCCTCGTGCTTCAGGAACGCAAACTCGTCGGGCGTGTAGAAGCGCGACATCGGCAGGTGGTCGCGCGAGGGGCGCAGGTACTGGCCGACGGTGAGGATATCGACCTTGCGGTCAGCGAGATCGCGGAAGACGCCGAGCAGTTCGTGCATCTCCTCGCCCATGCCAACGATGATGCCGGTTTTCGTCACAATCGGCCCCAGTTCATGTTCCGACGACTCACGCTTGGCCTCGGCCAGAAACTCGAGCGAGCGCTCATAGCGGCCGCCGGATTTAGCAACGCGATAGAGCCGCGGCACGGTCTCGATGTTGTGGTTCAGAATCTTAGGCCGCGCTGCGACGACCAGCCGGCGCGCTTCAGCCACGCCTTGAAAATCAGGCGTCAGCACTTCCACCTGCGTGCCAGGAGACTGGCGCCGGATCTCGGCAATCACATTCACAAACGCCTGCGCCGCGCCGAGGTTGTCATCATCGCGGTTCACGCTGGTGATGACGGCATGTTTCAACCCGAGCGAAGCAACGGCATACGCAACCCGCGAAGGCTCTTCATGGTCGATCGGCTCCGGCTTGCCCTTGGGCACCGCGCAGAAGCCGCAGCGCCGCGTGCACAGGTTGCCGAGCATCATGAATGTCGCCGTCTTGTGGTTCCAGCACTCGCCGATGTTGGGGCAGTGTGCGCTCTCGCACACGGTATGCAGGTTCAGGTCGCGGGCCAGCTTCTTCAGGTTGTGGAACGTCTCGCCCATGGGCGCGCGCGCCTTCAGCCACTCGGGCTTGGCGACGGGCTTGCGCGGGGTAAGGTCGATCTGGACTAGATCGGCGGACTGGAGGAGCGGTGCCATCGACTGTCTTTTATTGTATCGCGCGGCTCACAGCCAGCCCCGCGCGCGGGCGATGCGGGCGGCGTCCGTGCGGTTAGCGGCGCCCAGCTTCGCAATGGCCTCGGAGAGATAATTGCGCACGGTGCCTTCGGAGAGCCGCAGCTCCGCGGCGATCTCTGCTGAGGTGCGGCCATCGCCTGCACGCTGCAGAATCTGCCGTTCGCGGTCGGAGAGCGGGTCGGGATCGGCGGACCACGCCTCGGCGGCCAGCGCAGGATCAATGGCGCGCAGGCCGCTGTGCACCTTGCGAATGGCCTCGGCGAGTTCCGTCGCGGGCCGCTCCTTCAGCAGGTAGCCGCGTGCGCCGGAGTCGAGCGCACGCCGCAGATAACCGGGCCGCGCAAAGGTGGTCAGGATGATTACCCGCGCCTTGTTCTCTGCCTCGCGCAGAGCGGTCGCCAGTTCCAGCCCTGTGCGCTCGGGCATCTCGATGTCGGTCACCAGCACATCGGGCGCGTGCTGCTGAACCAGCTTCAACGCCTCGTTGCCGTTGGCGGCCTGCGCGACGACGTTGATGTCCGGCTCCAGCGACAGCAGCGCCGCCAGCGCGCCGCGCAGCATGGTCTGGTCTTCCGCGAGCAGCACGCGGATCTTCGCGCTCATAGGGCGGCTCCGGGCTGCGGCAGCGTAATCAGCAGGCGCGTTCCGTGTTCTTTGTCGGCGCAGCCATGCTGCAGTTGCAACCGGCCGCCAATCGATTCGATGCGCTGCCGCATGCCGCGCAGTCCGTTGCCCTCGCGCGGCGGCGTAGGCGAGGAGCCGTTGTCTTCCACCACAAGCCGCCGCTCCCGGTCTTCCGTCACGAAGCGCAGCGTGCAGGTGGTGGCACGCGCGTGTCGCACAATGTTCGTCACGGCCTCGCGCAGCGCCAGTGCGAGCACCGTCTCCTCCTGCGGCGTCAGGTTGGCGGCGGGCTGGTTCTCGGCGTCGACGGTCAGCGTCACGCCGGCGAGATCGAGCGTGCGCCGCGCGGCTTCAATCTCCGCGGCAAGCCCGCGCGTGCGGTAGCCGCCTATGGCCTCGCGCACTTCGGAGAGGGCTGTGCGTGCCGTGCGTTCTACATCGGCGATCTCCGCAGTCGCACGTGCGGGATCGCTAGCGACCAACCGTCCGGCAAGCTCGGCCTTCAGCACGATCACTGAGAGCGTATGCCCCAGCACATCATGCAGGTCGCGTGCGATGCGCTCGCGTTCGGCGACCGCAGCCAGTGCATTGTTCTCCTCCTGCGCCGCGCGCAGGTCGCGCTCTGCTTGCAGTTGGGCGAGATTGAAGCGCTTCTGCTCGGCGAAGAAGATGTTCGCCCCGCCGATGATAAGGATCAGGAAGATCGCGATAAACGTGTTCGGCCAGTTCGCGCCGAAGGTTGCATGCGTGTGCGGAATGGAAATGGTCCGGTGGAGCAGCAAGGTTTCGGCGATGATAACGAGGAACTCGGCGACGAAGAGAAGCAGGACCCTGCGCGTGGAGGCGATAACAAAGGGGAGGAACGCCGCGGTGTAAATGAAGAAGGTAGAGGCGCCGCCGTTGAACGGAAAGACCACGAGCCCAAGGATGAAGGTGGCGACGATAAGCCAGTAGCGACGCGGCGAGCTCTCGTCTTCATCGCACCGTTTGTACGCGGCGAAGATGAACGCGAAGATGACGATGGCGAGCAGCGTGACGGTCCAGAGGAAGATGCTGGGCTCGAAGCACGGGTCGATGACGATGAACCCGGTGTAGGCAAACCAGAGCCATGCAATGTGGCGATGCTTGGGCGGGCTGGCGAGCGGGTCCGGCATGAAGGCCTCTTGGGATGAGTGTACTGCGGGGAGGCGAGATGTGAGGGCTGGACGCCAGCCTCCCACACCTCGCATCGGCAACTGCGCCTCAACGGTTAACTGTTCTGCTCAATCCGCCGAAACGCGATCAGCGCGATGCCAAGCATGATCAGCGTGAAGCCGATCAGCCCGATCCAGTGGCTCGACGCGGAGCCTGCGCTGGGATATCCAAACGACGCCAGCTGCAGCTGCGCCAGGTGATACGTCGGCAGTATCACCGCGAAGTGCTGCAGCACCTTCGGCAGGAACATGATCGGTATCCATAGGCCGCCGAGGAAGCTCATCGGCAGATAGATCATGTTGGCGATGCCGGGCGCGGAGGCCGCGGGCACAAGCAGCGCCAGCGCCATGCCCATTACCGCGAACGGAATCACGCCGACGATGGTAAGCGCCATCATGCGTGCGAACTCTGCGATGGAGAGATGCACGCCGCCGGCGGTGATGCCGAGCAGCGTGAGCAGACTGACGATGATCACACCGAAGGCCATCGCGCTCATGCACTTTGCAAACAGATACGCGAGCGGCGGCATCGGGCTCGCGCGCTTCAGCTCCAACCATCCTGCTGAAAGCTCGGCGGAGAGTCCCACACCGATGCCGAACAGCGCCGCGCCCACCATGCCAAAGACCGTGTAGCCGGCCAGCATGTAGCGTGCCACCGTGATGCCGCCGATGTGCTCGCCGCGGTTCATGATGAGGCCGAAGAAGATATAGAAGACCACCGGAAAGCCGATGACCGAGAGCGCGAAGCTGCGCGTACGCAGCAGGCGCTGAAACTCGTAGCGGGTCTCAGTGAGGAAGATACGGAGCGTCTGCGGCAGGCTGCGCGACGCGCTGACGGGAAATGTGATGGCGGTAGTGGACATGGGATTTCTCCTGTGAATTCGGAAGCGAGGGTTAGGAGTTTTGATCGGAGGTCAACGCGAGGAACGCATCTTCGAGCGCCGGGCTCTGCACCTCCAGCGCATGCAGTGTCGAGTCAAGCGCGAGCATCTCGCGCAGCGTGGTCTCAGGCTGCGCCGTCGTCAGCGTGGATAACGTATCGGCCACGCTGGCCTGCGTCACGCCGGGCATGCTGCGCAGCGCCTGCAATGGCAGCGCCGTCACGCAGCGGATGATCTTGATCGTCGCGGAAGAGCCCGCGCCATCCGCCGTCGCACCCAGCGAGAGCGACTTCACCTCCGCCGGTGTGCCGGAGCACACAACCTTGCCCTTGTTGATCACAACGATGCGGTTCGCCAGCGCATCGGCCTCTTCCAGGTAGTGCGTCGTCAACAGTACGGTCTTGCCGCGGGCGGCGAGCGAGCGGATCGTTGCCCACATCCCGCGGCGCGCTTCAATGTCCAGACCGACCGTCGGCTCATCGAGAAAGATCAAATCCGGATCGCCCGCCAGCGCCAGCGCGAACAGCATCCGCTGCTTCTGCCCGCCGCTGAGCTGGCCGAAGAACCGCTCCTCAATCCCTTCGAGCCCCGCGGCCTTTACCAGCTCTGCATAGGGCATCGGCGCAGGGTAGTAGCCGCGAAAGATCTCCACCTGCTCGCGGACGCGCAGCATCTCCGGCGCACGGCCCACCTGCAGCATCACGCCGGTGCGCAGGCGCGTATCGGTGTCGCGCGGGTCCGCGCCGAAGACCCGCACACTGCCAGCGGTCGGCGCGCTCAACCCCATCATCAGCTTCACGGCGGTGGACTTGCCCGCGCCGTTCGGCCCCAGCAGAGCAACGATTTCACCACGCCGCAGCGCCAGCGAAAGGTTATCGAGCGCCACCACGCCATTGGCATAGCGCTTCGTGATGCCGTCGAGAGAGGCTACGGGAACGGTTGCGGACTGGGGTTCGGTAAAGGTTTCGACGACTGCGCTCATGGCTGGCTCCTGGTTGGCTTCTGGGCGGATCAACTGCGCTGACAGGATTGAGTCTCCGCCCCGACAGCCGCTGCCGGTAGTGAGCCGCGTCAGCAAAGCAAAGTGACAGATGTCATCTCCGGATGGTTTAAGCTGCTGCTATGGAGAACATGCTGGCGAAGCTGAACCGGGAGCCACGACACTTCCACGCCCACGAGACCGCGCGTTTCGACGCGTTGAGCGGGCTGCCGCTGGCAAGCTTCAAACAGCGAATGTGGGCCATCACGATCGACGTCCTGGCGATCTTCATCGTCAAGGGCCTGCTAGGCTTGCACAACCACCACGACGACAACGAAGGCCCCATGACTGTGGCCCGATTGCTGATGGACGGCGCCGAGTACATCAAGGAGCTGGTCGAGTCCACGCTGTACTTCGCAGTCGCCGTGAAGCTAAGTAAAGGCCAGACCATCGGCAAGTGGTTCATGAAGGTGCGCATCGTCTCGCTCACACACGACGAGATGGGCTGGTGGCAGTCGATCGAGCGCGCGCTGGGTTACGGCGCCTCGCTGCTCGAAGGCGGCTTCGGCTTTCTGCAGTTCTTCATCAATCGCAACCGCCAGACCGTGCACGACCGCATCGCGGAGACCATCGTCATCGACGAGCGGCCCACCGCGCGGCGGCTCGGTGACGTAGATCACGAAGAACCCGAGATCGAAATCGAACCGAAGGCGCTGGAGGCGTAGCGCCGCATCTATTCTCTGCAGGAGTTTCCCGATGATCCTCCGCGACGCTGTCGCCGCCGACATCGAAGCCGTGACCGCAATCTATAACGCGGTGCTGCTCAGCTCGACGGCCATCTACAACGACACACCCGTCACGCTCGAAGACCGCCTCGCCTACTGGCAGTCGCGCGTCGCGCAGGGCTACCCGTTGCTCGTAGCCGTCGACGACGAAGGCGCGATCCTCGGCTATGCCACCTTCGGCGACTTCCGCTCCTGGCCCGGCTACCGCTTCACGGTCGAAGGCACCATCCACATCCGCGAAGGCGTCCGCGGCAAGGGCATCGGCACCGCGCTGCTCACTCAGCTCACCGCGCGCGCCCGCGCCTGCGGTAAGCATGTCATGGTCGCCGGGGTCGACTCCACCAACACCGCCTCTATAGGCTTCCTCACGCGCTTCGGCTTCACCTCGGCAGGAGTCCTGCACGAAGTCGGCTTCAAATTCGGCCGCTACCTCGACCTCCACTTCCTCGAATATCGCCTCTGACCGCCGAAACCTTCGACCTTCACTTCCGAGCAATACTTAAACCAGCACTTCAGGTAGGGTTAACTCCCTTGGTTCCACTGCCAACCCCCTCAAGACAAAGGGGGTATCGCCCGGACTACTTTCGGCGTCACAGCTTTCAGTCCTATACTTTGCTCTAGTGCTCGCAAGCGGAGCCGATTCCCAGAGCAGGGCAGGGCAGATTCAGCAGTATGGCTACCCACCACCCAATCCGCAAAACCGTCGCGCACCCCACTCCGGTCATCCCGGACAAGCTCTACTTCCGCATCGGCGACGTCGCCCGCATCTGCGAGGTGCCTGCCTACGTCCTCCGCTTCTGGGAGACCGAGTTCCCCAACCTGAAGCCCAACAAAGGCGGCACAGGCCAGCGCCTCTATCGCCGCAAGGACGTCGAGACCGCGCTCCGCATCAAGCATCTGCTCTACGACCTCGGCTACACCATCCCCGGCGCGCGGCAGGTCTTCAAGACCGACGCTAGGCCCGAGGCCCCAGCGCTCGCTGCTGCGCCTGCCGCGGTCGAAACACCCGCAGCCAGTGCTGAACCCCATAACAAAACTGTCATCCTGAGCGGAGCGCACAGCGCGCAGTCGAAGGACCCCGAAGCTCTCAACCTCGCCATTACAGCTAGGGCCTTTTCTACCGACACCGCCCCACGTCTGCACGCTCTCCGCGACGAGCTCCGCGCGCTGCACACCCAGCTCAGCGCACCGGTCTCGACCGAGCCTGCACCCGAGCCGCTGCGCCCGCGTCTTGTCGCCGAGCCCAAACGTCCGCGTCTCCACAAGCCCGAACCCAGGCTTGAGCCGCGCCTCGGCCCCATCGCCATCCCCGGCCAGCAGGACCTCTTTCCCGCAGAATGACCGCGTCCGGCTCGGCCTCACCGCACAAAAAGACTCACACCGCCGGTTCCGCTGCCATGCTGCTCATGGCGAGCGCGCTGCTCTCCGGCCTGCTTGCGCTCGCCCGCATCAAAATCGTCAACTACCTCTTCGGCGCCGGCGCCGCGCAGGACGCCTACCGCGCCGCCTTCAAACTCCCCGACCTCCTCAGCTACTTCCTCACCGGCGGCGCCGTCGCCATCTCGCTCATCACTGTGCTCAACCGCTACCTCACCGCTGGCGACGACGAGGGTGCCGACCGCGCGCTCTCCGTCGTGCTCTGCACCATGCTCGTCATCCTCGGCATCGGCGTTGTGGTCGCGGAGATCGTCGCCCCCGGCTACGTCTGGCTTGCCAACTCCGGCTTCCGCAACGACCCTCTGCGCGCGCACCTCTGCACCGCGCTCACGCGCATCATCCTGCCCGCGCAGTTGTTCTTCTTCATCGGCAGCTGCATGAGCTCGCGGCTGCAGGTCCGCAAGATCTTCATCTATCAGGCGGGCGCGCCGCTGGTCTACAACCTCGGCATCATCCTCGGCGCCATCTTTCTGCACAAGCAGCTCGGCATCTACTCGCTCGCTGTGGGCGTTCTGCTCGGCGTCATCTTCGGCTCGTTCCTGCTCAACACCACCGGGGCCTTCCGCACCGGCTTCCACTTCACCCCACTCGTCGACTTCCGCGCCCCTGCCTTCCGCGAGTGGTTCTCGCTCACCTGGCCGCTCATGATTGGCGTCTCGCTCGTCATGTTCGACGGCTTCTTCCTCAACTACTTCGGCTCGTTGAAGGAAGGCGGCATCACGCTCATCGGCAACGCCAAGGACCTCTTCAACGCGCCCTTCAACGTTATCGGCCCGGCGGCCGGCGCGGCTTCGCTGCCCTTCTTCGCCAGCCTCTTTCAGCAGGACCGCCGCCACGACTTCTCGCACGCCGTCTCGCGTTCTGTCTCGCGGCTCTTCTGCGTCGGCATGCTGGTTTCAGCCTGGATGATCGCCCTCGCCCCGTGGCTGATGGACCTCTTCCGCGGCGGCAAGTTCCACCACGACGACGCCGTCACCACCACGCATCTCTTCGTCGTGCTCGCCATCACGCTGGCCATCTGGGCTGTGCAGGGCATCTACGCCCGCGCCTTTTACGCCGCCTCGGACACCCTCACCCCCGCCATCACCGGCACCATCATCACCGTGGCGAGCGTCCCGCTCTACTGGCTGCTCTTCCACGCCCGCGGTCTTGAAGGCCTCGCCATCGCCTCCGACCTCGGCATCACCATCCAGACGGCCACGCTGGCGATTCTGCTGCACCGCAAAGACCTCGTCCGCTTCGCCCACCTCGAGTACCCCGAGCTCGCCCGCGCCCTCTTCGCCGCACTGCTGGCCTTCGCCGCGACGTACATCCTCGCACACCACCTGCCGCCCGTCACCACCCACCCCGGAGACCTACTCATCCTCGCCGCCGGCAGCCTCGCATGGCTGGCGATCACCTTCGCCACCCTGCACCTCACCGGCAGCAAACTCCCCAAACAGATACTTCGTCGCAAAGCTGCATAGCCACCGTAACAAAGCTCACGAGCAAGCCGAAACTATATCGTGCTTCAGTCCTAGAGCATGTTTTTCATCTAGTAGAAGGCACATTAGATTGATAGCTAGAACAATGATATGAACCGCACCGCCGAGCATCGAGAGGCGTCTCTCGTGCGGAGCCATCGTGTTGCCCACCACTTCGTGCAAACTCCACACGAGAGAGAACATCGTAGAGTGTGTTCCGGCATTTCCGTAGGGGACTGCTGTTAGCTGTAAAGTGTAAAAATCCTTATTTATGTAGTGCTTGTCCGTTTCTTGCGCTCTGGAAGCCAAGTCCTGATACCGGCTCCAACTTTGATTATTATCCTTGAGTCCTGTGCGGTTTCTCGCCCCAGAAGCCATCTCCTCTACGGAAGCCGTAAGACTATCTGGTAGCTGCGCCGTGGGAGGGCGATGCTGCATCAATTTCTTTGCCTGGTTAACGATCTTGTGTCCGTCGAGATAAATAAAGTTGGTAACCTCTTGCTCCGGGGCGATGTAGAGGTAGCCACAGTTGATGACTAACTCCGTCAAAGAGCGCGAGAGTATCCAAACCTCTTCCAGAGCGCCTGACTCCGCCAGCAACAGGGATGATTTTGATATAGCTTTTGCCCGCAATACATGCCCCAGCAAAATGTATTGCCGCTCACTTAAAGCCGAACCGATTACTTGGGAACAAACCTTCTGATAAATGTGATCCAGTAGATTTAGCAACCGCAGTGTCTTTGAGACCTCATCGGCAAGAACGTACCTGTTATCCGACACTCTAGCTCCCAACTGACATAGACAAACTGGAAGAAAACAAGCAGCACCCAAGTACCTTCATGTAATACGTGACGAGGAATCTCTACGCCGCAGCATCTCGCCGCTGAATCTTGGCCATCCACTTCTCATTCCCGGTCCGGCCTTCTAGCAGGCCCTCCACGGACATGCCGTCATCCAGTTGCGGCCACCAGATCCGTGTGCCCATCGGCCCACCTGGAGCTTGTATATTGAAGTCCGCAGCCTGCTCCTGCGTAGCATCGGCCACACCCTGTAAATTCTCACGAGGCAGCACGAGCCGCCTCCCGTCGCTCAGCTTCAGGATGAACAGTTCTAGATCGCGCTGATAGTCTGCCTCGACAATATGCGGCTCTTCCGGCTCCTGCCTCATCCGCTCCAGCGCCGCCGCTAGCTCTTCGTCTGTTGTCTCAACCATTTCATTGCCCTCGTGCAGCATGCCAAAGTTGCCACAGCTCTTTCTGGTACTTGTCGGCAGTCCGCAAAATCCGATTCACATCTGAGTGCTTCGAGTCCGGAGGTTTAACCGCCCGTTTCCTGGAGGACAATCTGACTCCCAAAGCCGTCAACTCAACGATGACTTCTACTCCTGTATAAAACCCATGCACATGCGAAGGCGGGTGGTCATGTGAGTAGGCCTCAAACCAGACGCCGTCAAAGGTCTTCGAGCCCACACCTTCAATCTAGTCTTTTCAAACCGCCCGCATCAATCAAAATTCGTCCCCTTGACACACCCCATACAATAGAGACAACGGTAAGGAGACGCGCGGCCATCGGCCTGGCTCTTCCCGCAGACGGCCCAGCGCCAGTCTCACCAAGCACCATCTTGACAAACGAACCACCGTGACTGAACCCCGTCGGCCAGTCGGACAGCCTTCTGCATCGGAAGTCCGATCCACCGCTAACCCCAATCGGCTGCGGATCATAGCCCCAAAACCGGGGGGAGGGTGCAGCGCCGCTACGCGTCCTTGGCGTCCACGTACTCCTCGTGCCACGCCGTCTGGATTGCCTCCAGCACGCCCTCATTCGACTTCGCCGGATCGCCCACAAATCCCGGCAGCTGTGTCACCCACTTGTGCAGGTCGGTAAACCGCACGGAGTACGGATCGGTATCCGGAAACATCTCCTGCAGTTGAATCCCAATCTCCAGCGTATCGCTCCAGTCAATCTCGCGCGGCATCGTCGGTGCCCTCCAGATCATCAGTGTACTGCTCATGCACGATAGAATGAGTGGAGCCGTATGCCGACCGAAGTCCAGAACCCGCCCGCACCGAAACTCGCCCCCGCCGCGCGCCGCATGACCGCGCACCGTCGCCTGCTCAAGGCGTCGCGCCTCTTTCGTGAGCTCGGCTCCATCGGCTCGGCGCTGGCCTCCACGTCGCACCCGTACATGGCGCAGATCGTGCCCATGCGCCGCTGCAACCTAGCCTGCACCTACTGCAACGAGTACGACGACGTCTCCAAGCCCGTCGATCTGGACGAGATGCTCCGCCGCATCGACCACCTCGGCGGCCTCGGCACCTCCGTCATCACCATCTCCGGCGGCGAGCCCACGCTGCACCCCGAGCTCGACCAGATCATCGCCCGCATCCGCAAGACAGGCGCCATCGCCGGCATGATCACCAACGGCTACTTCCTCATGCCCGACCGCATCGAGCGGCTGAACAAAGCGGGCCTCGACCACATGCAGATCTCCATCGACAACGTGATGCCCGACGAGGTCTCCAAGAAGTCGCTCAAGGTACTCGACAAGAAGCTCCAGTTCCTCGCCGAGCACGCCGACTTCCACGTCAACATCAACTCCGTGGTCGGCGGCGGCACAGCGCATCCTGAGGACGCGCTGATCGTTAGCAAGCGTGCCCTCGAACTCGGCTTCAGCTCCACCATCGGTATCATCCACGACGGCTCCGGACAGTTGAAACCCCTCGGAGATAAAGAGCGCAAGGTCTGGGACGAAGTCCGCAGCCTCACCCGCCGCAGCTACTCCCGTTTCAACCACTTCCAGGAGGCCATCGCGAACGGCCTGCCCAACGACTGGCGCTGCCGCGCGGGCTCGCGTTACCTCTACATCTGCGAGAACGGCCTGGTCCACTACTGCAGCCAGCAGCGCGGCTTCCCCGGCGTGCCGCTCGCCGAGTACACCCGCGCCGACGTCAAGCGCGAGTTCCTCACCGAGAAGTCCTGCGCTCCCAACTGCACCATCAGCTGCGTCCACCAGGTCAGCTACATCGACCACTGGCGCGCCCCGCAGACCTCCAGCATCACCCCCGGCGGGGCCCATGGCCTGGTCAATATCCAGTAGTTGCCGGAATCCATACCTTCCGGTAAATATTCCCCTGTTCTCTGCGCGACTGGCGTTTAATAGCCGTATGAGCCAGTTCGCCACACCTCAGCCTCTCGCCCGTCCTGTCGGCCGCCCCCGCGCCTTCAACCGCGAACACGCGCTGGAGGCCGCCATGCGCGTCTTCTGGAAGCGCGGCTATGAGGGCGCCTCGCTCACCGAGCTGACCGCCGCGATGGGCATCAACCGCCCCAGCCTCTATGCGGCCTTTGGCGACAAGGCCACCCTCTTCCGCGAGGCCGTCGAGCGCTACGGCGTCGGCCCCGGCCGCTACGTGCGCCGCGCGCTCGGCCAGCCCACAGCTCGCCTCGTGGCGGAGACCCTTCTCCGCGGCGCGGTCACCATCGCCACCGACGCCGCCAACCCCGGCGGCTGCCTCTGGGTGCAGGGAGCGCTCGTCACCAGCCCCGAGTCATCGCCCATCCGCGCCGGACTCGCCGGCCTGCGAGCCAGTGGCATCGCGCAGATTCGTGCCCGCTTCGACCGTGCCCGCTCCGACGGCGACCTGCCGGCCGGAACCGACACCGAGGCGCTCACGCTGTACATCACCAGTGTGATGCACGGCCTCTCCGTGCAGGCGGCCAGCGGCTTCTCGCGCGAGCAGCTCCAGCGCGCCGCCGACCTCGCCCTGTCTACCTGGCCTGCCTGAAGCGCATCCCAAACGCACAGAGGCCGCCCTCGCGGACGGCCTCTGTGATCGCTGCTGCCAAACCGAATTTACTTCCTCGCAGACGTCCGATGCACGGTCGCGGCACCGCTGCCTGCCATCGCCTCCGCCTGATCGATCGCCTGGTAGAGGTCGGAGACGTCCTTCACCTGGATCCAGCCCTTCGGTGTCACAATCACGATCGTCGGAGTCTCATTCAGGCCCAGCTTGTCGCCGAGATTGCGGTCCGCCTCAACCTGCTTGAGCAACTCACCTGTCGGGTCGACCACGAACGGCATCTGCTTGCCATGCGCGGCGAAGAACTGTTGCGTAAACTTCACCAGGTCATCCTGGCTGGCAATGCGGAACTGCGAGGCGAACACTTCACGGCGGTACTCCGTGGCAATGTCCGGCGAAACCTTGTCCTGGATGTAGCGTGCGTACACCGCAGCCTGCTTGCTCCACATGTGACCCGGAATTAGGAAGTCATAGCGGACGAGCGGAATGTGATAGTGCGCGATCGCCTGGTGAACGAGCGGAAACGCGTGCGCACAGGCCGGGCACTCCAGGTCTTCCCACTCGATGATGGCAACCCGCGCACCCGGCGGCGGTTTCAGCATGGAGGTGTCCTTGAAGCTGGACACCTGGCCCCCAACGGCCGTCTGCGCCAGCGCGGCGGAACCGCTCACAGCGCTCGACATCGTAACAAACAGAGCAAGTGCAAGAACTCGTGACATACCGTATGGACGCAAGTGATGACCCTTTTGCGAGCAAAGTGTGCTCTTTTGTTATTCAATCACTTCGCGGAGGAATCAACAAACGCCGCGGTTTGGACAAGCTGCGGTGCTATCCTCGCAGCAGGTTGGTAAGCGAAGGAAAACCGAAATGCTCTACGCTGTGATTGCCCTTTCTGTACTCAACTTTCTGCTGCTGCTCATGCTGCTGCTGCGCAAAACGGCTCAGTCCGAGCCCACGGTTGACCCACGGCTCGCGCAGCTGCTGGCCGCCGACTTGCCGACGCAGATGACAAAGCTCGACGTCCGCTCCGAGACCCTCGATGCTCACCTCCGCGAGCAGTTGGCACAGCTGCGCAAGGACGCGGCGGAGTCCAGCGTTGCGCTGCGCGGCGAGGTACTGGGCAGCATCGACCTCCTGGGCAAGAGCCTCACGACGAGCCTCGACAGCTTCCGTGCTGACAACACGCTGGCGGCCAACACGCTGCGCACCGCGGTAACAGCGCAGCAGGAGAGCCTGCAGCAAAAGCTCTCGGCCTTTACGTCAGACGCCAACCGGAGCAACGTGGAGAGCCGCGAAGCGCTGCACCAGCGTCTCGACCAGCTTCGCGAAGGCCAGACAGCGCACATGGATTCGCTGCGCGCCACCGTGGAGGCCCGTCTCGACGCGCTGAACCAGAACAACGCCGCCAAGCTTGAAGAGATGCGCATCACCGTGGACGAGAAGCTCCACGCCACCTTACAGACCCGCCTTACAGAAAGCTTCGGTCAGGTCACCGACCAGCTCACCAAGGTCCACGCCGGCCTCGGCGAGATGTCCAAGCTCTCCGCCGGTGTTGACGATCTCTCGCGTATCTTCACGAACGTCAAATCCCGCGGCGGCATCGGCGAACTCGCGCTGGAGATGCTCCTCAAAGACCGCCTCGCGCCGAGCCAGTACATTCACAACGTGAAGGTGAAGCCAAACAGCCAGGAGGTTGTGGAGTTTGCCGTCAGGTTCCCGACGCCGAACGGTGAGATGCTGCTCCCCATCGACAGCAAGTTTCCGCGCGAGGTCTTCGAGCGCCTCGAAGCCGCTTACGAGAGCGGCAACGATGTCGTAAGCGCTGGTCGCGCCTTCGAGGCCGCTATCCGCTTTGAAGGAAAGAAGATCTGCGACAAGTACATCGCGCCGCCGTTCACCACCTCGTTCGCAATCATGTTTCTGCCCACTGAGGGCTTGTATGCCGAGGTCATCCGCCGCGACGGCCTCCTCGCCGACATCCAGCAAAGCTGTCAGGTCACCATCGCAGGACCGAGCACGCTGTCCGCGATTCTGACGAGCTTCCAGATGGGCTTCCACATGCTCCAGATGCAGGAAAAAGGTGATGAGGTCTGGAAGGTGCTGGCCAACGCTCGCAAGGAGTTCGGGACCTTCGAAAAGCTGATGGACAAGATGACCGATGACGTGGGCCGGGTGCAGGGCACGATAGACAAGCTGGGGGTACGCACGCGGGCGATCAACCGCACACTGCGTGATGTCAGTCTCGAATCGGGGTCTGAGGATCAACAGAGAATCGCCGCTGGCAAGGCCGACAACTTCGATGGCTTGCTGCCGATGCTGGCAGCAAGCGACGATGAAGTGCACGACTAGGCGCTACAGCCACGCCAGCCTCTTCGAATTTTAGGTTGCTGCCCGCAGTGCAGAGCGGTGGCCACTATCGCGCCGATAGCTCTTCCTGCGACACATGACGCACTCCCAGGGAAAGAAACCACAGTAAAACAGGATGGTGCGTTCAATAAACCCTGAACGGTTCATGCGGCGCAACTCCCCGTTCCGGCATTTCGTACAAGTCTTTTGCTTCTCTATCGGTTCGTGCATGTCTTCCCGTCGACTCTAGTTGAAATGTGTCAACCAGTGTATTTCCTGCAACGCGGCCAGTCTACGAAGAAATTCGTTGAATCTTCTGACCTTTTCCCGGACACGCCTTCTTTACTTCGCCCCGATGCGCCGGTATGCTGTCTCACTGGGGCGGTCAACCGGAGCCGGTGCCAGAAACGGGCCGTTTCCCCATCCCATCTCAGACCCAGTCACTCGTCCATCCGGACACTCAGGAGATCGTGCAATGGCAGCAGTAGACGAAAAAGTGAAGCAAATTATTGTCGAGCAGCTTCAGGTGGATGAAGCCGAAGTCACCCCCGGCGCCAGCTTCCAGGAGGACTTGGGCGCCGACTCGCTCGACGTCGTCGAACTGGTCATGCAGTTCGAAGAAGCCTTCGACATCCAGATCCCGGACGAAGACGCCGAGAAGATCAAGACCGTCAAGGACGCGACCGATTACATCGAAGCGCATCAGAAGAGCAAGTAGTTTTAACACCGCTCACCGCGGATTTTGGCGCCCGCGCCTTGCGGCCTACAGCGTCCGCTCACAGCGGGCATGGGCGCTATTCATAAGGAACGGAAATCGATGCAGCAACGTCGTGTCGTTGTAACGGGCATGGGCCTCCTGTGCGGGGTGGGTAACACCGCCTCGCAGATTTGGGAGGCCCTGCTCGCCGGCAAGAGCGGAATGGGCGAGATCACCGCATACGATCTCACCGACCATGTCGTCCGCTTTGCCGCCGAGGTCAAGAACTTTGATCCTCATGCTTTCGTGGAGAAGAAGGAGGCCCGCAAGATGAGCCGCTTCATCCACTTCGCCATGGCTGCCTCACAGGAGGCCATGGCGCAATCCGGGCTTCTCCCTCCCGGCGGTCGCTTCGAAGGTGAAGCCGGTGATTTGGTTGGCGTCCACATTGGCTCGGGAATCGGCGGCTTTGACGTGATCGAACGCGAGCACACCGTTCTCATGAAGAGTGGCCCCCGGCGCATCTCTCCGTTTTTCATCCCGGCTGCGATCGTCAATCTCGCTGCCGGCCATGTGTCCATCAAGTACGGCGCGCGCGGGCCCAATGAGGCTACCGCCACCGCCTGCACTACCTCCGCACATGCTATCGGCGACGCCTTCCGCATCATCGAACGCGGCGATGCGGATGTCATGATTGCCGGCGGTTCGGAAGCCGCCATCACCCCACTCTCGGTCGGCGGATTCGCTGCCATGAAGGCCCTTTCCACTCGCAACGACGACCCCACCCACGCCTGCCGCCCCTTCGACAAGGACCGGGACGGCTTCGTCGTCGGTGAAGGCGCTGGCATCCTCATCCTCGAAGAGCTCGAGCACGCCCAGGCCCGTGGCGCCAACATCCTCGCCGAAATTATCGGTTACGGTATGAGCGGCGACGCCTACCACATGACCGGCATGGCACCCGAAGGGGATGGCTGCCGCCGCGCCATGCTCGCTGCCCTCCGTGTCGCAGGCATCTCGCCCGACAAGATCGACTATCTCAACGCGCACGCCACCTCCACACCGCTCGGTGACGCGCTCGAATCGCAGGCCATCGAGAACGTCTTTGGCGAGAAGGCGAAGAGCCACGAACTCCTCGTCAGCTCCACCAAGTCCATGACCGGGCATCTACTCGGCGGCGCGGGCGGGTTAGAAGCGGGCATCACCATTCTGG
This sequence comes from Granulicella sp. 5B5, assembly GCF_014083945.1. GTDB lineage: Bacteria > Acidobacteriota > Terriglobia > Terriglobales > Acidobacteriaceae > Granulicella. Next base: position 1,832,942 of record NZ_CP046444.1, on the reverse strand, counting down.
CGATGCAGCATCAGACGGCTCCCCCGACCATGAACCTCGAGAACGTCGACCCGGCGTGCAGGCTCAACTACGTGCCGAACAAGCCGCAGGCTGCGAAGATCGACTATGCGCTTTCCAACAGCTTCGGCTTCGGCGGCACGAACGGTTCGCTGGTCTTCAAGCGCTGGGGCGCTGAGTAATCACGCAGCCCCGCGCTTGACAGCGCATTTATAATCAAAGATGAAGGTAGAAGCGAGTGCGCCCTCCGCCGGGTGGTTTTCAAAGGTGACTGAAGCCTTGGAAAACTCACCCCGCGTCGATGGCTGACTCCGGTCTTCCTTCAGGGGATCAGACCTTCACAAGTCCGGCCCTAACAAGTTCTAAATCTATATTTTGGATCGAAAAGTACCCGGGGGGAGGGGTGGGGGTTGGCTCAATGTTTCGGCCGATATCCCTGCCACAGATACTCCAAAGCCTCTGGCAGCGTCTGCTGCCTCACCGCGCGGTCCACGTGGCCGGCGTTGCGGGCGAAGACGAACTGGTAGTGATAGCCCTTGGCGGCGAGCACGCGCGCCATGTTCTCGTTGGCAACCACCCAGTCATGCATGCCGTCGCGCATGGCGTTGGGGTTGTAGAGGTCCTTGTCGCCGACCTCCATCCACAGACGGATGGGCTTGCGGGCCGAGTTGGGGATGAGCGTGCGATGGAACTCCCACGCTCCGCCTGGCGTGGCCGGGTTAGACGGCCACTGCTGGTTGACGTACGTGCCGGAGTAGGTGAGCACACGGTGGTACAGCTCGGGGTGGTACCAGGCCATGATGAGCGCGCAGGAACCGCCTGAGCTTCCGCCCATGGTGGCACGGGCATCCGGGTCATGCGTAAGCCGGACGTGGAACTGCTGTTCGACGCGCGGAAGGATCTCGTGCTCGACGAACTCGGCGTACTTGCCGGACATGGTGTCGTACTCGAGGCCGCGCTCTGAGCCCTGGGCATCACCGCCGCCATTCTGGATGGAGATGGCGATCATGACAGGCACCTTGTGCGCGGCGATAAGGTCGTCGAGCGTCGTGAAGAGCAGCGCATCTGGGCCGTCCGCGCCGACGATGAACGGAGCAACGGTTCCTGGTTTGTACTGCGCAGGAATGTAGACGGTGACCTTGCGCGACCACGGCGCGGGATGGCTGGTAGTGACGATGAGCTTGGCCGGATCGTGCGGGTCAGGCGTGCCGAAGGTGTAAGGCTCGCGGGCGATGCCGGGATAGTACTTACTCTCGGCAGAGGTGAGGGTGAAGTCGGCGACGGTGCCATGCGGAATGCCGGGTTGCGGAACGGCATCCGGCGACGGCATATGCGTGGGCCCGAGGATATAGTTGCCATCAGCTATAGCGGGCGGAAGCTGGCCGTCGGGGAGATCGGTGGCCGTGACGTAACCAGATGTGTGTGGATCGCGCGTAGGCATCACAGGCCGCGCCGGATGGGTAGCCGTCGCCGGAGCCTGCGCGGATGCGGTGAGGGCGGTGACGGCGAGGACGACGAGGACGGCGGGGAGGAGTCGCAGCATGGCGCAACCAGCGTAGCTGATCATGCGCATGCCAGTCACCTGAAACGGCAACGGCGGCGCCAGCTAAGATCTGGCGCCGCCGCTGTGATGTGACAGTAAGGTTAGTTCGCGGCAGATGTTTCGAGCGACAGATCGATGGTCTTCTCTTCCGGATGGAGCTTGTCGATGCGGAACGTGCGTACCTGTCCTGTCCGAATCGGCTCAGAGCTCCTGGTATCGGCGGCGCTCTTCGTGGACGCGGGCGAGTCGCCCGTCTTCCACTTGGATTTGAGCATGGAACTGAAGGCAGACAGGTCGACGGCACCGGCTGGCGCGGGCGCAGCAACTGGCGTTTCGGCGGCTGCGGTTGGCAGCATGCAACGTGCGAAGATGCCCTCGCCCAGCTCAACCTGAGCGACGATGTTGTCGATGGAGACGACGCGACCCGTGACGGAATCGCCGACCTTGTGCTCGGCGACGAACTCGTCGAGGCCTGTTGGGATGAGCTGCTTCATGCTCAGGCGAAGCTGGCGCTTGTCCTTGTCGATCTCGAGGACCTGTGCCTTGACGACTTCACCGACTCGGAGGATATCGGATGGATGGTTGAGTCGGCGGTCCGCGGTGATCTCGCTGATGTGCACGAGTCCCTGGACGCCTTCTGCCACCTGCACGAACGCGCCGAACTTGGTGATGCTGTCGACGGGGCCTTCGACGACGGAGCCAACGCGGATATTCTCGGCGGCTTCTACCCACGGGTCGCCGAGGGCCTGCTTGAGGCCGAGCGAGATGCGGCGCTCCTCGGGGCTGATGGAGAGGATGACAGCTTCGACGGTGTCACCGATGTTGAGGACCTCGGTGGCCTTGTGGATGCGCTTGGACCACGACATCTCGGAGAGATGGACGAGGCCTTCGACGCCGGGTGCGATCTCGACGAAGGCGCCGAAGTCGGCGGTGCGGGTGACGGTGCCGTGGACACGGTCGCCGGCCTTGAACGTATCGGAGACGGCGTCCCATGGGTGTGGCTGGAGCTGCTTGAGGCCGAGCGAGATGCGCTTGCCTTCGGCGTCTACCTTGAGCACCTTGAGCTCAAGCTGCTGGCCGACTTCGAGGACATCGGAGACGTTGGTGATGCGCGTCCATGCAATGTCACTAACGTGCAGCAGGCCGTCGATGCCGCCGAGGTCGATAAAGGCACCGTAGTCGGCGATGCTGCGCACGGTGCCGTCGATGATGGCGCCCTCGCTGAGGCTTGCGAGGCGGTGGTCTTTGGCCTTCAGCGCTTCCTCTTCGGTGACGACGCGGCGGTCAATGACGACGTCCTCTTCGACCACGTCGAGCTTGGTGATGCGGCAGACGATCTCCTGGCCGACGAGCTTTTCGAGCTCAGCGGCGTCGCGTGTGCCGCTACGTGAGGCGGGCAGGAAGGCGCGGACGCCGACGTCGACGGTGAGGCCGCCTTTGACGGCGGAGGTGACCGTGCCGACGATGTTGGAGCCTTCGGCGAAGGCCTTTTGCAACGCGCTCCAATCCTTGGGCTGCGCGACGCGGAAGAGCGAGAGCTGATAGTAGCCGTCTTCGTCGCGGCCTTTGACAGCGACGGTTAAGGTGTCGCCGATTTTCCATTCCTTGCCGGCGGGTTGCGCGGTGAGGGGGAGGATGCCCTCGGTCTTGAAGCCGATGTCGACCAGCACGGAGTCGGCGGTGATGGCGGCGATGGTGCCGATGATCTGGCGGCCTTCTTCGCCGGTGCGGCGATTGCTGGTGCGCTGGTATTCGGCGAAGATGTCGCTGAAGGACGCGGAATCGGTGTCTTCCGTGGCGGCTGTGACGTCAGGCGTCTGGTCGTTCATGTTGGAATCGGACATAAAACCCTTTGGAGCCAATGTGGCCATGCAGACCAAGGCCTACATCGCGCCAGAATATCATTGCGCTGCTCCTGTTCTGAAGGGCAGGGCGGATATCGCCATGGCTTAGAACCCTCCCCCCTGTTTTGGAGGTAAGATCCGGAGCCGATTGGAGTTAGGGGTGGATACCCAACAAGGGGCGCTGACTCTTAAATGAGCAGGCGCTGCGGGTGTCAGGTTACATCCACTCGTTGCCGTATTGGACGGGGATCTGGGTGAAGGCTATGCGGGTGGGGGCGCTGTCGCGGGCGGGGAGCATGCCGGCGAAGTGCAGGGTGCTGTGGCCGTACTTCAGGTTGAGCTTGTCCATGGTGGTGGAGAGCTCCTTGCGGTTGCCGGGGTCCTCGAAGAGTGGGGCCTGGTATTCGCTCTCGGGGATGAGGCGGGTGAGGGTGACTCCGACGAAGAAGGGGCGCTGGTGCTCGGGGGCGTTGGGGGCGTGTTTCCAGCAGCCTTGCAGGGCCTGGAGGAGTGAGAGGGTGTCCTGGCAGGCGGCGAAGCGGGCTTCCATGCCCCAGCCGGTTTGGGTGATGCCGGAGCTGTGTTTTTTGATTTTGGGGCGTTTGTTTGGCTGAGGGCCGGCATGGGCGGAGGCAGATGCAGGTCTCTCCACTGCGCTGCGCTCCGGTCGAGATGACACATCGTAGGTAAAGGAGAAATCCTGCGAACCCACCTTAGCCGACGATGAGGCCGTCGGCGAAGATGGGGCACCCAGATGCATGCTGGACGGGACATCTATTTCTTGAAGGTCGTCCACCTGGTCGCGGGTGAGGGAGTAGCGGATGGTGACGGCCATGGAGGCGGTGTAGAAGTGCTCCATGCGGAGGCGCATGGCGGCTTTGTGGAGGAGCTTGTGGGCGACGGCCCAGGCGCCGGCGGGGGTGCGGTGTTCGGGGGCGAGGACATGGGAGTGACCGAGGGACTTCTGGATTTCGCTGGGGACGGGAGCGCCGTCGTCGCCGGTGTCGTGGCCGCGGAGCCAGTGGTAGAGGCGGTCGCCCCAGACGGAGTCCCAGAGCTTGTGCATGCCGTTGCGATCGAGTGCGAGGAGTTGCGGCATGGTGGTGATGCCCTTGGTGTTGAGGCGCTGCTCGGTGCGCGCGCCGACGCCGGGGAGGTCGCGGAGCTCGAGGTGCGCGATGGCTCTTGGGAGCTGCGACGGCAAGAGGCCGATCAGCCCGTCGGGTTTTTGCATATCGCTGGCGATCTTGGCGAGGTAGCGGTTGGGGGCCATGCCGATGGAGCAGCGCAGGGTCTCGCCGACGTTGTCGCGGATGGACTGCTTGATGTCGAGTGCGATGCGGCGTGCGTTGGGGGGCTGGCGCTCGCGGCCCATGAGCTGGCAGACCATCTCGTCGATGGAGGGGTTGTGGGAGACGGGGCAGACCTTGTCGACGGCGGTGGTGATGCGGTGGGAGTAGTCGGCGTAGATGGAGTGGTCGCTGGCGAGGAGGACGATGTGGGGGCAGAGGCGGCGGGCTTCGGCGACCTTGGTGCCGGTTTTGATGCCGAGGGCCTTGGCCTCGTAGCTGGCGGCGATGAGGGTGCCGGTGTCGGCCATGGTGGCGGTGACGCCGAGGGGCTTATTGCGGTGCTCGGGATGGAGCTGCTGCTCGACAGACGCAAAGAAGCTGTTGAGGTCGATGTGGAGGAAGCCGAAGAGATCGGGTTGGGCGGTGTCGTCCACGTGGAGATTATATTCGCTTGATGTTCGCTAGAGACAGGGAATAGGGAATAGGGAATAGGGAGTAGAGAGTAGAGAGTAGGAAATAGGAACAGCCAACGCTTTTGAGGGCGTTGGCCGTTTTGTCTCCGGGGAGGGGAGGTTGGTGGGGCTGTTATTGTTGGGCGTCGTAGAGGATGAAGCTGAACTCGGCGGAGTGGCCGCCGGGGTCCTGGGCGCCTTGGTGGCAGTTGGCACAGCTGTCGAGCGGGTGGCCGGTGCTGTCGTTCTGGGGGACGAAGGTCTCCTGCACGGTGGCTCCGAGGTACTGCGGGACGAGACCGACGGCTCCCGCAAACCACTGCGTGCTGACGAGCTTGTAGTGCGCCCAAGGGGTGCTGGCGAGCAGCGACTGGAAGGCGGCGTCGTACTGCGGGTTGGAGGGGACGATGTAGGACTTGGGCTGGATCTGCGTGGGGAACTGCAGAGGCTTGCCGGTGGGGCTAAGCTCCGGGGCAGTTTTGGCGAGCTTGCTGGGGATCGTAGTCGCGTTGACGACGCAATGGTTGTTGGGGTTCGGTATAGGCGCCTTGCAGTTGGGGTTGAAGAAAGAGGTGGTGTCGTTGTCGGTCTGCTCGAAGGTGGACCAGGCCCACATGCTCTGGCCCTGGGACTTGTGCAGGATGTGGAGGCCGATGAGGCCGACGGTGACGGGGTTGGGGCCGGGGCTGGGCTTGCCGGTGGAGTCGTTATAGACGATGGCTTGTTGAGTGAAGAAGTTGGCGGGATTGTCGCCGGGGCCGAGGATCTTCCAGGCGGCCTTGAGCTCGATGACGCCCATGACGCCCTTGCTGGAGTCGCTGACGGGGAAGGTGACGTTGCCGTACTTGGTCTGCCCGGCCTTGGTGTAGAGGGTGTTTTTGGTGATGAAGCTGGCTTCGTCGGAGTTCATGCTGACGGTGAAGCGGGCGTAACGGCCGTTCTGGTCAACGATAGGGAGGTCGGTGGACTGAAGGATGGCCTGCATGCGCGTGGGCGCGGCGGCGAGGGCGTGGAGGGCGTGCAGGGAGGAGACCAGCTCGCCGCTCTTGGAGTCGTGCGAGAGGAAGAGATGGATCTCGGGATGTGCAGCGGCAAGGGCGCGGACGGAAGTGGGGAGGCGTGCAGCCTGGAGGGAGGCGACAGCGGCTAGGCCTTTGGCTCCGTTGGGCGCGGAGGCACCGCACCAGGGGTCGGGGGCTCCGGAGGTTTTGAAGACGTCGTCGGTGGTGAGGTAGGTCATCCAGGTAGGGCTGGAGGGGTTGGTGAGGATGGACTGGGTGGGGTCGGGCGCGCAGGTGGCGGGGTTGACCGGCCAGTTGAGCGCGACGAAGCTGAGCCAGGAGTACATGTCCGCAGTGGTCTGGTTGGCGGAGTAGCCGCCTTCGACGGTCTTGAAGAGAGCGGGAGCGTAGGGGATCTGCGCGCAGGTGGAGTCGATGGCAGTGGGTGCGGTGACGTTCTTGGTGGCGGCCCCGGCGGCGGCACAGGTGATGGTGGTGGGCGGGGGTGCGGAGGCTTCGGTGGAAGCGTTGGGAGATGATTTGCAGGCGACGAGGAGGAGAGCGAGGGTGCTCGCGCAGGCTACGAACGCGGCGAGACGCAGGGGGGAAGCGGTGAGACTCTGCATGGCATACCGTCCTGAGGGTGTATGAAGTTGTGCTGTGAGATGCAAGAAATAGTCTCACGGTGGGGAGGGGACGGGAATGGTACAGGAGAATGTAGACTTCGGTGTCGCGGGAGATGTACCGGTCTGCTGACCCTCCGGGGCTAAAGCCCTTGTTTCTATAGAGGGTGCTGATGGACGGGCTAAAGCCCGTCCCCTTCAAAGCTGCGAGTTCGCCGCTTAAAATCGCCAATGTGCGCTTCAAAACTGAAGCACCACCACCACCAACACGCTGACTGTTGGTGGTGTGGGTTACTTCACGGTGAGGGTGAAGTAGTAGTGGCTCTTGTCGTCGAAGGAGCTGATGGAACGGGTGTTGGACTTGACTCCATTGTTGTCGGCCCAGAGGTCGTAGTCCGTATCCTGCGAGAGCTGGCCGAAGTGGAAGTGGCCGTCGGTGTCGCAGATGTAGGTCTTGATGCTGAGACTGCGGGTGTCCTTGAGGTAGACGACGGCACCGTTGATGGGAGCGTCGGCCTTGTTGACGACCTTGCCGTCGACGGTGCGCTCGATGTGCGAGGCCTGGGCACTGAGCGCGGGAGTAGCAGGGCCGAGAGCGACAGGGAGAGCCAGTACGGACAGGCACACCGCCAGCAGCAGGCGGCGCGGGGAGTTACTCATCGTCATCATCGTCTTCATCATCAGGCAGATCATCCTCTTCATCATCGTACCCTTCGTCGTCGACGGGTGCGATTTCGAGGGGATCGGCGGAGACGATTTCGAGGTCTGTTCCGCATTCGTCGCAGGTGATGACCTCACCAGCTTCCACGTCATCTACATCGATATCGAGCGGGTTGTCGCATTCCGGGCAAACGACTGACATACAAGCTTCTCCTGATTAAGGGCGCACGATGGGCGTGCGGTTAGCGTTTCACACCACGCAAAGGGCGAGTACGATGGAGCAAGCTGTACTCGCAGACGAAATTGTGTGGCTTCTCCTAGTTCTAGCGGGAGAGCGAAGGCACGTCAACCTTGTGTTGCGAGAACGGGCAAAGCGGTTGCCTAGACCCCATTGGATGGAGACCAGAATGAACTGGAAGCAGCAGAACGAGATTCGACGGACAGCGTGGGCATTGGCCCTGACAGCGATGAGCGTGGCAGCCACAGGTGTGGCGCAGCAGCCGGTGATAAAGCCGCTGGCGGTGGCAAAGGCCGATCCTAAGATTGCGGCGGCGATTGCGAAGATCTCTCCTGAGAATGTGAAGGCGGATATTGCGAAGCTGGTTTCGTTTCGGAACCGCTCGACGCTATCGAGCATGGACACAGACCTGCCGCCGGGGACGGGTGTGACGGCGGCGGCGGACTGGATTTACAGCGAGTTCACAAAGATCTCGGATGAGTGCGGCGGGTGTCTGGAGGTGAAGCGCGACGACTTCATCGAGCCGGGGGCGCCTCATTCGCGGATTACGAAGGACACACGTTTGCAGAATATTTATGCCGTGCTGAAGGGCACGGACCCGGCGCAGGCGAGCCGCCGCGTGCTGGTGACGGGGCACTACGACTCGCGGAACTCGGACAACTTCAATACGCATGATCCGGCACCGGGCGCGAATGACGATGCGAGCGGTGTGGCGGTATCGATCGAGTCGGCGCGGGCGCTGAGCAAGCTGAAGTTTCCGGCGACGATTGTGTTTGTGGCTGTTGCCGGCGAAGAGCAGGGTCTGGATGGCAGCCGGCACCTGGCGAAGCTCGCCAAGAGCGAGGGCTGGCAGCTGGAAGCGGTGCTGAACAACGACATCGTAGGCGGGGACAATACGCCGGGAGATCCGGCCAAGGGCGTTCCGGGGCCGGACATGCATGCGGTGCGGGTGTTCAGCGAAGGCGTGCCGAGCCCGGCGACGCTGCAAGAGCTGCACCTGATCCAGACGTATGGGTATGAGTCGGACTCGCCTTCGCGTGAGGTGGCACGGGCGATTGCCGAAGTGGACAAGACCTATTTCAGGCCCGCGGGGCTGCCGACGACGTTCCATCCGGTGCTGGAGTTCCGGCGGGACCGGTTTGGGCGCGGTGGAGACCACTCGAGCTTCAATGCGGAGGGGTTTGCCGCGGTGCGCGTGACGGAGTGGCGCGAGAACTTCAACCATCAGCATCAGGATTTGCGCACGGAGGCGGGCCAGCTGCCCGACGGCAAGGATGGCACGGTGGAGTTTGGCGACTACCTGAAGTTCGTGACGCCCAGCTACACAGCCAATGTGGCACGGCTGAATGCAGCCAGCCTGGCGACGTTTGCGAGCGCTCCGGGCGAGCCGACGGATGTGGTGTTTCCGCCGGTGAAGATCACGAACGGATTCAACGACAACTTTTCGGTGATCAGCTGGAAGGCGCCGGAGGGTGCGCCGGCGGACACGACGTATGAGGTGGTGTGGCGTCCGACGGCTGCGCCGACGTGGACGAACGTGGTTTCAGCCGGCAGCGCGCTGACGATCCGGCTGGATATATCGAAGGACAATGTGGTGTTTGGCGTGCGCAGCGTGGATGCTGCGGGGCATCGGAGCCCGGCGGTGGTGCCGTATCCGGTGCGGCGGCAGATGATGTCGCCTTCTGGACCGAGGCAGCCGAATAAGTAGGGGCGGCATAAAGCGGGCCGCGGCAGATCGTAGCCGCGGCAAAACCGCAGCCGCATCCAAGGGAGCTGGAGAGTGCGGATGGCATTTCGATCCAATGGGCCGGTCACGCTGTCGCTGCCGCCGTTTCGCGGCGTGACCCGGCGCATTATCCTGACGACGCTGATTGCGTACTTTGGGCTGGCGGTGCTGGGACTGGTGCTGCCGGAGCTGGCGCAGAGGCTGCATGACCTGGCGGTGCTGGTGCCGGACGTGTTGCTGCATGGTGCGGTGTGGCAGCTACTGAGCTACCCGTTTGTGGGCGATGGGCTGCTGAGCGTGGGGTTTGCGCTGCTGTCGCTGTGGTACTTCGCGTCGTCGCTGGAGGAGGAGCTGGGCGGCCGGTGGTTGATGGAGTACTTCCTGGTGACGACGATCGGCGGCGGGCTGCTGGGGTCGTTATTGGCAGTGGCGCTGAGCTCGGCGGGGCATCCGGTGTGGATACCGTTTGCGGCGACGGCGGGGCTGTGGCCGTTTGTGCTGGCGTCGCTGATTGCGTTTGCGTATCGAGGACCGGAGCAGGTGGTGAACTTCAACTTCATCTTCCATTTGAAGGCGAAGTACCTGGCGGCGATCTATGTGCTGATCTATCTGGCGCTGTCGTTGCGTGGTGGCGACCGGTTTGGGGCGGTGGTGGCGCTGCTGTGCGGCGGCGTGGGGTATCTCTTTCTGCTGGTGGCTCCGCGAAAGGGTGTGCGCGTGGGGGCGAGCGAGCAGTGGTATGGGATGCGCAATGCGTACTATCGCTGGAAGCGCAGGCGCGCGGCGAAGAAGTTCACCGTATATATGCGCAAGCAGGGCAAGGAAGTGAGCCTGGATGAGGACGGCAGGTATGTCGATCCGATGGGCGAGAGGCGCGACCCGAACGATAAGCGCTGGATGAACTAGTCGGTTACAGCGGGATAGGGTCGCTGCGGTGGGCGGGCCAGCCGAACCATGCGGTGAGGCCGGCGATGGCGAGGATGGCGATGGTGAGGGCTGCGGTGGCGGGCCATCCTGCATAGCGGTAGGCGAGGCCGGGGAGGACACCTCCGACGGTGCCTCCGATGTAATAACCGCAGATGTAGAGGCCGGCGGCGGAGACGCGGGAGCCGGCGGGGGCGGCGTCGCGGAGGAAGCTGTTGGCGCAGGTCTGGGCGATGAAGACTCCTGAGCTGCAGACAGCGAGACCGAGGGCGACGAAGGCGAGGGCGTGGATGAGGGTGAGAGCGACTCCTGTGATGCAGAGGAGCACGGCGAAGACCATGCCGTGGCGCAGACCGATGCGCGCGAGGACGGTGCCGGCGGCGAGGGTGGCGACGAGACCGATGAGGTAGACGGCGAAGAGGTAGCTGAGTGCCGTGGTGCCGAGGTGGAAGGGCGCGTCGCTGAGGTAGAAGGTGATGAAGCTGAACACGGAGATCAGCGTGAACAGCATGCAGAAGCCGATGCCGAAGGTGGCCAGCAGACGCGGGTTGCGCAGGTTCGCAAGCAGGGGTGCATAGGGTGAGGCTGGCTTGTGGTGCTTGTGCGAGTGGGTGCTGGCGTGTGCGGCAGGGAGCAGGCGGTGGGTGAGGAGAGCTCCGACGAGGCCAATGGCGCCGAGGATGAAGAAGACGGGGCGCCAGCCGAGGTGGTCGGCGATGAGGCCGCCGAGGAGACGGCCAGAGAAGCCGCCGAAGACGGTTCCGGCGACGTAGGCGGACATGACGCGAGGGACGAGGTGGGCGGGCCACTCCTCCGTGACATAGGCGATGGTGATGATGAAGATGCCGGGGGTGACGATGCCCTGCAAAAAGCGCCAGGCGGTGAGCGAGTAGAGGCCGATAGCGGTGGAGGTGAGCAGGCCACTGAGACCGAGGGCGGTCATGGCGAGCACGATGGTGCGCTTGCGGTCGAGGCGCTCGCCGAAGATGGCGAGGAGCGCGGCGGAGATGGCGACGCCGAGGGTGGAGGCGCTGATGGTGAGGCCTACGTGGGTCTCGGTGACTCCGAAGATGTGCGAGAGCAGCGGCAGCAGCGGCTGGACGCAGTAAAGCTCAAGGAAGGCGATGGCTCCGCACAGGAATACGGCGAGGACATGGGTGTACGGACGAAGGCCGCGGGCCTGGTTGCTGGCAGGGAGCTGTGCGGTGTTCGTCGTCGTGATGGCGGCAACGGACGACATTTTAATTCGATGCCATGGAGGCCTTTGCTGACGCAGAGTTATGGCGTCGTGGGCGATGATCGAGCGGTAGCATCCTGCGGGGCGCGAATGGTATCCAACGGGGTGTAGGCAAAGGAGCGAGGATGCAGAAGCGTTTTCTGGGCAAGAGCGAACTGGCGATTGTGCCGCTGGTGTTTGGCGGCAATGTGTTTGGGTGGACGATCGACGAGGCAAAGTCGTTTGAGGTGCTGGACGCGTTTGTGGACCGCGGGTTCGACTGCATCGATACGGCGGATGTGTACTCGGTGTGGGTGCCGGGGCATAAGGGTGGTGAGTCGGAGACGATCATTGGCAACTGGTTGAAGAAGAGCGGCAAGCGCGACAAGGTGGTGCTGCTGACGAAGGTGGGCATGAAGATGCCCGATGGCGAGGGGCTATCGAAGAAGTGGATTCTGACGGAGGTGGAGAACTCGTTGAAACGGCTGCAGACGGACCACATCGACCTGTACCAGTCGCACAAGGACGATGAGGCGACGCCGTTGGAGGAGACGCTGGAGGCGTATTCTCAGCTGATCCAGCAGGGCAAGGTGCGGTATATCGGTGCCTCCAACTACACGGGCGCGCGGTTGGAAGAGGCGCTGACGGTAGGGAAGAACAAGAAGCTGCCTGAGTACAAGGCGCTGCAGCCGGAGTACAACCTCTATGCACGGCAGGCGTATGAGAAGGACCTTGCGCCGGTGGCGGAGAGTCATGGGCTGGGCGTGATTCCGTATTTCTCGCTGGCCTCGGGCTTCTTGACGGGCAAGTATCAGAGCCTGGAGGACACGAAGGGCAAGAACCGCGGGTCGCGGGTGGAAAAGTACTTTGATGATCGCGGGATGAAGATCCTGAAGGCGTTGAAGCAGGTGAGCGAAGAGGTGAAGGCGGAGCAGGCGAGCGTGGCGCTGGCGTGGCTGCTGGCGCAGCCGACGGTGACGGCTCCGATTGCGAGCGCGACGAGTGTGGAGCAACTGCAGGCGCTGTTTCCGTCGGTGGAGCTGAAGCTGAGTGAGGCGCAGTTGAAGTCGCTGACGGAGGCGAGCGCGTACTAAGGGATGGCGGGGGCCGGAGCTGGCGGGAAGAGCGTCAGCTTCGGTTCGATGCGGGGTTTGCCGCACTTGGCGGCGCCGCCGGTATTGTCGATGATGTTACGGATGCCGCCGAGGGTGTCGAGGCAGACGGTGATCATGTCGTGGAAGCGGACGTTGGGTGTGCGTGGGACTTCGATGGCGCGGGTGAGGTAGACGTCTGGGTGGCGGAAGACGCTGTAGATGCCGAGGCCCCAGGCTTCGTGCTGCGTGACCGTGTCGGCGACCTTGTAGGAGGCCCAGCCATCGGTGCTAGGGGCGCTGGTCCAGGCGGTCTGCGTGGGCGGGTCGTAGGGGATTTCTGACTGGTAGAAGTAGGTGCGGCCGCGGTTGCCGTTCCAGAGGACCTGAAAGTGCTGGTGGTGCTCGACGAAGAGGCCGTAGATGGTGACGCCGTCGGCGTTGACGACGAGGCCGTTGGCGCTGAGGTTCTGATTCCAGCCGACGTTGTGGCCGTGGTCGGCACGCCAGATCCAGGTATGGTCGACGAGGGTGTTGCGGCTGTTGATCTCGAGGTCGGTGCCGGCTTTGCCGGGGCCCGCGCCGCCGACGCGGAAGAAGACGTCATGCAGCGAGATGGGGTTGCTGGTGTGGGCGGCGTGGCTGTCGCGCGGACCGATCTGCACGAGGACGGGTGAGAGCTGCGGGCCGGCGTCGATGAGCAGGCCTGCGAGGATGATGCCGTCGGCGTCGGCGGTGGTGATGGCGGCGTTGCCCTGTGTGGGATGCAGTGTGGCGAAGCCGAGGCCGAAGAGGACCGTGTTGGGGTGCGTGATGCGGAGGGGTTCGGTGAGGTCGTAGATGCCGGGTGTGAAGAGCAGGCTCTTACCGTGCGCTAGCTGCGTGTTGAGGGTTGTTGCGGTGTCGCGGCGGGGGTGTGCGATGTAGATGCGGCTGAAGGGGATCGAGCGCGCGATGTCGGCGTGGGGTGAGGTCCAGGTGATGCCGGTGGTGTTGTGCTGGAGCGCGGGGATGATGAGACTCCAGCGGTGTTTGGCGTCGACGGTGAGGTAGGGTTTTTCGCGGATGATGGGCGTGGTGACGACCGTGGTGTAGGGCGGGGAGGGCCAGCTGTTTGCGGGGGCGTGGGGGACGCCGACGAAGACCATGTTCCAGTTGGCGCCGGTCCAGCTATGCCAGTCGCTGTTGCGGGAGATCCATTGCTGTTGGGTGCCGGAGTTGACGTTGCCGTCGACGAGGGTGTCTGACATCCAGCCTCCGGAGGCCCAGCCGTGGTTCTGGTTGAGGACGATGTCTCCGCGGATGTGCATGCGGCGGAGAAATACGGCCTGCGAGACAGCCCAGCGCATGAGATTTGGGGCGGGGCCGTTTTGGGACGTGACGGCCAGGTTTGAAGCGCCTCGCCAGAAGGTGGTGGTGGCGTTGTCGTTGCGGCTGGCGGCGTCGACGTGGAGGTTGCCGGTGATGTGCGTGGCGTCAGGGGTGTCGCCGAGGCCGGTGACTTCGGTGTAGAAGCCGATGGGGACGTCGACTTTGTATTCACCGGGGAGAAAGAAGAAGGCGTGGCGCTGGGGGCCGAACTCGTTGTGCTGCTCGGTCGCGTAGACGGCGTCGATCTTCTGCTGCATGGTTGCGGTGGGAGTCGATGGGGAGAAGATGTCGACGTTGGGGCCGAGGTCGGGCTGTTGGGCGAGTGCGGGGAGTGCAGCGATGGCGAAGAGGAGGGGTGTGAGCTTGGCCGCGGAGAACATGAGCCAAACGATACGCGACAAGACAAGCGATTGTCTTGTCGCGTGTCGCAGGCCGAAGTGAGCTATTGCTAGCTGCGGGTGACGGTGCGGAGGCTGAGGTCGCGGAGCTGTGTGTCGGAGACGGTGGTGGGAGCGTCGACCATTAAGTCGATGGCTTTGGCGGTTTTGGGGAAGGCGATGACTTCGCGCAAGGATGATGCGCCGGCGAGGATCATTACGATGCGGTCGAGGCCCAGGGCGATGCCGCCGTGGGGTGGGGTCCCGTATTCGAGGGCGTCGAGGAAGAAGCCGAAGCGTTCGTGGGCCTCTTCGTTGGACATGCCGAGGGAGCGGAAGATTTCGGCCTGGACGTCCTTGCGGTGGATACGGATGCTGCCGGAGCCGAGCTCGGTGCCGTTGAGGACGACGTCATAGGCGAGGGCGCGGACGGAGCCCTTGTCGTTGACCAAAGCGCCGGATTGGATGTCCTCTTCGTGCGGGGAGGTGAAGGGGTGGTGGGCGGCGTCCCAGGTTTTGGACTCTTCGTTCCACTCGTACATGGGAAAGTCGGTGACCCAGAGGAATTTGAAGTCGTTGGCGGTGCCGGTTTGTTCGAAGAGCTTGTGCTTGTCTGCGTACTTCTTTGCGAGCTCGAGGCGGAGCTGGCCGACGCGCTTGTAGATCCACTGCGGGTCGTAGTTCCACATGGCTGGCGTGCCGGGCTTGGGGGTGATGACGATGGCGAGGTCGTCGGCTGTGTGGCTGGTGTTGTTGAAGAGCGCCATCTCCATGCTGAGCTTGCCTTCGATGGTTTCAGCGAGCGGGACGAAGGTGGGGTTGGTGCGGAGGCGCGCGATGTCAAGCATGTCGAGACCGCTGTCGCCAAAGGAGGCGCGGATCTCGGAGAGCAGGGCTTTGCGGGCGGTGCCGGACATCTCGCCGACTTTGGGAATGGTGAAGCCGAGGATGGGGAGTGTGGGATCGATTTTGAGCGTGTCGCGGAGCTCGAGGGTGAGCTCGGCGGAGAGGTCGACCATCGCCGGGAGCCGCATGTCGGGCTTGTCGATGCCGTAGCGGGTGATGGCCTGGTCGTAGGTCATCTGGATGAAGGGTTCGGCGGGTAGCTCGATGCCGGCAGCAGAGAAGGCTGCGTGCAGGAAGCCTTCGGCGACCGCGAAGATGGTGGACATCTGCGGAAAGCTGATCTCGAGGTCGATCTGGGTGAACTCGGGCTGGCGGTCGGCGCGGAGGTCTTCGTCGCGGAAGCAGCGGGCGATTTGGAAGTAGCGGTCGAAGCCGGAGACCATGAGGATCTGCTTGAAGATCTGCGGCGACTGCGGGAGCGCGTAGAAGTGGCCGGGGTGGACGCGGCTGGGGACGAGGTAGTCGCGTGCGCCTTCGGGGGTGCTGCGCGTCATGAACGGTGTTTCGATTTCGAGGAAGCCCTGGCTGACGAGGTAGTTGCGGATGGCCATCGCGACGCGGCTGCGGACGGCGAAGTTCTTCTGCATCTCGGCGCGGCGGAGGTCGAGGTAGCGGTACTTGAGGCGGACCTCTTCGTTGGCGATGGCGTCTTCGGCGGGGGAGAAGGGCGGGGTCTTGGCGTCGTTGAGCAGGAGGAGGTCGTGGGCGACGAGCTCGATGTCGCCGGTGGGCATGTTGGGGTTGGCGAGGCCTTCGCCGCGGGTGCGGACGCGGCCGGTGACGGCGACGACGTACTCGGGGCGCGCGGCTTCGGCCTTGGCGTGGCCGAGCGGGGAGGTCTCCTTGTCGAGGACGACCTGGGTGATGCCGGTGCGGTCGCGGAGATCGAGGAAGATGAGGTTGCCGTGGTCGCGGCGGCGGTTGACCCAGCCCATGAGGGTGACGGTTTCGCCGGAGTTGCTGCTGCGCAGGTCTCCACAGTGGTGGGTGCGCTGAAGGGTGCCTAGAAAGTCGAGTGTCACAATCTTTCTATTGTACGAAAGATGCTCAGGCGGCGGGCCAGCGGTAGTGGCTGATGGCGCGGTGTGGGGCGAGGGTGAGCATGAACGGTCTCTAGTGTGTCAACGGATGAGTTTGATTGTGCATGGCAGGTTGAGCGTTGCCCAGATGCGGTCTGCTGTATAAAGCTCAACTCCCAATGCGATGGCGAGTGCGATGCAGGCACGGTCACCGAGAGATAGGCCAGCGTGTTTCGTTGGCCCGCGCAACGCTCCTGCGGTTTCTGCCTGATCTTCGGTGAAGGGGATTACGTGCTCGATGGCGAAGCGGATCTCAGAGAGTGCTGCAATGCCATCCTGGCCCCGCTTGGAGAGAATCGAATAGGCCTCGGCGAGTGTGACCGCGCTGATGGCTGCGTTGAAGATGACGGAGCGGACGAGATCGGCTCCCGGTTCTTCGTCAAGCAGTGCAACGATGGCAGAGGTGTCGAGTACGACAGGGCTACTCACGCTCGGCTTCCGCCCGACGCTCAGAGATCAACTCATCGACGAGCGAGTGGCCAGCCTCACGGTACGGACGCATGAGGGCCTGGGCGCGGGTCAGGGCTACTTGAACCTCTTCCGGAGTTCTTAGGCGACTCGACCCGCCTCGTGCTGCATTAAGCGCAGCCTGCAGTACGAAGCTGTTCACTGAACGGTGTTCACGTTGAGCGGCGCGGGTGATGAGCTCATGCTCTTCCGGGGTCGCGCGGATGCCGAGCGGTTTGCGAAGTGTGGCGGAGGAACTCATGTCATCATTATGTATACATTTTGATGACACTGTCAAGAGGTAGGGCTAATTACGCAGTTTCTCCGTCAGTTCAATGCGGGGGACTTTGGTTTGTTCGCCGGTGGCGAAGGTTTTTACGGTGTAGGTCTTGGTGGCGGCTTCGTCTTCGCCGAGGAGGATGATGTGGCGGGCGAGGGTGTCGGCGGTGTCG
Source organism: Granulicella sp. 5B5 (assembly GCF_014083945.1). GTDB lineage: Bacteria > Acidobacteriota > Terriglobia > Terriglobales > Acidobacteriaceae > Granulicella. Next base: position 1,815,703 of record NZ_CP046444.1, on the reverse strand, counting down.
AAGGATTTGCGGAGCTTGAAGGTGCCGTCGCCTACTTCGATTTTTAGGCCTGCGGCGCGGAGCTCGCGGGCTAGGGCGAGAGCGGCGGGGTTTTGTGCGGTGCCGATGGGGGCGATGTAGGCGTCGAACTTTGTCGTGGTCGGTGTTGTGCCGGAGGCTGCTGCGTCGGCTTCGGCTTGCGCTTGAAGGGTGAGGATGAGGCGGTCTTCGCCGATGGCGAAGCCGATGCCGGGGGCTCGGGGGCCGCCTAGCATTTCGGAGAGGCCGTCGTAGCGGCCGCCGCCGAGGAGGGCGTTCTGCGTGCCGAGGCCGGTGGTTACTGTGAATTCAAAGGTGGTGCGGGTGTAGTAGTCGAGGCCGCGGACTAGGCGCGGGTTCAGGTGGTAGGGGACGCCGCAGGCGTCGAGTGCGTCTTTGACGGCTTCGAAGTGGGTGCGTGAGTCGTCGCTGAGGTAGTCGGCGATCTTGGGGAGGTTGTTGATGATCTCCTGGTCGGCTTCGTCTTTCGAATCAAGTACACGCAAGGGGTTTGTTTCGGCGCGGCGCTGGTTATCTTCGCACATTAGGTGCTTGACCGGTTGCAGGGCTTCGCGGAGGGCTGCGTTGTAGCGGATGCGGTCTTCGCTGCTGCCGACGGAGTTGAGTTCGAGACGCCAGTCGCGAATGCCTAGCTCGTCGAGGAGTGTGGCGAGCATTTCGAGGATTTCGGCGTCGCGGAGAGGAGATTCGGAGCCGGAGGATTGAGGGCCGATGACCTCGGCGCCGATCTGCCAGAACTGGCGGTAGCGGCCGCGTTGAGGGCGCTCGCGGCGGAACTGTGGGCCGATGTAGTAGAGCTTCTGGAGCTGGCCGGTCTCGCCGAGCTTGTGCTCGATGTAGGCGCGGACGGTGCCGGCAGTGGACTCCGGGCGGAGCGTGAGGGATTGGGCTTTTTCGCTGGCGGCGCGGGCGCGGGCGCGGTCTTCCCAGGTGAACATCTCTTTACTGACGATGTCGGTTTCTTCGCCGACGCCTCGGGCGAAGAGGTCGGTGGCCTCGAAGATGGGGGTGCGGATTTCGCCGAAGCCGTAGCGGGCGAAGACGGCGCGGGCGGTGGACTCGACGTGGTTCCAGAGCGGGGTCTGGTCGGGGAGGAGGTCGCGGGTGCCGCGGACGGCCTTGAGGGTGGAGCGGGCGGGGGTCTTCGGGGCTTGTTTGGGGGTGTCGGACATGCAGGTTTTAGTGTAGCGAACCTGCGGGTGGCGAGGGGTTTTGTTGAGCTTAGAGCTATGAGGGTCGAGAGAAGAGGGGATATTGTGTGGGGTGAACGGGGTACCAGCATCCTGCGAAAAATACAGGGGTCTCTCCGCTCCGCTGCGCTTCGGTCGAGATGACGAGCGTTCGGGGTGGGCGGGCAGCGTCACCCCACTCATGCCGCGATGAAGCTGCGTCATGAATGGGGCACCCCGATTCTTGCTAGTGGGTGGGGGTGATGGAGTTATTGGAGTGGGTGGCCTCTTCCATCTCGCGGGTCTGGATATGGGTGTCAAACAGGAGACCGGCGCCGATGCCGAAGGGGATGAGGGCGACGGCGACGCCGCAGAGTATGTTGCGCTCGCCGATGACGGCCCAGAGTATGACGAAGAAGAGAGCGAGGCCGATGGACGCGGCGACGAGGATGATGCCGGCGAGGCGGATGTTGGCGCGGCGGCGGGTGGCGTCGAGCGAGGGTTTGCCGTGCATCATGGCGAGCTCTTCGACGGTGGGCGGGACGGGTACGCCGCGGGCGATGGCGGCGAGGCGCTCTTCGCTTTCGATCTGGCGCTTGCGGGCGCCGGACCACATGCCGGCGATGACGATGCCGAGCACCATAAGGCAGCCGGCGACGGGGACGATGAAGGGGCTGTCGAGGCCGTTGCTGTAGTCGTGGAAGTGGAGGAGGAAGAGGGCTAGGGGCATGAGGGTTCTCCTGAGTGGTTCTAAAGGTGTCTCGACGCTGCGTTCGTGGCGGCGTCGATGGGGGCGTAAGACTGTGAGCGCGGGCGGAAGTTTCAGGGGAGGGGGAAAGATTTTTTGTGGGCGCGGGGTGAAACTTTGGGAGGAAGATGAAGTCTGAGGCGGGGAAGACGGGCGCTCGCTACGCTCGCGCGAGAAGCAGGTTCCTCGCTGCGCTCGGAATGGAAGAAAGAAAAGCAGAGGCTGAATGCGAGCGGATTCAACGAATCCGGAGATGTTTGAGGCGCTGGTGCGTGAGCATCAGGGGCTGGTGTTTCGCACGCTCACTCGGTTTACCGGCGCGGGCGCGCATGTGGAGGACCTGGCGCAGGAGGTGTTTCTGCGGCTGTACAAGGCGCTGCCTTACTTTCGGGGGGATGCGACGGTGGCGACGTATCTGTACCGGATTACCTATAACGTGGCGCAGGATGAGTGGAAGCGGCGGCGCAAAGAGCGGACGCATGTGGCGGAGACTCCGGCGTT